>JAHHHF010000071.1 GCA_019359495.1 Goleter apudmare HA4340-LM2
TATGTGTCAGAAAATCAGTTATGTTCACTGGTTTGAGGAGATTATGTTTTGTTGACTAATTTCAGCTTTTTAGGCTTAGTCTTAATAAAAATGTAAAGTTTTATATCAGCATTCAACATTTGTGCCTAAATACTTATTCAAGCAAGATTTTACCATCAGGAGTTCTCTATGTTCTGCCTGATGGACATGAGGATACCAGGAGAAAAACCCCCATAATTGCACTGCCTCTTTCTGACTATCTCACTTAAAATCTATGCAAACTAAATCTACACCTGCTTATTATTTGAAGTTCCTGTAATATCTCTGTGGTCAAGACTTTTAATCTCAAATTCAAGATTTGCTATGGGCTATTAGTCATGAATTATTAGCTGTTTTTATTTGTAATCGTTAACTCCTCGCAAGTTGGCTTATTATAAAAGTACTTTGTCTGAATCTTCACTTTAGTAGTAGAATGACGATGTT
Organism: Goleter apudmare HA4340-LM2; assembly: GCA_019359495.1. Classification (GTDB taxonomy): domain Bacteria; phylum Cyanobacteriota; class Cyanobacteriia; order Cyanobacteriales; family Nostocaceae; genus Goleter; species Goleter apudmare. Next base: position 463 of record JAHHHF010000071.1, read on the forward strand.
AAGTTTTATGTCCCAAGTTTTAAGGACGTAAAGCTGACACATACAAAAGCTGTAATTTCCTAAGCTTCTGCAAGAGCTTCAAATTGGAAACTGCTAAAGAGAGGATTTCACAAAATGGCATTTACACAGCCCCCCTTACCCTTCGACTTTAATGCGCTAGAGCCGTATGGCATGAAAGGTGAGACTTTCGAGTATCACTATGGTAAGCATCACAAAGCTTATGTAGACAACCTTAACAAGCTCACCGATGGTACAGAACTTGCCGATAAGTCTCTAGAAGAAGTAATCCAAATTTCCTTTAAAGATTCCTCTAAAGCGGGAATCTTCAACAACGCAGCTCAAGTTTGGAACCACACCTTCTTTTGGAACTCCCTGAAGCCAGCAGGTGGTGGTACACCCACTGGTGAATTGGCTGCCAAGATTGATCAAGATTTTGGTAGTTTTGACAAATTCAAAGAAGAGTTCTCTAACGCTGCTGCAACCCAATTCGGTAGTGGTTGGGCTTGGCTGATTAATGATGGTGGCACGCTAAAGGTGATCAAGACACCAAATGCGGAAAACCCCCTAGCTCATGGACAGAAAGCACTCTTAACCCTAGATGTTTGGGAACATGCCTACTACATCGACTACAGAAATGCTCGTCCTGCATTCATTAAAAATTTCTTAGATCAACTAGCCAACTGGGACTTCGCTGCTGCAAATTTAGCTAAAGCGTAGTACTACTGGGCGGAAGTCAAAAGTTAAAAACTTTAGTTAAAAACTTTTATTTCCGCCATTTTTGATGATTTGCTAGGGGAATGAAGGCGTGCAGTAATTGATCTGCTATCAGCTTTGAGCTTTTGGTATTTTCGGCAAAATCCTCAAGTTATGCGACTGTTTCTATGTTTGCGTTTGCTGTTGTTCACCCTGGCATTTCCTCTAGCACTTCACTAAAATTTGGCAGAAACTGATAGCGATCGCCAATGGCTACCAAATCTTCGCCAATAGGGGTATGATTCCTAATGTATGCATAACTCAGCCAACGATTGATAGTTGGTTAAGTCTTTAATAAATGAGGCTGATGCCTTGCTAGGAGCCAAAAAACTAGCTCACTTCTGAAGAAAGCGTGAAATTCGAGGTATAAATTTCCATCAAGTTTTCACCCAGCCTCATCCTCTTGATTTGGTATCGTGGATAAAGAGAAGTGCAGATGTTCCTGATTTGCAGATTGAGAAGCAAACTAATGCAGGCGGCTAGCAATTCTCTCAGTTTGCTGCTTGGTTTAATTAATCAGTCAATAACTGCAAGCAGGTAAGAGGCAGGAAATTTTGTCAATTTTGAATCATGCAAAAAAGTATATGAATAGCACAGAACTAGCTCAATACCTCGAAGCCACAAATAGTATTACCAAACCCTGGCTATTAGTGCAACTACGCCTGAAAAAACTACAAGAACGTCGAGCGACAATTTCAGCAGATGTCTACGCTGAAGAATTGGAAGATATTTACCAGGACTTGATAAATTTGGGAGAATGGTGGCACGGCATTGAAGATGAGGTGTTTTAATTGGTTAAGAGTCATTAGTTATTTGCTAGCACAAACAACAAACAACAGGTAACTAGCACCAGAGTGATGATAGCCTAAGTTTGTAGCAGATGGATAACGGTGTATTAGGGAATGGATTATCGGGATGCTGGGGTTGATGTGGAAGCTGGTCGAGCCTTTGTAGATCAAATTCGTAATTTGGTTCATAGTACCTTTAGGCCGGAAGTACTTGGTGGATTGGGTGGTTTCGGTGGTTGCTTTCAATTACCAAGAGGTTATCAAGAACCGGTGTTGGTTTCCGGGACAGATGGTGTCGGTACAAAACTAAAAATTGCTCAAATTCTCAACCGTCACGACACTGTTGGCATTGATTTAGTGGCAATGTGCGTAAATGACGTATTAACATCGGGTGCAGAACCACTGTTTTTTCTAGATTATGTGGCTACAAGTGCCCTAGACAAAGATCAGCTGACTCAAGTAGTTGCAGGGATTGCTGCTGGTTGTAAATTGGCAGGTTGTGCCCTATTAGGGGGAGAAACAGCCGAAATGCCTGGTTTCTACCAAGTTGGTGAGTATGACTTGGCTGGCTTTTGTGTGGGAATTGTCGAAAAAAGCCAGATGCTGGATGGTTCCCAAGTGCAACTAGGAGATGTAGCGATCGCTTTGGCTAGCACTGGTGTACATAGCAATGGCTTAAGTTTAGTCCGAAAAATCGTCAGCGATCGCGGATTTGCTTGGCATGAGCGCCCAGAATTATTAGGCGGTGAAACTATCGCAGAGGCTTTTTTGAAACCAACGCGTATTTATGTCAAACCTGTATTGGCGGCACGTCAAGCAGGCGTAGAAATTCATGGGATGGCTCACATCACAGGCGGTGGCTTGCCAGAAAATTTACCCAGATGTCTAGGAACAAGTCAAGCAATTAAAATTGACTCCAACAGTTGGTATCTTCCCCCTCTATTTCAATGGTTAGCGGCAGCTGGTACTGTGCGTGCTGAAGCTATGTATAATACCTTCAACATGGGGATTGGATTTGTGGTGTTAGTACCACCCCATCAGGCAGAACAGACAATTAGCCATTTTCAATCAGAAAATATTTCGGCTTTTGCGATCGGTGAGGTGATTCCTGGCTCTGGTGAATTAGTAGGATTACTTAATTAATAGATAATAAAGATACATTTAAATAGTGCTTATTTAAGACTTTATCGAGTCTGCTATTTGCCGAAACCCAGCACTGATATACGATGTAGTCCTAATGCTATCAATGCATTAAATGATTTTTTGGGCTATATTTTTTACTTCAGGTTATACAAGCAATCGAAAATACTCATGTTAGTCACCGTTGAGATTTGCTAACGTAGTCTTAACATATTGAAAAAATTCGCTGATAAACCGGAAACAACAGCTGCCAACACTATTTGAAAGTGCTGGTGATATCCGATCAGGAAATGTGGTGTGTAGGCGATTTGAGAATAGTGTATTGTTGCTCAGAGGGGGTTATGGTTGTAAATTTTGCCCGGGCTGCTACTTCTACGGAGATTTTGAAGCAAGTATTCCAAAATATTGATGCTCAAAGTTGTCCGAAGTTATTTAACTTTCATATGCACACTGTCTACTCAGATGGCAGATTGCAACCACATGCTTTAATGGAGCAAGCGATCGCCATCGGACTACAAGGGCTAGCCATCACCGATCATCATAGTATTGGCGGCTATCAAGCAGCACAAGCTTGGCTAGAAGATTGGAAGTGGAATAATCCGGGTGCAAGTACTCCGCACCTATGGAGTGGTGCAGAAATCAATGCCAACCTTTTGGATATTGAAGTCCACATCTTGGCCTATGCTTTCGAGCCAGAACACCCCAACATTAAACCTTATCTGCAAAGAAAAATTGCTACGGGTAGTGAATATCAGGCAAACAACATTATTGATGCTATTCATGCATCTGGTGGACTAGCAGTACTTGCTCATCCAGCACGTTATAAGCGATCGCATCTCGACTTAATTCCTGCAGCAGCTGATCACGGTATCGACGGCGTAGAAACCTTCTACGCTTACAACAACCCCAACCCCTGGAAACCAAGTGTGTTGGAATCAGAACAAGTGCAAAGGCTCGCTAGTGAGTATAATTTGCTGAATACTTGCGGCACTGATACCCACGGTTTAAACCTGCTACAGCGCTTGTAAAGATGAAGTTGCTTTTTACTAACACTCCTGGTTCATCCAACCAGGGGAGTTAATTAGTTGCTGTGCGTCTAAAAATTATATAAATATATAAACTCTCCTTATGGTCGTTAACACTGAGTGTCATCGCAATGTTGACGATTGAAGTCCACCAAATCTTTAATTTGGTGCTTGCTCGTACCCTCTTTAATTACGAATTACGTAGACGCGTAGCGGCTTCCCGCAGGGTATTACGAATTAGTAATTATTTAGTCAGCTTAACTGAGAAGTATCTGCAAGGAGGAATTTTGAGATTTTTCCCCTTAATAGTATTCTAAAATGACGAATTGCTTTTCTGGCTAAATTTTTCGAGGGGATACGCTATGACTATTTGGGTAAACGAGCAAATTGATCCGTCGGGCATGATTCATGCTTGTATTGCCTCTTGTGATGAGTCACAAGCTAAAGATTGTCATGACTCCTTTCAGCAGAATTTAAGCGAGAATCAAAAAGCATCCGGTTGGATAGCACGATTGCGGACTGTCAATTCTTGGGATGAAGTTCCAGTTAATGCATTAAAACTAGATTAATAACTCCTTTGAGCAACAAGAGTTTCTCAATTGTTACAAATTAAACAGAACATACAGAAGTTCCACCATCTAGGGATAAACTCCTGGCTGACTAAGTATTTGTCGTTGCGATGGGGTCAAATCAGGATAATCATCAACATTATAGGAATATTTTGCCCAGGCTGATGGGTATGGGGAATACTTGTAGAAGAGTGTACGGCGATCGCTTGTTCCTCGCCAAGGCAAAGTACCGTGAGTTAATGCCTCAGTAAATATAATGGCACTTCCTGCTTTGACTGTAACTGCTTGGACACAAATGCCAGGAAATTCCAGATTACGCCATTGTTTTGGCAAAGGTAGATTACTCTTGTGGCTACCAGGAATACAACCAAATCCCCCTTCGCCAGGATGTACATCATTGAGTTCATAAGCAACAGCAGTTAAGCCATTGTACATCCTGCCATTATTGAACAGGTAATACTGACAAGGGTCATAAGGTGTGCCACCACCATGCAACTCAGCCCCAATGGGCCCTAGTCCTTGGCGAATGATGTGGACATAATCATGATCTAGACGAAATTTTTCTCCTAGCAATTCATCAAGATAGGGAGCGATAGCTGGATGATCAATTAAATCCCGAAACGGCTGTCCCCAAGGTAGTAAACTATCAAAACGCAAGAATGGCTTGTCTACTGCATCATGGAGTGTAATTTGCTGATCTAAAAGTGTTTGAAGAGCTAGAATCTGCTCACTGTCGAGAGCATTTTCAATAATTAAGAATCCTTGTAGGTCAAAAAGATAGCGTTCAAACTCAGTCATGACAACTTGTGGGGTATGGGGAACTCGGTATAGGGTAAATTTCTTCTACCCTAATCCCCTTACTCAAGAGTAAATTTCAGGGCTAATACAATAGCGTAAACGATCGCCCCTAAGTCCAGCAACCAAATTAGCGATCGCAATATTTGCCTTTTTGGCACACCATCATAGTTACGTTCATACTCACAAAAGCCCCCACCCATCTCTAATATATGGGTGAGGGCTTTTTCAAGATAAATTATATTAGTTTGATGGAACCTCAAGCATTATTTTGATCACGCCCACCACTGAGCATTCCTGCAATACCTAATGCCACAAATGCCAAAGCACCCCACTTTAGTGGTGGATTTTGATCCAACCAATCTAAAAACGTAGGTACTGTTAAATTCTTAAAATCACCCTCAACTTTGTCATAAACAGAAACTGGTTCATAAAGGTTATCTGGTGCGTCTTCTGGTTTCGGTTCATTGGTGCGTTGTCCTGTAAAAGCGATCGCTGATAACAGAGAATCAACTAAAGGAGGAGAAATGCGTTGCAGTAGATCCAATACCTTACCCGCATCTCCAACCACAAAATCCCGTGTCGGGTTTTCGGCAGCATAGAGAATGGCATCAGCTACAATGCCGGGTTGATAATAGGGGGGAATCCCCGTAGGTTTCACCCCCAATTTGCTGCGAATCTTATTGTAGTAAGGAGTGTTAATCGTCGAAGGTAGTATGGAAGTCACACTAATCGGCCATTTTTCGTGTTGGATTTCGACACGCAATGCTTCTACAAAACCTTCTACACCATGTTTGGCAGCCGAATAAGGACTTTGTAAAGGCAAACTACGCCTACCCTCCATTGAGGAAATCAAAATTAACGCCCCGCGTCCCTGCTGTTTGAGATAGGGCAGTGCAGCCATTGCGCCATACACTTGTCCCATCAAAGTGACATCAACCACTCTTCCAAACTCCTCTGGGGTGATTTTCTCAAAAGGTGCAATCACACCCGTAGCCGCAGCATTTACCCAAGTATCCAATCGTCCATATTCTGCCACAGCTTGATCAGCGATCGCCTTGACTTGTAAAAAATTGCTCACATCTGCAATCACATAAATGGCATCACCTCCCAAACCTTGAATCTCTTCTACCAGAGACTTCAAACCTGGTTCGCTGCGTGCAGAAACTACAACCTTTGCACCACGTTGAGCAAACTTCAGTGCTGTCTCACGCCCAATGCCACTAGAAGCCCCAACGACGACTACCACCTGTTGATCAATCGTCTTTAACTGCATGGTTAATCATTTGTAATCTTCACCTCAGTCTAGTAACCTCTCACTCATGTGAGAAATCCCCCCAAAGAAATGAAAGTCGAGCTAATGAGGAATACTTAATATTTATGAACTAATACAACAAGCCATCTTGCATGAAATTTGAACCTATAATTTAGCTCAAGAATGCTCATACTTGATGCAGATAATCTATTCTTCAGTTGCCGATTCCCCATAGTTATTGCCAGCCACCTTACCTCGAAAAACAATGTACTGATAGAGGTTGTAAAACAGCATTACCGGGATAATAAAGCCGATAAAGATGAGCATAATCACAAGTGAGCTAGGGTCAGCAGATGCTTGATAGATAGTAATATTCGGCGGTACAATATAGGGAAAAACAACCAATCCTAAGCCGATAAAGGTCAGTGTAAATAAGAGAATTGTCCAAATAAAAGGGGTTCTTTCTTCTCTACGATTCAGACTAATTATAAGTCGCCATATCAATAGCAATGCCAACACAGGAATCACAGAAAAAATGTAAACTTGTGGCTGGTGAAACAAACGCAATCTAAAACTTTCATAAAATATCGGCGTACTGATTGTAATGAAAATAGCTCCCAGCAAAGTTGTCCATGTTGCAAGTTTAGCCGTTTTATAATGAGCTTCCTGTAACTCTCCAGTTGTTTTCCAAACCAGATAAGTGGAACCAATCAGCACATATCCTTGAATTAACGTTAAAGCCACTAAAAATGATGGCAAGCTCAACCAATCCCAACTTGTACCAAAAAAGTGACCCTCCTCATCAACTGCAATACCATCTAGTACTTCACCTAGGGTGAAACCTTGTCCCAGTGCTGCTATAAAACTTCCGGCTCCAAAGGCAAAATTCCAAAATATTTTGCGGTTTGCTAATTCACGAAACTCAAATGCCACAGCCCGAAAGATAAAACCAAATATCATAATGAATATGGGGAAGTACAAGGCATTTAAAATCGTGGCATAAGCTAGAGGAAATGCACCAAAAAGACCCCCTGCCATCAGAACTAGCCAGGTTTCATTAGCATCCCAAATGTTGCTCAAACTAGTCATCAATATGCTGCGCCGTTCCTCATCAGAGGAAGTGAGTGACAATATCCCCACGCCCAAGTCAAACCCATCAAGCACAACATAAAGATATAAAAAGAGAGCTAAAATTACAAACCATACTTCAGGGAGAAAATACTTGAGGGTTTCCATAAAATCTGCTGTTAGACTAGTGGATAATTCGTAATTAATACCAATTTGAAAAAAGAATCTTGCAGATAATTTGTAGGGGCGTAAGCGGAGCCTACTCTGCGAGTTCTCCGGAGGAAGGGTGGTTGTACTCCTGTCGGAGAAGCAAGCTACGCCCTGAGCACCCATCAATCTGTCGCAAATCCTATTTAAATTGGTATAAGAAGTAAGGTGCGCTAGGCTAAAGCCCTAACACACCCTGTTGTAAGATTTGAATTTTTTACTGTTGTGCTTCCACAGGACGTTCATCAGGTACAAATTCTCCAGGCTTAGTATCGATTGCGGGTTCAGTAATTGCCATACCCGGTACTGGCAAATCGAAATTGGGGCCTCTACGAAGAATGCGGCTACCAAAGTACAAAATGGTGATAAATAAAAAGGCGTAGACTGTGGCAAAGCCAGTTAAAGAAGCTAAGACATTACTAGCAGGTAGATGAGACGCAGCATCAACCGTGCGTATCTGTCCATAAAGCGTCCACGGCTGTCGTCCCACACAACGTACAATCCAGCCTGACTCAACAGCGATGTATCCTAGAGGAGCCGCAAATACCCAAATACGCATTAGCCAACGCTGCTGGGTAATATTCTCTGAGGAGAGTTGTCCACGAAACCATTGCAGTGTAGTCAACAACACTAATCCTGCCAAGAAAAAGCCAATAGCAATCATTGTACGGAAGGCGTAGTAAATCAAACCCACCAGATGAGGACGATTCTCCGGTTTCCAATCTCTCAAGCCTTGTACTGGTTGGGAAAGATTCTTCTTAAACTCCAAAATGTATCCTAAACCATTGGGAATGGTGATTTCCCAGTCATTTTTTTGAGCCTTTTCATTGGGTATAGCCATCAGACTCCAATCAGCAGGCTGTCCCGCAGGTGTACTTTCCCACTGTGCCTCCATTGCCGCCAGTTTCGTGGGTTGATAGTGATAGACTTGTTCACCACTCCAATGCCCGATGTAGATTTGTAAGGGGGCTACCAAGATGGCTGCTGCTAAGACTATTTTTAAAGACTGAGAAAAAAAAGCTGGATAGCGTTCTTGGAGAATATACCAAGCGCTAATTCCACCAATGACAAATAATGAAGTCTCCAGGGTTGCGAAGAACATATGCAGCACACTGTTCAACATAAACGGGTTAAACATTGCCTGAAAGTAGTCGTTGACAATAAACTTGCCATTGACAAGTTCCCCTCCTGAAGGAGTTTGCATCCAGGAATTAGCTGTCAAAATCCACACAGTTGAGAGGTTCGCCCCCACAGCCACCAGAATTGTTGAAAGATAGTGAATAGCTGGATTTACACGCTCCCAGCCAAATAACATAATGCCTAAAAAAGCAGCTTCTAGCATGAATGCCCAAGAAGCCTCAAAGCCAATAACGCTCCCAAAGAAATTACCCACTGCTTCTGAGAATGGCGCCCAATTTGTGCCAAACTGAAATTCCATGGGGATACCTGTTGCTACACCAATCCCAAAATTCAAGACGTATAACTTTGACCAAAAGCGAGCATGGTAGTAGTAGTCTGGATTCCGAGTCTTCAGCCATATTCCCTCAACAATCACTAGATATATTCCCATACCAGTAGTCAATACAGGCCAAAGGATATGGAAAATTGCCGTTAGGGCAAACTGCATCCGTGATAGTACAACGGTATCGGATAAAAATTCCACGAATTTTCTCCACTAGCTACTAGGCACACCTTTAGGATAGATATTCCAGGATAGACGACCTGCACCTAGGGGAGGATACCTGTGTTGATATTGCAGATAAACTAAAAATTGATTGCTTGGCGGCGGCGAATTCATCTGTATATTCTGCGACGCCAATTATTCAAATGCAAACTTGATAAATCTGTGGCTTTGTAATAGCCAATTAAGGTATATTAAATTCGTAATTCAAGAAAATAGTAAATAGACGATAAACAAGAAACCCCTTTCATGTGAATGAGAGGGGTTTGTTGTGTTGTTGTAGTAATAAACCTGGCATCGAGCTATTTTGGCGTAGGGCTACCCCTAAACTATCGTGGCCGCAGCAGCGTTTCAC
>JAHHHF010000072.1 GCA_019359495.1 Goleter apudmare HA4340-LM2
CTTTAATTATTTCGTTTTTTACGTTGAGTTACCCACGCTCTGGACGTATTTTGATGACGTATCAATTAAATTATCCTAAATCTAGCTAATCCAAGTGTTTTTTCCTCACTTGTGAGAAATGCGGGAAATAGGCTTTCTTCGCTCAGTCAAGCAGTCAGGGTAGCAGGAGGAATGCTATGAAAGCAGTCGTTATCCGTCGATATGGAACCCCCGATGTGTTGCAATACGAAGACGTGGAGCAGCCAAAGCTTCAGCCAATGCAATTACTGGTGAAAATTCATGCTAGTAGCGTGAATCCTATTGATTGGAAAATCCGCAAGGGGATGTTGCAATTAATTACGGGTTATCGCTTCCCGTTGATTTTGGGATTTGATTTAGCGGGAGAGGTTGTAGAGGTTGGCTCTGGTGTGACGCGTTTTAAAGCAGGAGATTCAATCTATGGGAGTACTAGCTTTCCTGGGGGCGCTTATGCAGAATTCACGACCATTCCAGAGAATTTGGCGGCTCCCAAACCCACAAATTTGAATTATCAAGAAGCGGCTGTTGTCCCCTTAGCCGCATTGACGGCGCTGCAAGGGTTGCGTGACCAAGGTAATATCCAATCAGGACAAGCTGTTTTAATCAATGGCGCATCTGGCGGTGTGGGCATTTTTGCAGTGCAAATAGCCAAGGCGTTGGGAGCAGAGGTAACGGGGGTGAGCAGTACAAAAAATCTGGAGTTTGTGAAATCTTTGGGAGCTGATCAGGTTATTGACTACACGCAGCAAGATTTCACCCAGGGAACGACAAAGTATGACATGATTTTTGATGTGGTAGGGAAGCGATCGCCTACTGAAGCTAAACGAGTTTTAAAAGCCAACGGCGTTTATATCACCACCCTCCCCAGTCCCGAAAGTCTGGTACAGAGTGTGTTAACAGCTTTTATTCCTGGTCAAAAAGTTAAATTGGTTGTAGAAAAGCCGAATAGTCCAGATTTAATTTATCTCAAAGAGTTAATCGAGGCGGGTAAAATCAGACCTGTAATTGACCGCACATTCCCTTTACCAGAACTAGCTGCAGCTCATGCTTATAGTGAAACAGAACGAGCAGTGGGTAAGATTGCGTTGGCGCAGCCCGTCGTAGACATCCCTGTGACTAGCTGAACATCATCGCCAGTTACAAATTCTCTGTGTTAATTCCCTGTTCTTGGAGTTTAGCTAACAATTCGTGATAGCGATCGCGCTCTTTTGCTAATTCTTCCAAAGCCACCTCCTTGGCTTGGCGTTCCTGTTCTGCACGCTGGCGTTCCTGTTCTGCACGCTGGCGTTCCTGTTCGGCGCGTTGACGTTCCTGTTCTCGTAAAGCGTCCATTTCTACGGGTGTCAAAAACTTTTGTCCTGCGGGTGAGAAAATTTCCAGGGTATCTGATGTCAGTTGAAAGCGGATACCCAAACGCGGACTTACCCAATCATTCATCTCTTCGATGACTTCAAAACTATCCCCAGAACGGATCAAGCCATTTAAATCGTTCTTAGCCGGATCGTAAATATAATATTCTTCAACGCCATAACCCTGGTAAAACTGCAACTTTTTGGTCATTTCTTTGAGAGTGTTGCCAGGCGATAGGATTTCAAATACCACTTGTGGGGGAACATTATCTTCAGCCCACTGTAAATAGGAACCCCGTTTTCCCTTTGGTCTGCCAAGGACTACCATTGTATCGGGTGCTTGTTTAATATTAGGGTTGCCTTGCACTGGATACCAAAACAAATCTCCAGCGATAAATACATCCGCTTGTGATGCAAAGAGAATTTCTAGATTTTCCTTAATTTTGACAATCCATGTAAATTGTTCTGTATTATCCGCCATTGGCTGTCCGTCGCTTTCCGGGTAGATGACCTCGAAGTTGGTTTCTGGTGTGACTTGTTGTACCACGGCTGCACCTCCAAGTATGGGGTTTTGCTGATATTTCTAGTTTAGATGGCGATCGCGTTAATTTTCAAATGGGATTTTTTGCTGCAAGGATCGCACAAATGAAACTTTTGGTGCGTGACGGTAAATTGCATCTATGGGTGATGCTTTGAATGGGTTCGTGTTAGCTTTGCCTTTAAAAGGATTGGGATTGTAGAGAAAGAATAATAAACTTAAGTTTGTACCAATTTCTCGTCTCGCGGCTGATATTGTCATAGTAAGCAACAGCATTGTTCTGCGCTTACTGCTTAAAATGGGATTTAATCCTAACTATAGGAATCCGATTTGATATCTGAAAAAATCTCAGTATGTGTAGTGGTGTGTCTAAGCTAATTTTGTGTATTAGCAATCTTTTGTAGTACGGGCATCTTGCCCGTTCTAATTAGCGGGCAAGATGCCCGCACCACAAGAAAATTTTTTGCATCATTTTAGGCTTGTCAGTCCACTACGTATCTGTTCAAAAATCAAATATAAGTCCTATATTATGAAAAAATCCCATGCAAATATTTTTACCACCAGAGGTAGAAGCGCTGCTACAACGACAACTAAATAGCGGTAAGTATCATAACGCGGTTGAAGTTATTGTCGCAGGCATAAAACTACTAGAACAGCAAGAAGAGGACATATATCAAGGACGACTGGAAGAACTTCAGATAGAAGCACGCATTGGACTTCAAGCGTCCCAAGAGGGTAAGGTAGTTGATGGCTCAACTGCAATGGCTCAAATTCGTGGTAATTTGCGTAGTCTACCGCCGCAGGCATCGCGCTAATTATTCTGGCGTTAGCGCAGTTTAACGTACCCCTACTCTTAAGCAAGCTACGCGTAGCGTCTCGTAAAGCCTGCGGCATAGCTACGCTTAGGGCGCAGCCTTTCGTAGAGAAGAGAAGTTATCGCTCTTGTTGTGCTACTTCTTGGACTTGTACAACATCTAATTCTAAAGCCTGTGCTATTTGTTCGGGAGTTAAACCCAATGCTAATAGTTTAGGTACAGCTTTTAATTTTGCTGCTTGCTCACCTTCTTCTTTAGCTTCTTGATAAACCCGCGTCTGCTTCAATTCACTTAAGCCAAACATTGCTTCTATCTCCTTAGGACTCATTTTCGTTCAAAAAAGATGCTGGGGAGTTCTTGAAATAGGCGATAAAATATGCTGTCGGTTTTCACCTTCGGTTTTTGTGTCACTGTAGGACTTATATTATTTATGTCACAATTGAGGAAAACACTATATATCCTACAACCCGGCAAGCACTTATGTGTATTATTATTTGCCAGTATTTATCTAATTTCTACCGGGATATTCAGCTATTTCGTTTTAGCGACATAACTGGCAATGTGTTTATTTTAGCAGGTGATGAACTGCAAATCCTTGTATTTCATGATGGAACTTGGAGATTTATCAATGAAACCTAATTTTGCCCAAATGTCCACAAAAGAATTAAGAGCGTATGTGCTTGCTCATCGAGAAGATATAGAAGCTTTGGAAATTCTATTTAGTCGGCGTACTCCTGACTCTCAAGCAATTATATATCCGTCAATGTTTACTGAAGACGGTCAACCAATAGAAGAAAATCATCACATAATTGAAGAAGCGATTAGACAGAGAATTGATGCAGGAAATAGCCACGAGGAAAATGAATCTTAAGGATAATTAAATTGACAAAAACGAACTATCTCATATCAGATTTTATTAGTCCGGTAATTTGGCTGACGCTGAAGATGCATGACTGCAACTATCAAAATGTGCTGCTCTCTGATGGCATCGTCATAGGTGTTAGCCATATTTTTTCCCAGAGTAAATAATCTTAATTTCAGTTTAAATTACTTTTTCTGTTTGTAATTGACGGTATTTATAGATTACTATCTTCACTTTTTTCTAGTAACCTATCAACTTTATTCTCAATTGTATTCAGCTTTTTCAAAATAGTAGGACGGTCATTGTCTAGGGATGCCAACAAGTTAGTCATACCCTCTTGAACAGTAGTTAACCTAGCAACAATATCTTCTAATCGTGTAAACCCTGACCGAAGTTCTTGTATACCCTCGCGCAATTCTTCCCGTTCTAGCCTTGCTTCTACCATAGAATCAAGCATTGCTTGAGCAGTTCTGGCATTACTTTCAATCAGTTGCTTGAGTTCTTGGTCAGTCATGATTTGCGTGAATAAAGATTTTAGTTCCTTTAATTTTAAGACGATTTTTGCTGTTCTGCGCTTACCGCTTACAATGGAGTTAATCCTGACTCTGAAAAAATTCCATGCAAATCTTTTTGCCACCAGAGGTAGAAGCCCTGCTACAACGCCAACTAAAGAGCGGTAAATATCATAATGCCGTTGACGTTATTGTTGCAGGAATAAAACTACTAGAACAGCAAGAAGAAGACATATATCAAGGACGACTGGGAGAGCTTCAGATGGAAGCGCGTATTGGATTGGAAGCGTCCCAAGAGGGTAAAGTAGTTGATGGTTCAACTACAATGGCTCAAATCCGTGCCAATTTGCGTAGTTTACCGCCGCAGGCATCGCGCTACGATGTCTCAGACGAAGTATGATCGTAAAATTATCGAAATGGGGACAAAATATACCAAACTCAGGTATGGAAGCGCAGCCACGGGAAATTAAAAACTATATAACAGAACAAGGAAAAGAACCTTTTGCTAACTGGCTTGATTCTTTGCGAGATAATAGGGCAATAGATAAAATAGAGAAAAGACTTACAAGAGTACAGTCCGGGAATTTAGGAGATTATAAATCAGTTGGTGAGGGTGTTTTTGAGCTAAGAATTCAATACGGGCCAGGTTATCGCGTATATTTTGGACAAGATGGAAACTTAATTATACTCCTTTTGTGTGGTGGTATAAAAAACACTCAAGACGAAGATATTGAGAAAGCAAAGGAATATTGGAGAGATTATGAGCGAAGTCAAAACCCAAAGAAGTAGGCATTATCGAGAATATTTAATTGAATCTTTAAAAAACCCAGAACGTGCTGCTGGTTATATTAGCGTCATGTTGGAATTGGATGAAGAAGGATATGATGCAAATTTATTGCGATTGACACTAGAAGAAGTTGTAGAAGCAAGAAAACAATTAGGTGATTTTTCAGAGGTTGGACAACAGCATTTTGAAAAGTTGGATAAATTGCTTGTAGAAACTGGTGGCCAGGAAATTTTGGCTTTAATTGAGTTTTTAGATGTTTTAGGCTACAGGATTGGGATTGTAGAGAAAGAATCATAAACTTAAGTTTGTACCAATTTGCCTCTCGTCTCGCGGCTGATATTGTCATCGTAAGCAACGGCATCATCTAATTCCTGTTTGGCATCGGGATGAAAATCATACGCCATTACTTACTCCGAGAACGTAGCTCTCGCAATACCTGTTCGCCAGGAATTAAAGTAACTTTGCCTAATTCATCTGAGTAAATTATACTAATACGCCGACTCTGAAGAAAACATTATATATCCTAATTGGTAATGCTATAATTAGCGGTAAATAAATCTGTTTATTAATAGGAATATTAAAATGAGCAATTTACCCGTGAAGATGTTATTAAAAGAAATTGATAATTTAAGCAGAGAAGAAAAGATACAATTAATCCATTATTTGACTAGACAAATAGAAAAGCAATACCCCAAAACAGAATCGAAAAATTTAGTTGAATTATTCCAAAATTCTCCTCTATTTGGTGTGGATATAGATTTAGAACGTCAAGGAGAACTTGACAACCGCCAACTAGAATTATGAACTATATTTTAGATACAAATATTATTTCTGAATTGATATCTGTCCAGCCAAATCAAAAGGTAATCGGGTGGTTGAAAGGTGTAGATGCGAAACGAACTTTTTTGAGTGTAATCACCATTGGTGAAATTAGAAAGGGAATTGAAAAACTACCTGAATCATTGCGAAAAAAGAATATTCAAGATTGGTTTGAGAATGAATTACTTGTGCAGTTCGAGGGGAGAATTTTATCCTTAGATTTATCTGTAATATTGTTATGGGGTGAGCTGGTAGGAGAGTTAGAGAAAAAGGGGCGAAAGTTACCTCCTTTAGATTCGCTTATTGCTGCTACAACAAAATATTACAACTATACTTTAGTGACTCGTAATGAAAAAGATTTTGATGGGATAGAGATTGTGGTTTTTAATCCTTTTGAAGAAACACGAGATTAAAACATTGTCAATTGCTATAGAAATCCTAATCTAGCTAAATATTCAAAACTGCTAACTCAGCACGCGGCTCATCGCCCCGCTACCGCTAACGCTACTCTAGCCACCAAATTTTGATGGTTTTGTCACTACTCCCACTGACAAGGGTTTTGCCATCTGGGCTGATGGCGACGGAAAGAACCAAGCTGGAATGCCCGGTAAGGGTGCGTATTTCTTCTCCGGTTGCGAGATTCCACAGTTTGATGGTCTTGTCACCACTACCACTGGCAAGGGTTTTGCCATTTGGGCTGATAGCGACGGAATAAACCGATTCGGAATGGCCAGTGAGGGTGCGGATTTGCTCTCCTGTGGCTAGATTCCATAGTTGGATGTTGTCAAAACTACCACTGGCAAGGGTTTTGCCATCTGGACTGATGGCGACGGAATAAACCAATCTAGAATTACTAGTGAGGGTGCGGATTTGCTCTCCGGTTGCCAGATTCCATAGTTTAATGGTGTCAAAACTATCACTGTCAAAACTACCACTGACAAGGGTTTTGCCATTTGGGCTGATGGCAACAGAATTAACCGATTCGGAATCTCCTGTAAGGGTGCGGATTTGCTCTCCGGTTGCTAGATTCCACAGTTTGATGGTGTTGTCACGACTACCACTGGCAAGGGTTTTGCCATCTGGGCTGATGGCGACGGAAAGAACCTCGTTGGAATGCCCAATGAGGGTGCGGATTTGCTCTCCGGTTGCGAGATTCCACAGTTTGATGGTGTTGTCACGACTACTACTGGCAAGGGTTTTGCCATCTGGGCTGATGACAACAGACTCAAGTGATTTGGAATGCCCAGTGAGAGTGCGGATTTGCTCTCCGGTTGCGAGATTCCACAGTTTGATGGTGTTGTCAAAACTACCACTGGCAAGGGTTTTGCCATCCGGGCTGATGGCGAGGGAATTAACCTCGTTGGAATGCCCTTGCAGCGTATTAGCTAGGGTTACTTCTGAGATACTTGCAGGGGTGAGACTAGGTTGAGGAGAATTACTTAATTGTGGTGTTGGTTTGAAAGTTTGAGTCAGTGATGGTGAATCTTGATATCCAGAAAGGCTAGATTGCCAAATCCAAAATCCTGTTAATCCACCACACAAAATGATGAAACCCCACAAAGATTGTTTATTCGGTTGCTTTGACGATGGAGTGGGTGCGGGAGTTGGTTGTAATGGTGAAATTTTTGCCGGAGGTGGCGGTGATGCTGGTTTGACAATTACTGGCTGGGTTGGGGAAACTGGTGATGGTGGAGTCGTAATTACTGGCTGGGTTAGGGGTACTGGTGGCGGTGGTGGATTTAAATCTTGTAAAACTTCCGTCGCCGACTGATAACGTTGCTGATGTTCTTCGTGCAGTAACTTATCCAGTATTTGCCCCAATTCTTGACTGACTGGTTGCGGTAAATGTTGTCGCCAACTTCCAACCCAGCCATAACCTTGTCGTTTCCACAATTCCCAAGGGTGAATTCCACTCAACAGGTGAAAGCATGTTGCACCGACGCTATATAAATCGCTGGCTGGGTAAGCTTCACCACCCTGCATTTGTTCCAGTGGCGCATAACCAAAGGAACCAATGGTTGTTCCTGGGTTAGTCATCACTGTGGCTGTTAATTGCTTAGATGCACCAAAGTCAATCAGTACCAACTTGCCATCGCTATGACGAATGATATTTTCTGGTTTGATATCGCGGTGAATGACTTGCTGTTGATGAACTGTTTTGAGAATTTCTAATAAATCGAGTAATAATTCTTTGATTTTTTGCTGGTTGAAAATTCCCTGCTGTTGTAATTCAACTAATAAATTCTGCCCGGCGATAAATTCTTGGACTAAATACAGGCGATTATCTTCGTTAAAATAGGCTAACAGTGTGGGGATTTGGGGATGTCTGCCTAACTGTTGCAGTCGCTTGGCTTCTTGTTCAAATAGTTCGGTGGCTTTGTTGAGTGATGCTGTTCCCTGGACTTGCGGTGCAAATTGTTTGATGACACAATGCTCATTAAGTTTGTCTACATCTTCTGCTAAATAAGTTTTACCAAATCCCCCACCACCTAATGTTTTAATTGGACGATAGCGGTTTCTCAATACTATTAAGGGAATGCCACAGTTAGAGCAAAAGTTGACACCATCGGGATGGGATGGGTTGTGGCAAGCTGGATTTAGGCAGCAGGTCATAACTTGGGCATCTATTGAGAATTGTGTTTATTATCGCCTAAACACAAGTTTTTTTGGGTAAATTCCGCAAAGGATGCGATAAATTTAAGTTTTATCGCTGAAAATTAGTTCCAAATGTGCGTAGGTGTAGTCCGTCGTAGACATCGCATCCTCTTCTGGACATCATACACTTAGCAAATATTGCCACTAGAATCTAGAATTATTTCTGTAATAATACTGGCGTTGGTTTCGACTGCGCTCAACCAACTGACTGCGCTCAACCAACTGACTGCGCTCAACCAACTGACTGCGCTCAACCAACTGACTGCGCTCAACCAACTGACTGCGCTCAACCAACTGACTGCGCTCAACCAACTGAGTGGTCGAGAGTTGAGCGGAGTCGAAACTCGTCACTAGAAACACTAATACTAGCAATTAAGTCAATATAAAAAGTATAGAGCTTTACAGACAACAAATCCTAAGACAAAATAAAGAAATTAGGTTTTTCAACTAGCAAAATCCTAAAATAAGAAACGTAATTGCATATACAGATATTGCGTTTGTCGCCGCGTTTACCTCATTTTATGCATATCTGAGTACAGCTTAATATATCTCAAAATATCTGAGCTAAACAACGATAAAGGTTTAGCTGTAAAGGGTTTTGTTGCGAGTACACAAATGCTTTATCCTCTACCCCAAAAACACCAGTACCCCCACTATAAAAAGCTAGCACCCCTAACCCGACAGAAATTTTAAATTTAGCTTAAATCATGATTTGGGGGTTTGAGTACAGTCTTAATCAATCCAATAAATCCAATAGACATCAGATTTACTATCCCGTTGAGAGATGCCTGATATAAGCATAAAAATAACACATGGCTCTTTTCACCAGATAGTACCGATGCAACAGATATTAAATAGTGTCAGGAATCCCCAACTCGTAAAGAAAGCGGATTCTAAAAATACCTCCCTGCTGAAAAATTTACTCTCTGGCAGTTTTTTTGAGCCATTATTGAGTGATTTTCGCATCATTTTTGAGCGCGATCCAGCAGCACGTAATTGGCTAGAGGTAGTATTTTGCTATCCCGGATTGCACGCTATTTGTTTGCATCGTCTGGCTCACTGGTTGCATTATCGGGGAGTGATATTCTTCCCTCGGTTGATTTCTCACATAGGAAGATTTCTGACAGGTATTGAAATTCACCCTGGTGCAAAAATCGGAAAGTCTGTGTTTATTGACCACGGCATGGGTGTAGTCATTGGGGAAACTGCTATAGTAGGGGACTACGCGCTCATTTATCAGGGTGTTACCCTTGGTGGCACTGGCAAAGAAAGTGGTAAGCGCCATCCTACTTTAGGCAATAACGTCGTAGTGGGGGCAGGTGCGAAGGTTTTGGGAAATATTCAAATTGGCGATCGCGTCCGTGTGGGTGCAGGCTCGGTTGTGCTGCGCGATGTTCCGCCAGATTCCACTGTAGTGGGAATTCCCGGACGAATTATATCCCGCAAACCCAAAGATAGCCTTTCTCCCCTAGAACATGGCAAACTTCCTGATGTCGAAGCCAACATGATTCGTTCTCTGCTCTCTCGCATTGAGCAACTTGAAAAGCAATTGCAAGAGTTAAGAGTTGACGGTGAGCGTAGTCAAACCGTCCAGACTCCAGAGTCAACTGATAACTGAATACTGATAACTGAATTATGTTGCCACCAAGTAGTTCTGATGCTCTAGGCTATCAAGTTTTGCACATACCGTTGTGCGATCGCTGGCGAGTTTACCACCGCTTGCAAGAATTGATGATTAACTGCTCCTGTCCTGCTAATGGATCTTTGCTAGTGCAGGTGAACAATTTACTAGAAGCTATGCTGATCCGCAGCACAGTTATGCAATGTCTCGCTTCTCGCCACGAATTAGTGGATTGGTTAGAGCGTTGTTGGCGAGACGATTAGGCTTCTTTGCGAGACGCTAACGCGTAGCTTGCTTCCCCGCAGGGGTACGGCTGCGCTCAGTCCAAGGGGAACGGGGAAATAATCGATGCTCCTTAACTCATGTACAAACGTTGCCATGCTACTTGATTCATGTACAGACGCGTAGACGCCGTAAGAGTATAGTTGCGTCTCTACCAAATGACAAATGACAAATCACAAATGACAAACACTGATTATGGTAATCCGTAACAGCGATAAAGAATTTCTCAATTTTCTGCATAATGAATTTGAACTTTCCCGCGCCGATATTTCTGTAGCTTTACGACATCGTGAATCCGATAACGGGCCTTTACCAATGCTTCTTTGGCAGTATGGTTTCGTTAACTTACAGCAATTGGAGCGCATTTTAGATTGGCTAGAAGAGCAACTTTAGTTGATAAATAGCCTCACCAAGATAAATAACATTGATAGGTATTAGGCATGGGGCATTGTAATTTTGAATTTTGAATTTCCCGCCGGGGCTGACTCTTGACCCTTGACAAATAACAAATGACCAATATCCAATACTCGAAATTTTTCTGTTTGACAACTAGTAAAATTATTCGCAAATTATACCAATTTTTGGTTCGCTGTCATACAGATATCCTATGAGTAAACAGATAATAATTAATAATCGAGAATCATGAGTTATTGAATTCTTTAGCATTTACCACTCCTCATTCAGAACTTATATAGGCATTTACCGTTACCAGGCATTGCAACCAACTAGGTGTGCAATCAAGAAAGGATATTAAGAATAATTCTCATAGAGAGATGTTTGAGATGAATCAAATCCTCATTAATGACACTACATTACGTGATGGTGAACAAGCGGCTGGAGTTGCTTTCACCTTAGAAGAGAAAGTTGGGATCGCTAAATTTCTCGATACTATTGGTGTTCCTGAATTAGAAGTTGGAATTCCGGCTATGGGTGAGGAAGAAACCCGCGCCATTTCCGCAATTACTAACTTGGGTTTGCAAGCCAAACTGCTAGGCTGGAACCGTGCTGTCATGTCAGACATTAAGGCTTCTATGGTCTGTGGTTTGCAGCGAGTACACATCGCCATCCCTGTTTCTGGTATCCAAATTGCTGCTAAATTTCATGGTCAGTGGCGGATAAGTTTGCAAAAACTCAAAGATTGCGTTAGCTTCGCTCTGGATAACGGTCTTTGGGTGGCGGTGGGAGGAGAAGATTCCTCTAGAGCTGATGAAAACTTCCTCTTAGATGTAGCATTGTATGCCCAAGAATGGGGTGCATCGCGGTTTCGCTTTTGCGATACAGTCGGAGTGCTTGACCCTTTTACTACCTATACCAAAGTTAAGCGTTTGGCTTCAGCTTTGACCATTCCTCTAGAAATCCATACCCACAACGATTTTGGTCTAGCAACTGCCAATGCTCTAGCTGGTATCAAAGCTGGAGCTTCATCAGTAAATACCACAGTCAACGGGTTGGGCGAAAGGGCTGGTAATGCAGCTTTAGAAGAAGTTGTCATGGCCATCAAACGCATTTATGGCATGGATTTAGCAATTGACACACCCCGATTATTAGAGCTATCTCACTTAGTTGCTTCTGCATCAGGTTGCAGTGTCCCACCTTGGAAGGCAATTGTAGGAGAAAATACTTTTGCTCATGAATCGGGAATTCATGCTCACGGCGTACTGCAAAACCCCGTCACCTACGAACCATTTGCTCCCGAAGAAGTGGGTTGGGAACGGCGTTTAGTACTTGGTAAACATTCTGGAAGACATTTAGTTTCTAATGTATTAGAACAGCACGGAATCTTTCTCAACTCACAAGAAACCCAATCTGTTTTAGACGCAGTACGTCAGCAATCAGTCCAGAAAAAACGCAGCCTGACTACAGAAGAACTGCTGAATTTAGTACGAGAACAGAGGTATTCTCATGCCTGATGAAATAGAGCTAAACTCGCCTCCCATTTTTGAAATTGGTACAAAAGTCCGACTTCGCAAATTAATCAAAAATGATGGCACGTTTCCCGGTCAAGATATTGGGGTAGTTTTAGCTAAAAAGGGAGATATCGGCTATGTTGCGAGTATAGGTACATATTTGCAGCAGTTTTATATCTATGCCGTGCATTTCTTAGATACAGGGTTCGTCATTGGTTGTCGCAAAAAAGAATTAGAATCTGTCGAGGAAACTCATGAAAGTAATGCTACGGGTGAATGATGCCGGCAATTTAGTTGTATATGTTGCTAAAAAAGACCTAGAAGAAGAAGTAGTCAAACAAACAGACAGCAGTGAAGGTAAGGTTTTAACATTAGCAAATGGTTGGGAATTGGAATTTCGGGATTTGCCAGACCCCAAAAATTTACCTCTAACTGTAGAAGCTAAACGCCTCTCATAAAATTTTCAGGGGGAGATAGAAATTTGGGGAGCATCTATCTCTTATATCATGTCTCTAATTGACATGATATCACCCGTTTTGATTCAGTTTCAACCTAAGTTTAATTGTAAATTTTGAGGTGCTGAACATGGGTGAAAAATTACTGACAATATCAGAATTGAACCTAGAAGGAAAATTCGTTGGTTTTGTTGGTGACACAGGAAAATTTAAATACTTGCGATTAGCTATTCCCGCCGGGGATGTGCAAGTTAAACTTCCTAAAGAATTGCGTGCTTCTCTAGGTTCATCTCTAGTACCTGGGGAACAAATTCGTGTGGATGGTGTTAGTAAATTAGACCCTCATACAGGTAAAATTACATTTAAAGCTAATCGGGTAAAACTAACTGGTTCTTGCCCAAATCACAATCTGACACCCCAAACCAAAGCCAAAATTATGGTTTGTCAGAAGTTAGGTTGTATGAAGCGGGGCGGCAAAGGCTTATTATCAGAGTTAGAAAAGACTTTGTGCGATCGCGGTTTGTTAGATAAAGTCACAATCGAGCATACAGGTTGCCAAAAACGTTGCAGCAGCGCCCCTAACTGTGTTGTGCGAATTGGTAAAAAGCAATACAAGAAAATTCATCCAGAAGCGATCGCATCACTTCTAGAAAATCATTTCACTTAAGTTGCAAAAATATGAAAAACTTTATAGGCACAAGAGATACCCTCTTGATTGCCTTTTTTCTATATGAAATTGTTAAAATACTGAAACAATACATCCTTTCTTAAATTTAGTGTAGGATGCGAATAATTATGAGTTTAACAACTGCTAAACGTTTCACTGTAACTGAATATCACCGTCTAGCAGAACTTGGCTTCTTTGGGGAAAATGAGCGAGTTGAGCTAATTAAGGGTGAAATTGTCCAAATGGCTGCTAAAGGTAGACCACACTCTGTTTGTGAAACACGCCTAGAGCGAGAACTGTATAAACTAGTTGGCGATCGTGCAACCCTGCGAGGACAACAACCAATTACTTTGTTAGACTACAGTGAGCCTGAACCAGATAGAGTAATTGTCAAAAATAAAGATGATGACTATCTAGCAAATCATCCCAGACCATCTGATGTTTTACTCTTAATTGAGATTGCTGATTCTTCTTTAAAATATGACCAAGAAGAAAAATTACCTGTTTATGCAGAAGCAAGTATTTCTGATTATTGGATATTTAATTTAGTAGCTAATTACCTAGAGTGCTACAGCGAGCCTTATCAAGATTTGCAAGGTAAATTTGGTTATCGCCGCAAGGTAATTTTTCTGCCTAATGAGTCACTTAATCTGCCGACTTTTGCTGATTTGGTATTGGACTTATCCAAGGTGTTTCCTGGATAATTTATATTATAGTGTTTCTTAATCTCGTGAGATACAGATTGATTAACTTCACCCCGATAAAGCTGTGCCTTACCTCCCTACTCCTTACTCAGGGTTTTGATATATACCTCATGTACCGGGGAACCGCTATATAGCTCTAAAACTTCTAAAACATTCTCTTATTGTTCAAGTCGTTTAATACGGTTTAGTGCATTTTGATAGTCCTTTTCTTTGCCTTGCTGCTTATATAAATCAGCAGCTTTACGGAAATCTGCAATTGCTGTTTGTTTATTCTCTAAAGAACTGTAAATATTAGCTCGATTGTAGTAAGCATTTGCATAATTAGGATTAATTCTAATGGCTTGGTTGTAATCTGCGATCGCTGCTTGCTTATCTCCTATATCATTGTGAGTATTACCCCGGTTATAGTAAGCCAGTACATAGTTAGGATTAATTCTGATGGCTTGGTTATAATCTGCTAGTGCTGCTTGCTTATCCCCTAAAGCGCTACGGGCTATACCCCGGTTATTGTAAGCAGCTGCATAATTAGAATTAATTCTGATGGCTTGGTTATAATCTGCTAGTGCTGCTTGCCTATCTCCTAAATTACTGTGAGTTATACCCCGGTTATTATAAGCTGCTGCATAGTTAGGATCAATTTTGATGGCTTGGTTATAATCTATAAGTGCTGCTTGTTCATCTCCTAAATCACTACGGACTACAGCCCGATTATAGTAAGCTAGTGCATAGTTAGGATTAATTCTGATGGCTTGGTTGTAATCTGCGATCGCTGCTTGCTTATCTCCTAAATCACTATGAACTACACCCCGATTGTAGTAAGCAATTGCAAGGTTAGGCTCAACTTTGATGGCTTGGTTATAATCTGCTAGTGCTGCTTGTTTATCTCCTAAATCGCTACGAATTACACCCCGTCGGATATAAGCGTTAACATAGCTAGGATCAATTTTAATAGCTTGGTTGTAGTCTGCAAGTGCTGCTTGCTTATCCCCTGAATCGCTACGAATTATCCCCCGATTATAGTAAGAAGCTACAAGGTTAGGATCAATTTTGATGGCTTGATTATAATCTGCAAGTGCTGCTTGTTTATCTCCTAAAGCACTGTGAGCATTACCCCGGTTATTATAAGCTCTTGCATAGTTAGGATTAATTTTAATGGCTTGGTTATAATCTATAAGTGCTGCTTGTTTATCTCCCAAAGCATTGTGAGCATCACCACGATTTTTATAGACTTCTGCAAGGTTAGAATTAATTCTGATGGCTTGATTATAATCTTTAAGAGCGCCGCGAAAGTCTTGTTTATCATATTTTTCTAGCCCTTGACGGTGATAAGTTTCAGCATTGTTATTCTGTACTTGAAAATAAACTATACCGCCACCTAATAATACAATTAATGGAAAAATTATAAAATATCTAGGAATAGACTTCTTTTTACTACCAGAATTATTATTTTGCAGGGCTTGAGAAAGAGGTGAAGGCTCTGGTGATGTATTTAAATCTTGTAAAACTTCCTCTGCAGACTGATAACGCTGCTGATAATCTCCGTGCAGTAACTTGTCTAAAATTTGCCCCAATTCCTGACTTACTGGTTGTTGTAAATGCTGTCTCCAATTAGCAACCCACCCATAACCTTGACTCTGCCAAAGTTCCCAAGGGTTAATTCCACTTAATAAATGAAAACAAGTTGCACCCAAACTATATAAATCGCTTGCGGGATAGGCTTCTCCTCCTTGCATTTGCTCTAATGGTGCATAACCAAAGGAACCAATTGTCGTTCCTTTTGTGGTCATTACTGTTTTTGTTAACTGTTTCGATGCCCCAAAGTCAATCAAAACAACTTTACCGTCACTACGCTGAATAATATTCTCTGGTTTTATATCTCTGTGAATCACTTGCTGTTGATGAACGACTTGGAGAATGTTTAACAAATCCTGCAATATATCTCGGATTTTTCCCTCGCTGAAAGTTCCATGCTGTTGTAATTCTTTTAATAAATTCTGTCCGTCGATAAACTGCTGCACCAAATACAAGCGATGGTCTTCTTCAAAATACGCTAACAAGGTGGGAATTTGTGGGTATTCACCTAACTGTTCCAGTCGTCTTGCTTCTTGTTCAAATAATTCTGTGGCTTTTTGCAGTGCGCCTGTTCCTTTAACTTGTGGGGCAAATTGCTTAATGACGCATTTTTGATTCAATTTGTCAATATCCTCTGCCAAATAAGTTTTGCCAAATCCCCCACCACCCAAAGGTTTAATTGGGCGATAGCGGTTTCTCAGCACTACCAAAGGAACGCCGCAATTGGAGCAAAATTTTGTCCCATCAGGTACAGGCGGGTTGTGACAGCCTGGGTTGAGGCAACAGAGCATAACCGTGTATTTACTGCTAGATAAATTCATTATCATCTATCCAGCAAGATTTTTAAGTAACTTTACTGTTTTATTAAGGAAATAGCAATCAGGCATTTTGCTGACTGCTACTGACTGAATATGTTGTTGATGGAGTTATATGGCGATCGCATCGCATTCTATCAAATCAGATCCTCTAGTCCCTGTTGTAAATCATTTGTCAAATCAATCACCGCTTGTTTTGCTGCCAAGCGATTACCTTTATAAGTTGAGTAGCGGTCAGAAATAGATATTGGTTGACCTACAGTAATTTTTACTTTTTGCTTACCTAATTGCGGATGCTGTAAGGGGTTATTCCCCTGAATTCGAGTTACCATATCCTGTAGAAGTAAGGTAGTTTCAGCAAATCTTTCTACTGTGGGTTTTTCGCGGATATATTGACCAGAAACAGCAACGAAACTTTCTACTAAGCGCATATGCCACATCCGGGAACTAGCTTCATCAGCAACACGATCGCCTAAAGCACGTTCTATAGAAGATAATGCTTTAATATCCTTAAAGTCTTCTCTAAATATATAATTCCAAGCAGCTTGCTCTACCCGCCGACAGCGATCATTTAATTGGCCTTTTGCGGGCAAGTCAAAATACTGCTCTGATATTTGTAACGCGACATTTAATAAAGCTTTTAACCGAGATGCAAGGGCTGCATTTCTATCATTTAATTCCTCGGATGTAGTTGGCTGTTCTATCAGCTTTTGGTGATAAAATCGCGTATAAAATTTTTCCATCACTGACAGTAAATGTTCTGCCAAACTCAACAATCGGGGATAAAGTGACTCTAGGGAGGGATTACTATATCCGGCTGCATCCACAGGTAAACCACTAGCCGCTTCTAATTCACTCAATAACTGCGCGATCGCATTCCAAGGCGCGTCCACATAACTATATTTAATCCCAACTGGTACAATGAGTACCTGTTCAGAGCGTCCAGCCTTCTGCAAATCTTCAGCGCACCAAAAGCCTAATTGGGCGATTCCAGGTTCTAAAGGGCTGATAATCTCTGAAAGTCCATTGGTAGCACCTTCTGGCGCGGCGGCCATGGGAAATTTGCCGTTAGCAAACAAATCCCGCGCTGAACGCAACCCATTCCAGTCAGCTTTACCTCGCTGGATGGGTGTCCCACCTAATTGAGCAGCAACCCAACCTACGTGGGCACCAGCCCACAGAGGAATGCCGCGATCGTAGATAAAATGAGCATGAATCGGAGGTTTTAGTTTGATGTTCTGCTCTCGTGCTACCTTGGGCACAAGTTGGGAAAACAAATAGCCTAAGCAAAATGGGTCTTCAGTTTTGGGATGGCGAAATGCTAACATAAACCGGATTTTCCCTTCCTGAAACTGGCGATAGAGATCCGCTAATATTTCGACGTTATCAGCTTCAATTTGTGCGATCGCTGTTTGCCAGCTGATATAACTCGGTAGTAACAAATGGACAAATCGTAGCAATAAAGGGTTAAATGTCGGTGGGATAAATTCTAAGGGTGGCTGTGCCTGATAACTTACATCTGACAAGGTAGTATTCTCCTAAAAGTAGCAATTAGATATTTGAAATTCAGTAAAATGCCAGGTGAATTACTTAGTTTTAATCAACTTATCTTCTCTTCCGGCTGGGGTTATAGTTCCCTGATTAGGGGAGAGGTCTGAAAAAATTACAGGTAATTTATGGGACATGATACAAGCGATTTAAAAAATTAGCGATGCAGGAAAGGGAATAAACGATGCGACTGTCACAAATATTATTCGTCACACTCCGGGATGATCCAGCTGACGCTGAGATTCCTAGTCATAAATTGTTACTGCGTGCAGGTTATATTCGTCGCATCGGTAGCGGTATTTATGCTTATTTGCCCTTGATGTGGCGGGTATTGCAAAAAGTTTCCCAGATTGTGCGAGAAGAAATGAACGCCACTGATGCTCAAGAATGTCTCCTACCCCAATTACAACCTGCTGACTTGTGGAAGGAATCGGGACGTTGGGATACTTACACCAAAGCTGAAGGGATTATGTTCTCCCTCATTGACCGCCGTGAGCAACAATTGGGCTTAGGACCCACTCATGAGGAAGTGATTACAGCGATCGCTCGTGATATGATTCGCTCCTATCGTCAGCTACCAATACACCTCTATCAAATTCAAACGAAGTTCCGCGATGAAATTCGCCCCCGTTTTGGTTTGATGCGGGGACGGGAATTCATTATGAAGGATGGTTACTCATTCCATGTCGATGAAGAAAGTCTCAAAGCCACTTACCAAGATATGTACCAGGCTTACAGCAATATGCTAAAACGCTCTGGTTTAGCTTTCCGTGCTGTGGAAGCTGATTCTGGCGCTATTGGTGGTTCTGGTTCAACCGAATTTATGGTGCTGGCGGAAGCTGGCGAAGATGAGGTGCTTTACACCGAAGATGGCAAATACGCCGCCAATGTGGAAAAAGCGGTTTCTTTACCAGCAGATACCGAAATTTCACCGTTTACGACCTATGAAAAACGGGATACACCTGGAACAGAAACGATTGAAACAGTTTGCCAATTCCTCAAATGTTCTCCCACTCAAGTGGTAAAGAACGTCCTTTACCAAACGGTTTATGACAACGGCATTACAGTACTCGTGCTGGTGAGTCTCCGGGGTGATCAAGAAGTCAATGAGGTCAAATTACAAAATGAATTGACCAAACTAGCTCCCCAGTACAGTGCTAAAACTATTATTGCTTTGAGCGTACCCAATGCTGAAGCGCAGCAAACATGGACAGCCAAATCTCTACCTTTAGGCTACATTGCCCCTGATCTTGGCGATGAGTATATCAGTAGTAGTAAACAGGTGCATCCCCAGTTTGTCCGTTTGTTAGATCAAACAGCCGTTGATTTAAAGAACTTCGTCACAGGTGCCAATGAAACTGGTTTTCACGTAGTTGGTGCTAACTGGAATGAGCAATTTAAAATACCAAACTTGGTAGTAGATATCCGCAAAGCCAGACCAGGCGATCGCGCGCTTCATAACCCAGAACAAACCTTAAAAAGTGCCCGTGGGATTGAAGTCGGACATATTTTTCAATTAGGGACAAAATATTCTGTGGCAATGGGTGCAAATTATACCAATGAGCAAGGGGAAGAAAAACCTTTATTTATGGGCTGTTATGGTGTAGGCGTGTCCCGATTAGCACAGTCAGCTGTAGAGCAATCCTACGATAAAGACGGCATTATCTGGCCTGTAGCGATCGCACCCTACCACGCGATCATCACAATTCCTAACATTAACGATGCCCAACAAGTAGAAGTGGCCCAAAAGCTTTACACTGAACTCAATCAAGCCGGAATCGAAACCTTACTCGATGACCGGGATGAACGAGCAGGTGTGAAATTCAAAGATGCTGACTTGATTGGCATTCCTTACAGAATTGTCACCGGACGAGCGATCGCTAATGGTAAAGTCGAAGTCGTGGAAAGAGCAACCCGGAAATCCCAAGAAATTGTCATTGAGGATGTTGTCACTACACTCAAACAGTGGATTATGGCGGCGATAGAGGTTAAAAATTAAATCTATAGGGGCGTGGAGGTGAAGGCAGAAATTCGTAGAGAATAAAAAACTTAACTCGCCTTTTTCCGAATTCCCCTCCATATCTCTTGATGTTGTAAATATAATCTTCAAATCTCTCAAGTTCAAGACTGAATTTACATCATTTGAAAGGTGACGAACTACAAGTACAAATTCTAAAATTGGAGATGTACTCCGCAAAATTCAGAAATAGCTGCGTATTTGACGAATAGAGCCATCCTCTAGGTTTTGGGAAACTCTGCGGTTTTCAGTATCGTCCTTAACCAGGCTGCTCTTCACAATCACGACTATCTCAGCCCTCAGGAAGGTTTAGAAAATGAAAGACCAACAAGGATCTAACCGTATTTCATCAGGTGTAGTAGCAAGTGTCGCAGCTGCGGTAGTTGCAGTCGGTGGTGGCGTGGCTTGGCTAACTTGGCAATCTAGCAATTCTCCCACCCCCTCAAGCCCCACTAACACCATCAGGCAACCGGGTAATTCTACACAAGCCCAGCCGGGTAATGAAAGAAAAGCCGATGTTTATTGGCTCAAACCAACCGACAAGAGTTTTAATTTAGTTCCCCAGCCCATTCAAGTAGCGGCTACTCAACCCAATCAAGTTTTAGAAAAGGCTTTTGAAAATTTATTAGCAGGCCCCACAGAAGGCTCAGACTCCACTACCATTCCCCAAGGAACTAAACTCCTAGGGCTAAAAGCGGAAAACGATGAAGTTCGCGTTAATTTATCTGAAGAATTTACCAGTGGGGGCGGTAGCAGCTCCATGATGGGGCGCATAGGGCAAGTTGTCTACACCGCTACCAGTCTGAATGAAAATGCCAAAGTATACATTGATGTTGACGGCAAACCCTTGGCTATTTTAGGTGGTGAAGGTGTGGAGTTAGAGCAGCCGCTAACTCGTCAGACCTTTAAGCAAAATTATCCGCTTTAGTCATTAGTCATCAGTCATTGGCAACACAAGCTAAACCACATTTAATTTTTTTAGAGTGCATTGGGACAGTCAAGCATTCCAAACAACAAACAACTAATGACACCGACTTAATTTTTTGTATTTAAAACGCGAAAGTGTCGGGCTTGCTGTTCTAACCTAGTAGCAAGGCGATCGCAAACCCGATTACACAATTCAAAAATCATTTCGTCTTCCACGCGGTAATAGGCACAGGTTCCTTCACTGCGGCGGCTAAGGATGCCTGCTTGCCACATAACCTTCAGGTGTTTTGAGACATTGGCTTGCGAAGTCTGTGTTGCCTCTACCAACTCTTGTACGCATTTTTCCTCATCCCGTAGTAAGTGTAAGAGCCGCAGACGCATCGGCTCACTTAACAGGCTAAAGTATTCAGCTACTTGTTGCACTACTTCTGGTGGTACAGGCAACGTTTGTTTCATCAGGATTGACCCGCAAGAACTGAAGTTTTAACAATGACTCATGTCTTATATAGATTAATACTTAATCAGGGTTAATTCGCATCAAAGGCTGATTATATTCCACAGGTTCGCCATTTTGGAGCAGAATCTCCATGACTTGTCCAGATACATCAGCTTCAATTTCATTCATCAGCTTCATTGCTTCAATGATACAGACTGTTTGACCTTTACGGACGCGATCGCCTACTTCTACAAATGGTGTCTCCCCCGGTGCAGGCGCACGATAAAAAGTTCCCACCATCGGGGAAGGCACTTCCACCAACCTCTGGTCAATCATTGAGGTGGTATTCACAGATAATTGCACACCAGACCCAGTTGCAGCATTATCTGAGACGCGATTTGTTCCTACCTCCGTAGTCGGAGCTGATCCTATTTGGGTTCCAATGGGTGAAACCGATGTCAATCCCGAACCAACCACACCACCTAATGCCGTTTGACTAACCGACACCACATGATTGCTGAAACTCACAGCTTTCCGTACTGTGAGTTCAAAGTCTTCGCTTTTGAGCGTGACTTCAGCAATATCTGTTTGTGCAATAGTTGCTAGCAGCTGGCGGATTTCATTAAAGTCCAATGGCACAGTTTTTATTACCTCAACCTGTCCGTAAACAAGAATTTATCAGTGTGGCAGGGATTTAATCCCTTTCAAGGGATTGAATGCGATGCATTTTAAGGTGAAGATAAAAACTATTCCCTGCTGATATATTTATCTTCTTGAGTATCAATTCGGATGCGCTCTCCTTGGGTGATAAACAAGGGAACCATGATCACTGCACCAGTTTCCAGAGTGGCAGGTTTAGAGCCACCTGTGGCAGTATCACCTTTTATACCTGGATCGGTTTGTACAACTTCTAAGGTCACAGATTTAGGTAATTCTACTCCTAGCACCTGGTCATCCCAACGGATCACCTCAGCTTCCATACCTTCTTTGAGGTATTTTACGCGATCGCCAATTTGCGCCGCGCTCAATCTGCTTTCTTCATAAGTTTCCATATCCATAAAGACGAACTCATCGCCCTCTTTATAGGTATGTTGCATCGTACTTTTTTCTAAATTGGCTTGTGGTACACTTTCCCCTGCGCGGAAAGTTCTTTCTAGTTGCTTCCCTGTTTGGACATTTTTCAGTGTTGTTCGCACAAAGGCCGAGCCTTTGCCTGGCTTAACGTGGAGAAAATCAACCACTCGCCATACAGAACCATCTAGAACAATTGAAACACCGGGTCGAAAGTCGTTACTGGAGATCATGCAGCTTTCAAGTTTTGGAAGACAATCGGCATTTATTGTACCTTTCCATAGGAGTCATTGGGCATTTTTCACAAGAGAAGAGGGAACAGGGAACAGGCAATAGTTAAAGAGTTATCCGTGATTTCTCCCTCGTCTCCCCATACCCAATGCCCAATGCCCAATTCCCTGCGGGCTGAGCGCAGTCGAAGCCCATACTGTGAGAAGATGATTCATGGGTTACGTCCAGTCAAAAATTTGATGCTGCATTTGAGCCATCCCATGTTTAACCTGTTCAAATCCTGGCTGAATCACAGCCTCATCGTAATACTGCTAATAACAGTATTTTTAGGCATAAGTATAGCTGGGTGGACTCCCTCTAGTAGCGCCGCCCTGCCATCTGGGAATGCAATTACTGACGGCAGAGCGCTGTTGCGGTATGCACTCCCGATAGACAATAAACCCGTACGCAAACTCCAAGCCAGTTTAGAAGATATCTCCAACCAACTGCGGGCCAATCGGCGGTGGGGTGCTATCTCTAAAGACCTCAGCAACGCATCGAGAGTTCTTGATCAACCCTCCCAAATCCTAGCAAGCGTTCCCGCAGAACGCCAACCCCAAGCGGAAGCTTGGATTGCCGAGTTGAAATCTGGCGTGGATAAAATGCAAGAATTGGTGACGGTCAGAGATAAGGAAAAAATTAAATCAGAACGAAATAAACTGCTGGATATTGTCACCCAGTTGGAAGAGGCAATGGTGAAGAAATTCCCCTTTGAAGTGCCTGCTGAGTATAGTAACTTACCCCAACTTAAAGGCCATGCCACAGTGGCAATCAAAACCAACAAAGGCGACCTAACTCTTGTGGTAGATGGTTACAGTGCTCCTGTGACGGCTGGTAATTTTGTTGATTTAGTGCAACGTGGTTTTTATAACGGTTTAGAATTCACCCGTTCAGAAGAATCTTACTTTTTGCAAACTGGTGATCCTCCAGGGAAAGATGTGGGATTTGTTGATCCTAATACTGGCAAATACCGCGCCATTCCTTTAGAAATCCTCGTCGAAGGTGACAAAGCACCTACCTACGGCATTACTCTAGAAGAAGCTGGACGTTATATCGATATGCCAGTTTTACCTTTCTCTTCCTTTGGTGCAGTCGTCATGGCTCGTCCAGAAGGTGAAGTGAATGGTGGTTCTTCACAATTCTTCTTCTTTCTGTTTGAACCAGAACTTACCCCAGCCGGACGCAACCTGTTAGATGGTCGTTATGCTGTTTTTGGCTATCTCACCCAGGGACAAGACGTTTTAGATACACTAAAGGCGGGTGACAAAATTGAATCAGCAACCGTCATCCAGGGCATCGAAAATTTAGTAGAGCCACAAGCAGCCTGAGCAAGACAGTTTGTAGTAAGCACTTTAGTGCTGATTTCAGCCTGAAAACGCTTACTACGAACACAGCGATCGCTTTAACTCAGATTACCTGCTCTTAATACTTGATCAACAGTAATGATTATTTCTGGAAAAGTCCGCGATATAATTTGTTGACTATCAGTAAAAAATACTTCTTCGTATAGTCCTTCTTCTAGTAATAACACTGAAATTTTATTTGTCAGTGGGTCTACAATCCAATACTCAGGAACTTCCAAAGCTGCATATTCAGAGCGCTGATAGCGGTAGTCCCGTTTCACAGAATCTGGACTGACAACCTCGACAATTATTAACGGCGCTGTCTGAAATACTGCTGACACCTTCCTCAACTCTTTTGCTTGTTCCAGTGTCACTACACACAAGTCGGTTAACCTAGATTTATTCCGCCCCGTTCTCACTCCACTTTCCCGAAAACACAGCCAAGGTAAATTTAACCGTTTGATTTCTGCATCCAGTAATTGCTCAAGCCATTTGGCAATTAAGAAATGCTCAATTGTTGGTGGATTCATGAGTTCTAATTTTCCATCCACCAGTTCATAATGAAACCCCGTACCATCATCATAGGTCAAATACTCCTCAAACGTGATACTAGTTACTGGTGTAGTGACCATCCCAACTAACTCCTAGACGATACTTTTATCCTAACTCCAGTCAGTCCTGAGTCCAAAGTCCAGAGCAATCAAACTGACCCGTAACCAATGACAAATCCTCAAGTAAAAGACATTGGCGAACAAGGATTGCTAGCCAGATTACAACGCTTTTGTCCTCCAGAAATCATTGGAGATGATGCAGCAGTCCTGTTAACCACACCAGGAAAATCACTAGTAGTAACAACCGATGTGCTAGTTAATGAAGTGCATTTTAGTGATGTTACCACCTCCCCAGAAGATGCTGGTTGGCGAGCGGCGGCGGCTAATCTCTCAGATTTGGCGGCTATGGGTGCTTCCCCACTAGGTATCACAGTGGGGCTGGGAATTCCTGGTGAAGTCAGTGTCAGTTGGGTGGAACGCTTGTACCAAGGGATGACAGAATGCCTGCAAAGGTACAATACACCCATTGTCGGCGGTGATATCGTGCGATCGCCTGTCATTACTTTATCAATCACCGCCTTTGGTCAAGCTCACCCTGATCAAATTATCCGCCGTGCAGCTGCAAAAGTGGGAGATGCGATCGTGGTTACAGGTATTCATGGCGCCTCCCGTGGGGGCTTAGAACTGCTCTTACATCCCGAATCAGGTACAAACCTCAATGATGCCCAAAAGACGGCTTTAATCGCCGCACATCAGCGTCCCCAGCCACGTTTAGATGTCTTACCTATCCTCTGGAATATCTTCGCTTCCTATCCTCCTCCCCTGACCCTTGCTGGTATGGACAGCAGCGATGGTTTAGCAGATGCTGTCGTTCAAATCTGCCGCGCCAGTGGTGTTGGCGCTATGCTTGAATCTCGGCAAATTCCCTTACCAGCAGTGTTTGCACACTGGCTGACACCAGAAAAATCCCTCGAATATGCCTTATACGGCGGTGAAGATTTTGAATTAGTGTTTTGCTTACCAAAAGCACCAGCCGTTACTTTAGTCCAACAGCTAGGACGCGGTGCAGCAATTATCGGCACTATCACATCCTCAAGCGCAGTAGTATTACACGATGAAAACAGAAAAATCCCTGACCAAGTACTCAGTCTTAGCCAAGGATTTCAACATTTCTCGTAGGGGCGTATCGCTAAAGCGGAACCCACAGGGTACGGTTGTTCGCCCTAATTTTATTCTCAGAGACTTTTATTTATCAGGTATTGGGGTCATTACTGTTCTCTGTTCCCTATTCCCTACTAACTAAATTAATGCCACTTCTCGGCTACGAGTTCTGCCAAATCCAGAACTCGCTGACTGTAGCCCCACTCGTTGTCATACCAAGCCATAACTTTTACCAAGTCATTGCCCATAACCAAAGTCAAGCTAGCATCAACAATCGAAGATGCATCACTACCTTGGTAATCGGATGATACTAGTTGTAATTCGCTGTAGTCTAAAATTCCTTTCAGTGGTCCTTCTGAGGCATCTTTGAGTGCTTGGTTGACTTCTTCCGTAATAGTACGCTTCTCAACCTGAACTACGAAATCTACCATTGATACGTTCGGAGTCGGTACCCGTAAAGCAACGCCATTCAGCTTGCCTTTCAGGTCGGGAATTACCAATGCCACAGCTTTTGCTGCACCAGTGGATGTAGGCACAATGTTGATGGCTGCTGCCCTTGCCCGGCGTAAATCCCGGTGAGAAGCGTCTAGCAAACGCTGATCGCCAGTATAACTGTGGGTAGTTGTCATCGTACCTTTGATAATGCCAAACTTATCATTCAACACTTTGGCAATGGGCGCCAAGCAGTTGGTGGTACAGCTGGCGTTACTAATGACGTTGTGTATGTTGTGGTCGTAATCTTGATGATTCACACCAACCACAAAAGTACCATCTTCATTTTTACCAGGAGCGGTGATCAACACCTTCTTGGCTCCAGCATTGACATGCTTTAGTGCCCCTTCTTTGCTGGTAAAAACACCTGTTGCCTCGATAATTAAATCAATTTCCCAGTCTCTCCAGGGCAAGTTTTCTGGATTGCGATCAGATACGCATTTAATGGTTTTACCGTTAACAGTGATAGAGTTATCATCAGCTGAAATGTCAACATCCTTTAACTTCCCTAACATCGAATCATACTTCAGCAGGTGAGCATTGGTTCTAGGGTCTGATGTGTCATTGACAGCAACAAGGTCGATATTGCTGTTCTCTCTACCCAGCCAACAACGCGCAAAGTTACGCCCAATTCGCCCGAAACCGTTGATTGCGACTCTAATCACAGTGTCTTGCCCTCTGTATTTATGCCTATAAGTTGATATCTTGACCCCAATCATATCGCAAAGGGGGGGAGCTTTAATAACCATCAAGTGTTAGATCCAGAAAAAAACACATAATTTATTCAGATTTATTTGAGTAAAGCTGATGTGCGCTGATGTAAGACCTTACCGATTCTGGAACTAAGTAGCGAATAGAGTGGTGATCCCGGATAAATTGGCGAATTAGACTTGACGAAATTCCTACTAAAGGTATATGCAAGAATTGCCAGCGAATGGTAAAAAACTGATCCCGCAGTTCTTCCTCCACTTGCTTGCAGATTAATTCACTTTGAGCTATAGTCTCACCACCTAGAAATCTGGGTGCGATCAACCAATCACACATTTGTGCTAATTCGTGTCCACGGTACCAACGGGGTAAGGTTTGGAAAGTATCCAAGCCGACAATCCAGTACCAGTGAGTATTTGGGTAAACAGCAGATAAGTCGATCAGACTGTTAATGGCATAAGACGTCCCAGAGCGATTCAACTCAATCAGTGAGATGGTAAACGCGGGATGATCTTGTGTGGCTCGTTGTAGCATTGCCACCCGATGCTTAAACAAAGCCGCTTGTTTATGTGGAGGTTTGAATGATGGCAACCAAATTACTTGATCTAGGGGTAACTGTTGTAAAGCTGTCTCTGCTAAGAGTAGGTGTCCCCAATGAATTGGATCGAATGTGCCACCAAAAATTGCTATTTGCTGCATCCAGTTACATTAGACTTCTATAATCAATTGCAAAATAGTTTCATTATCTAATGTACTATTGTAGTCAATTCTGGACTCGTCTTTTGGTTTAATTCAAAAGCATTTTCACTATGAGTCTACTATTGTAGCCAATTCTCGTAAGGAAACTGCAAATTATGTATTTGGCATTACAAGAATTTCTTTCCCGATGTGGCAGAAATTTTCAGAATAATCATAAGATACAGTTCAGAAATAGCAAAAACCTCTAATAAAGGTAAAATCATTCTGAACCTAAAAAACAAGGGGAAAAAATCAACAGAACGTCAGATACAAAAAAGATGCAGTAACAGTTACAGTAAAAAACAAATTCCTGTTATGATACGCGTGTTATTTGCGATTATGGTGTGGTGTGGTGTAAGAGGAGCAATCAATGAGTAATTCAGTAGATTTTAGCGGCAAACCATTTCATTTCATTGGAATTGGCGGCATAGGAATGTCCGCGCTCGCATATGTTCTAGCAAAGCGTCAATTGCCAGTATCAGGTTCGGATCTTCGTCCTAACCACATTACGCGAAAGTTAGAATCTATCGGCACTCATATTTTTGGGAGACAAGAGGCAAGTAATCTTGAATTCTTTCGCCCTAGGCAAACGGCAGAAGTAGGATTAAATTCACCAGAAGAATTACCTGCTTTTAATCAGTCAATACTGCCACAAGTAATTTGTTCAACAGCAATTAACACCAACAATTTAGAATACAAAGCAGCACTGGAATTAGGTTGCCCAATTTTACATCGTTCGGATGTACTAGCTGCTTTGATTGCGGATTACCACAGTGTTGCAGTTGCCGGCACCCACGGCAAAACTACAACCAGCAGTATGATTGGTTATATGCTACTAGAAGCTGGGTTAGACCCAACAATTCTTGTGGGTGGAGAAGTAAAAGCTTGGGAGGGTAATGCCCGCTTAGGAGAAAGTCGGTATCTAGTAGCTGAAGCAGATGAATCGGATGGTTCTTTGGTAAAACACGCTCCAGAGATTGGTATTATCACCAATATTGAACTGGATCATCCCGATCACTACGACACATTAGAAGAAGTGGTAGACATCTTCCAAAAGTTTGCCAAGGGTTGTAAAACCTTAATTGCTAGTGTTGATTGTGCAACAGTACGCGATCGCCTACAACCAACAATCAGCTACAGCCTACACCAAGATACCAACGCCGATTACACCGTTACCAGTATTGACTATCGTGCTGATGGCACCACTGCTTTAGTCTGGGAGAAAGGTAAAGCTTTAGGTGTATTAAATTTAAAACTACTCAGCCGACACAACCTTAGCAATGCCCTCGCAGCAGTGGCAGTAGGTCGAGTCTTAGGTTTAGAATTTGGAGAGATAGCCAAGGGTATTGCCAGCTTTGAAGGAGCAAGACGCCGCTTTGAGTTCCGGGGAGAAGTCGGAGGTATTACCTTCATCGATGACTATGCTCATCACCCTAGCGAAATTCGTGCCACTCTCGCAGCAGCACGTCTCCAAGCAAGACCAGGGCAAAGAGTCGTTGCAATCTTCCAACCCCATCGTTATAGTCGCACACTAACATTTTTAGAAGAATTTGCCGAGTCTTTTACTCATGCTGATTTGGTGGTAATAACTGATATTTACAGCGCCGGGGAACCCAATTTAGGGCAAATTAGCGGTGAACTGTTGGCAGAAGCAATTGCGAAACAACAACCACACGTGGTCTATCAACCAACCTTACCATCTGTGTGCGAGTTCTTACTACAAACGCTACGTCCTGGAGACTTAGCACTGTTCCTGGGTGCGGGGAACTTAAATCAGGCAATTCCCGATGTCATCAGCACACTTTGTGAACCAGCAAAAGCCACATCCTAATTGCGGACACTAGCTGGGTGCTGAATCTCATTGTCCATCTTGCAAAAGTTCCATAAAAAGATTTAGTTGCAACCGTAAATACACGGTTGAAAAATGTAAAAATTTTACCAATTGACCTAAAAGATGACAATCTCCCAGGTAACTGGCAACGTTTGCACAGTTTCTAATTTAACCACACAGAAACAGGAAACAGCTAATTCCGTCAATGGTCAGGTAATTTACTTACCTGGCACTGATTGTGTAATCAAGTCCCAGGCTTCCTTGTCAGCGTTTACATCCTATCGAGTTGGTGGTGCAGCCGAATGGTACACTGCCCCCCGGAATATAGAAGCATTACAAGCAAGTATTCAGTACGCAAAAGAACATGTAATTCCAGTAACAATACTGGGTGCAGGTTCTAATTTATTGGTAAGC
This sequence comes from Goleter apudmare HA4340-LM2, assembly GCA_019359495.1. Lineage (GTDB taxonomy): Bacteria > Cyanobacteriota > Cyanobacteriia > Cyanobacteriales > Nostocaceae > Goleter > Goleter apudmare. The sequence goes on from JAHHHF010000072.1 coordinate 29,886, forward strand.
GATCGCGGTTTACCAGGCTTAGTTATTGCTACTCGTCATCTCCGTTATAGCCACTTTGACCCAGAAACAGGTCAGTTAACCGTGGCGGCAGGAGAGTCAATTCCCAGCTTGGCATGGGAAGCAGCAGATTTGGGATGGCAAGGATTAGAGTGGGCTGTAGGTATCCCCGGCACTGTTGGAGGTGCTGTCGTTATGAATGCTGGGGCACACAATAGCTGTATCGCAGACATGTTAGTCAGCGCTCAAGTACTGCTAGCTGACGGTACACTCCAAACTCTCACACCCTCGGAGTTAGGTTATAGTTACCGGACTTCATTACTACAACGTAGCGATGCCCCTGATCTACGCGACACCGCTCGCACACAAAGGTGTTATCAACCCATTGTTACCCAAGCCACTTTCCAACTCCGACCAGGTGCTGACCCAGCACAAGTCTTAGCAGCAACCAAGCAACATAAACAGCATCGGCTGTCCACCCAACCCTACAACTTTCCTAGTTGTGGTAGCGTCTTCCGTAATCCCAAGCCTCAATCTGCCGGGTGGCTAATCGAACAAACTGGACTCAAAGGGTTTCAAATCGGTGGAGCACAAGTAGCACAACTCCATGCCAATTTTATTGTTAACCGTGGCGGCGCTAAAGCTAGTGATATCTTTTGTCTCATCCGTCACATTCAACACCAAGTACAAGACCGTTGGTCTGTTTGGTTAGAGCCAGAAGTCAAAATGCTTGGAGAGTTTCAAGCGGCTTGTTAAAAATGGGGCATGGGACATAGGGAATAGGACATATTTGTCCTCATGCCCTATTTCCTATTCTTAGCCAGCGATGCAAGAATTCTGAGTAAAAAAAGAGGCAAATTACTCGCCGCATCTATAATTGAATTTGATTTGTTGTTATTCAACGCACACGCGGACAATCAACTATGACAGGAAAAGGACAGGGGTTTGGCTTCGGCTTGGGAAAAATGAAAGAACTGGCCGACGCTTTCAAAAAGGCACAGCAAGTTCAAGAAGGTGCAAAACGTCTCCAAGAAGAATTGGAGCAATTAGAGATTCTCGGAGAATCTGGTGGTGGTTTGGTCAAGGTGTTTGTCAGTGGCAATCAAGAACCCAAGCGGGTGGAAATTTCTGCCGATGCTTTAGGAGAGGGTGCAGAAGTCCTGTCCGATCTCGTGACAGCTGCCATGAAGGATGCCTACAACAAATCCACAGCCACAATGCGGGAACGTATGGAAGACTTAACCAGTGGCTTGGAGTTACCTGGGTTTTAGTCAATAGTCATTTGTCATTAGTCATTAGTCTGTAGTCAATAACTGTGGACAAATGACTATTGACAAAGGATAAAGGACAAAAGATATTTATGCCTTATAAGCTGCTGTTTGTCTGCCTAGGAAATATCTGCCGATCGCCATCGGCAGAAAATATTATGAATCATCTGATTGCACAGGCTAACTTGAGTGAAAGTATCCTGTGCGATTCTGCTGGGACATCTAGTTATCATATTGGTAGCCCACCTGATCGGCGCATGAGTGCTGCGGCTACTACAAAGCTGGGAATTCAACTCCGGGGTCGAGCACGCCAGTTTCAAAAATCAGACTTTCAAGAGTTTGATGTGATTTTGGCAATGGATCAAGAGAATTACGAAAATATTCTCTCTCTGGATCGAAGTCAGCAATTTGACCATAAAGTACATTTGATGTGTGATTTTTGTTCTCGTTATACCCTCAAAGAAGTTCCAGATCCCTATTACGGTGGTTCAGAAGGATTTCATGAGGTAATTGATCTGTTAGTCGATGCCTGTGAAGGTCTCCTGGAATATATCACTAGCCAGAAAACAAGAACTTAAGCCCTGCATCAGTACTGAGTATTGAAAAAAATATTTTTTCTGCGACTTATTCTACCAAACCGTGCTTAATCGCAAAACGTACCAGTTCGGCTCGGTTACTAGTTGTTGTTTTTCGCAATAAGCTACTAACGTACTTTTCTACTGTGCGCGGACTCAGGTGCAGCTGATGACCCATATCGGCATTAGAAAGACCATGAGTCAAAAGTTCTAGTACTTCTTGTTCTCTGGTAGTCAGAGAAGAAAGCAACTCAGATTTATGAATATGAGAAAACTGAGCAGACTGGGCTTCCACTGATTTTGTTTGGGTGGAATTGTCCAGATTCTCCCTATGCGAAAAGCGATACTCAGATTGAATGATTTGCGATCGCTCCAAAAGATTACGAATCGCTGCGGCTAACTCTTCTAATTCAAAAGGCTTAGGCAAGTATAAATCGCACCCCGATTGATAACCCAAAATTCGCTCCTGGGTCTTAGTTCGTGCTGTTAATAAGATTACAGGCAATAAACGAAACGCTGGTTGTTGACGCACTCGGCGCACCAATTCATAGCCATTCATCCGTGGCATGACAATATCGGTGACGATCAAATCAGGATGATAATCCACCACCATCGTCAAAGCCTCTTGACCATCATTAGCCGTAATCACCGAGTAGCCAGACAGTTCAAGATAATCGCTAATAGACAGACGAGTGCCCAGATCGTCATCCACTACAAGGATCGTCAAGGGCATGGACAGTAGACCCCTAGCATTTTTTTTGACTGAGAAATTTGCTTCTACAAGCGCAACTAGTGAACACAAGCAATAATAGTGTCCTCATGTCTCATACTATGACAGGATCACTAGCTAATGACTGCCTGTGGGTTGATTTATAAAGAAAATCTTAAATCTTTAGAAATTATTAATAAATTGTAACTTACTTTTAACTACTAGTACTGCCGATGCCAAAAAACTTTTTTAATTTGTAACAACTAACCAAGATTTATTAAGCAATAGCTCACCCCTATGTAAATTTTAATTTAACGTTTAGAGGAGATTCCACAAACCAAGTTTGTGGGAAAACTGTTAATTGAGAACTTGAAAAAGCTACATTAATAAGATAAGGCTGATATCCAAATCACCACCTATAGTGGTTTAACATCCCCAGGACAAATTTACAAGTTTGTTTAAACGATTCATTAGGCACATTCAAGGCACGCAAAATTTTCAATGAGTGATAAGAGCGAAAGTTACAAAGTTATTAGCGACAATCGTCAAGCCCGTTATTTGTATGAAATTTTGGAAACCTACGAGGCTGGAATTCAGCTGGTAGGAACTGAGGTGAAGTCGATTCGAGCAGGTAAAGTAAATCTCCAAGATGGCTATGCTTTGATTCGTGACGGCGAAATATGGCTAATTAACGTCCATATCTCTCCTTATAACGCTAGCGGACAATATTTTAATCATGAACCCCGCCGCACACGCAAGTTGCTACTGCATCGCCAAGAGATTCGGAAGCTAATTGGCAAGGTAGAACAGCAGGGTTTAACTCTAGTTCCGTTGAAATTGTATTTCAAACGCGGGCGAGTGAAAGTGAGTATAGCACTGGGCAAAGGGAAAAAGCTCCACGATAAACGCGAAGACTTGAAACGACGCCAAGATCAACGAGACATTCAACGAGCCATGAAAAATTATTAAACCACTGTGTGACTGAACTATCACACTAGAACAAAAAATTGATGGAATTCCCAACCATGTTGTATGTCCTCAGCATGAGTTGCAAAAACTCTTAGTTTATAGCCACAGATTGATTCTGCTCATTTTGGGACTCGATAAAGTGGTGAGTAACTTTGGCAGCAATGAGGAATTCTTACCATGATACATAATTGGAGCAAATTATTAGGTACTGGCATTCTCACGTTGAGTATGGCGATTTTGCCTTTAACCTTACCCGTAAACGCCCAGGTGACAACTCCACCCCCCACAGATGTTGTACCAAGGACGAGAACTTATGAGACTCGTGATGATTTTGATTGGGGTTGGCTAGGATTAATTGGTTTATTTGGTTTAGCTGGTTTGATGGGTAGAAGACGTGACGATGAGCCAACCCGTTATCGTGATCCCAATGCGCCAGGAGCCACTAGCTACAGGGACTAGCTAGCGCTAAATTTAAATTGGTATCAGTTGTCAGTTGCCCGTAGAAGAACTACTGGCAACTGAACTTTTTTTAGCTCGCCATAGGTTCTTGATCAGGTGAATTAATTTCTGGAGTTTGGTTTTGATTTAAAGGTGTCCAGTAACTAGCAATCAAAGCCACCATCAGCCACCAAAGGCTATTTACCTCTGGACGAAACCAAACAGTATCAACTGCACCATGCGCCAGCATACCCACCATAGAGGCGATCGCCCCAATTAACCAAAAACCCTGTCGATTAGCTAATTGCCGCAATCGTCCCATTTGTATGCATCCAGCATTTAAAGTCACAATAATCAGCCAAAGAAAACAACCTAAACCAACAAAGCCAGTTTCCACCGCAATTTCTAACAAAATTGAATAGGCGCTCAAAGCCGTGTAACGAGGGCGTTGGTAGAGGGGGTAGATTTTATTAAAAGAATTGTGACCAGGGCCAATACCAATAATCGGGCGATCGCGTATCATCTCAAAGACAGCATCCCAAACATTCCGACGGAAATTATTACTGCTATCTTGGCGATCAGCAAAAATACTGAAAACGCGCAGGCGCAGAGGCTCAACAAATATTACTGCCAGCACCAATACTCCAATCAGACTTCCTAAGATAATTGGTAACGACCAAGTGCGCCAAAAAGGAGGCATTTGCACACTCCACCAATAAATCAGCAATATCATGGCTGCAAAAACAGCAACTACTAGGCCAATCCAGCCACCACGACTAAAAGTTAGTACCAAGCAAGCAGTATTAACCATAAACATAGTTAACGCCAAAGCTTTCTTGGGCAAGCCTTGCCACGCAAAAATTGCTACTAAGCTGAGAATTACAGCCGGTACAAGATACCCAGCCAATAAATTAGGATTTCCCAAATAACTGTAAACCCTTGTAGTTTTAGCCAGAGGTGATTCTGGATCAACCCAAGTTGCCAGTGCTGCCGCACCAAAAAACCATTGCCGCAACCCATATACACTAACAATTAGTGATATGTGTAGGTAAAGGGTAATAATCCAAGAGCGCAGACGAGATGACCTTAGTACCCTGGCACAAAGGGCAAACAGCAGCAAATAGAGCGTTAACACCACCAAATCATTTAATGCAGCCTTTTTAACTGGCGATAATGCTGTAGCTACTACAGCAATTCCCCAGTAGACTAATACCAACAGATGAATAGGGGTAAAAAATGAGGCTTTTGGTGTTGCTTCATCCGATAAAGTCAGCAGTAACCAAAACGCCACACAAGCTGCTATCAACAAACCCACAAGAGTGCTAGAGACAAATGGTGCTAGACCATAGACGAGACTGAGTAAGACAACAGCTATCTGGTCTCCCCACTTCAAAAGAACACTACTTTGCCGCCAGGAGTGCAATAAACCCACAAAAGAGCGGTGCAGGTAGCTGCCAGCAAGATATTCTGAAATCGGTAAATAAGATAATGTGAATTTTTGCCAAACTAAATTCATAAACAACGCTGTCACCAGTTAGTACGACCGCATAGAACTTGGACTTAATCATAATGCGGGTAGTTGTAAAAAGGTAATAACGCAAATGAGAAATTGGGAATTTAGTCAGGTCAAACTAGCACAGCACAGCAAAAGTAAAGCAACCATACCCTGCCTTGAGCCGCTAGGCATCGAAAAAATCAATTAAAAGTTGATGCTGTATTCATTTTGAATTCCGGATAGCGTTACTGCTTATGAAACATCATTAACAGCTTCTGGGGAAGTTGTCGTTAGTTGTAGTGGCAAAACTAGCACATAGCGATACCCTGATTCTGGTGAACCTTGAATAGAAATGTGTCCTCGATGTAATTCTGCCAGTTGGCAGCTAAGTAATATACCCAAGCTTTCGCGGGATAAACTATTATGCGGTTTCGGTAAATTTATACCTGAATTGACAGTCAAAACATCTGAGTGGGAATCATTTAAGTTGCTTGGCCTGTCTACTGCTATTGGTGAGCCAATAAATGAGTCATGGTTTTCTGCATGAATATTGTAGGTCGCCATCTCACCTGTAAGCTCCAGTAAGGACAAGGGACTGGGACGAAAGTAAGGATCAACTTCTGTAATACCGTCTCCTAGCCAAGGATGGGAAACCCAAACAGTGATGTTGAGAGTGTTGTCTTTATAAGAGACGTGAATACGAACAACGCTACCTGTAGCAGAAAGTTGAATGACGCTAAAAATCAAATGGTAAAGTATTTGCCGCACCTTGTCTTTATCTAAAGGCCAAATGCGACTGCGTCCAGGTTCTATAGACAGGCGAATATCTTGCTCACGACGGTTAGCCGCTTCTTCTAGGGTATTGATAGCTTGTTGACATAGCATTTCAATATCTACAGGAGCTAGATTTAGCTCAGTTGAGCTGTCATCCATTGTTCCTAATTCAGTAATTTCATTCACCAAAGAGAGTAAGTATCGCCCACTATGTTGAATGATTTCTACATATTCTCTCTGTTTAGTTGTTAAAGGCCCATAAATTTCACGTCCTAGGACACTGGCCATGCCTAATACAGATGTTAAAGGCGTCCGCAACTCTTGAGTTAGCTGCCCTAAAAGTTCTAATTTTAGTTGTTTGGTAGAAACAGAGTCTTCTTCTAACGTGGATGGGTTGATTCTGATCTCACTGCTGCTGTTGTCGTTAAGTAACAAGGTGGGTGTACTCGGAACAATGATTTCCGACTTTCCTTGCAACAGTCGATTACGTTCAAATTCACTCATGCTCCAGCGAGCAATGATTTGTAAAAACTCAATATCTCGATTTGTAAAGTTTCGCGGCATTAAATCCATCACCGCCAATGCACCCAGACAATAACCTGAAGCGTCAATCAATGGTGCTCCTAGGTAAGCTCGAATGCCATAATCCTGCACTAATTTGCTGGCAGCAAGTACGGGATCTGTGAGTTTTTGTGTATCATTAATTACTAAAAATTGATGACTATCTACAACCTGGGTACAAAAGGACTCTCGGCGTAACAGTTGGCGACTTTGAGCCAGATGATTCATCAGTCCTAGTCTAGATAAACCCACTGCTGACTTAAACCAGTGGCGCTCTTGATCTATAAATCCCAATATGGAAATTGGTGCTTCCAAAAAGTGGGCAGCAGTTTGAGTAGCTTCTTCAAAGACTGGAATAGTTTCTGATTGCCGCAAACTCAAATCTGACAATGCTTTGAGGCGTTGTTGCTCTCTTGTTTCTGGGGAAGCCCAACCATCCTTTAGGGCAAATAAGTTGTTTTCAGGCTCTAACATTGCCACCGCTACCTTGATAATTGCTCGATACTGTAGTTCATATAACCGCTATTTTTGGGTTATTATTTACTATTTTTAAGCATTCCCTAATTTTGCCTCCGACAAACAAATTGGCAACAAAATTTTTTCCTCATCTATAAACAGGTGATTTAAGCATCTACGAATTCATAACTACTGGTAATAAATATTGTGGTTCAAAACTAGTGTAATCACTATTAATTTAGATTTTCCTGCTCATAGCGTTAGTTTTGCATATAACAAGGGTAACCTAATACTAGAGATAGAAAAGATATCTTGTGCTATTCCCATATGTGATCAGGAAGTTCATCGTGTTTATACTCAACTTTGTTTTAACTAAAATGTTTAATCCGTAAAATTCACTAGGAGTGTTATTAACTGGAATTTAAAAACAGTAATTTCATAGAATATAGAGTGGTGTACTTTAAGACTTTTACATGAACCTTAATTAATCTCCTAAATTTAATCATGAAATTGTAAACTATGCCTGTTTTATCTCTAATGATTTATGCTGAGAAAACAGAATTTTAATTAAAAGCATATTTTAATTTTTTGGTTTTATATTAAACATGAGTTGGAGGCATTTTTTATCGTCATAACTGGAAAAATATAATTTTTAGATAATTTGTACTAGTATTGGGAATCTATTCCATATTAGTAGCTGTGTTATGAGCATTAATCAACATAAATATATATCAAAAAAGTACACTGAAATTCCACTAAATTATCATAAATAAAATTTGCTAATTTGATTTTATTAAGCCATAAAGGAAGTAGGTTTTTACAAAAAAGATTTTGATATTTAATTTTCGGGGATTTTTGAAGATGAATAAAACAACTATTAGAATTCCTTTTGTAGACCTTAATTTACAACACCAGCCGATTCAACGTCAACTAGAACAGGCAATTCAGTCTGTATTAGCACAGGGCGATTTTATTTTGGGGCAAGCTGTCTCAGATTTTGAGACAGCATTTGCAGCTGCATCTGGCACAGAGTATGGAGTAGGTGTGGCATCAGGAACCGATGCGATCGCTCTCGGTTTGGAAGCGTGTAATATTGGTGCTGGCGATGAGGTGATTTTACCTGCTAATACTTTTGTCGCTACATTGATTGGAGTGCTACGCGTCGGAGCAAAACCAGTTTTTGTAGATTGCGATCGCCAGACAGCTTTAATAGATTTAGAAGCAGCAGCAAGGGCAATCACGCCCCGCACCAAAGCAATTATTCCGGTACACCTTTATGGTCAAATGGTATCGCCACGGCAACTATTAGACTTTGCAAAAACTTACAAACTGCTAATTTTTGAAGATGCAGCACAAGCACACTTGGCACAAAGGGATGGATATCGGGCTGGTGCAGTGGGGATTGCAGCAGCGTTTAGTTTTTATCCCAGTAAGAATTTAGGGGCATTTGGGGATGGAGGAATGCTGTTAACAAAAGACTCGAATATCGCCCAAAAAATGCTGCGCTTGCGAAATTACGGTTCCACTCAAAAGTATTTACATATTGAATCAGGTACGAATAGTCGCTTGGATACCTTGCAAGCAGCAGTGTTGCGCGAAAAGCTACCACATTTACCAAAATGGAATAGCGATCGCTTAAGTATTGCCCAACAGTATGATTTGGAATTATTACCTCTAGCATCTGCTGGTATTGTCCCCATGCAAAACCACAGTGGTACAGGTCATGTATATCATCTTTATGTAATCAGAGTAGATGATTCTTGTCCTCTAGAACGCCAGCAAATTCAGGACAAATTGACAGCATTGGGAATTCAAACCGGCATTCACTACCCAATACCCTGCCATTTACAGCCAGCATTCACTAACCTAGGTTATCAATTGGGAGATTTTCCCCAAGCAGAAAAGCTGGCAAAACAAATATTATCCTTACCCATGTACCCTGGTTTAAGTAATAGCCAAATTAGAGAAGTAGTAACAGCGATCGCATCAATTCTCAGTAGCGAAAAACAACAGTTGTTGTACATCTAATTTGGTACTCAGTTGTTAGCCAAGATATATGATACATATCAGATTGTTGAAATATACATCGTAGGGTAAGCAATGCTCACCAAGATCATGATCTGGTTTGCATTGCCCATGCTACAGATATTAAGTTTTTGACAATCATCAAATCATATTGTTATATAAACAGGCTGACAACTCATTACTGCTCACTAGTACCACCGTGAATTCAAAATTCAAAATGAATACAGCGTAAGGTTTTCAGAGATTTTAAATGGTATGTCTCTCTTACAAAGTTTGGCGGGGCGGAAACCGACACCGCCAACTTTGCGCTATTTACGCCGTACTGTACTAGTTAATACTAGTTAGTTGTTCAATTCTGAATTATTAGAAACAATGGCAATTCCACTACAGGTTAAAAATAGAAACACATCGCAACTTTTCAATATAGGAATCTTAGCTGTTTTAGTGCTACTTTATGCCCCTATATTGCTCCACTGGGTAGACGGCTGGATACACAAAAGCATTAGCATAGAACATGAATATTTTAGCCACGGGATGATTGGTTTACCCTTTGCAGCTTATCTAGTTTGGTTACAACGGAAACAATGGCAGCGTCTACCAGATACCACTCATCCTTTAGGTGCTGTCCTGCTATTAGTGGGGGGAGTTTTTTATTTGAGTGGTGTGGGGGAGTGGGTTAACCTTTCTTTGCCTACAATACTTGCTGGATTATGTATATGGTTTAAGGGCATATCAGGGTTCCGATTACAGGGATTCCCATTTTTGCTAGTATTTCTTGCAACTCCAACGGAATTACCGTATTTAATCACTCCCTATACTTTTCCCCTTCAAAGTTTTATTGCAGGTTCAGCCGGTTTCATCCTAAATCAGTTTGGTATGGACGTGACTGTCGATGAAATTAACTTATATGTAGGCGGCAGGATTGTAGAGGTTGCCCCTTATTGTGCGGGACTGAAAATGTTATTTACGACAGTCTACGTTAGCTTAATGTTACTTTATTGGACTAGTAGTTTATCTTCACGTCGTACAACTGTTTGGTTTTTATCTCTTGCCGTGCTCATTAGCATTATTGCTAATATAATCCGTAACACTATGCTCACCTTTTTTCACGGTACAGGTCAAGAAGCAGCTTTTTATTGGTTGCATGATAGTTGGGGTGGTGACTTGTATTCTGCATGTATGCTGATTTTATTAGTGCCACTGCTGAATGGGATTAATAGATATTTCTCTACAGTTCCAGAAACTCCACCAGTAGAGGAAAATTAAAACTAGCAACTAATATAAATTTTTGGTATTGCTGAATCTATGGCAATCCGCTTTGATTTTTCAAATCACGTTTACGACACATGAATTTTTATTGGGGGCACAACAATGTTGTGCCCCTATCCATTTGTCACATTCTTGTTTTAAATTAGTATTGTTTGCATCGTGCGTGTTCGCAAAGCGTTTCGCAGAAAAGCGTGGCACAAGTGCGATCAACAGGCAAGAGGCAACACGAAAGAGGCCTTTTTGAGCATGAGCTTTTTAAACAATCAAAAAAGTTTTGCTAGGTTCGTAGTCAGCACTATCCTACGGTTTCTGCGAAGCAGTGTAGTGCTTAAGCATGAAGGACTAAAGTCCTGACTACGAACATTAAATAAAGCCCCTTACTTATTGACCACTTGTAAACGCTGAGTTACCATTGTCATCCCATCACCCCGGAGAATCACGGCAGAAACCCATTGATTACCAGGAGTAGATGGGGCGCGTCCGACCTTAAAAAGTCCGCCAGATGTGAGTAATTCCAAATCTATGGGTGTGGAGTTGAGATACTTATCGGCTTTAATAGGTTCTTCTAATGCCTTCCCTAAAAGAAAATCGTCACCCAGTGGTTCTTGGACGATCGCATCAAAATTATACTGTTGACCAACCTTGACCTGCTCAGGTAATTTGATGTCAACTTGAGGTGGTTTTTTCCCAGAGGTGACTAAAGTCCGTTCCGACAAAATATCTTGGTGGACAATTTTTGTGCCAGAAACGCGCTGACGTGATTTAATTGTGGCATTGAGAGACAGGTTGTTGCTGTTAGTAGAAGGCAAACCAGTGATATTAGTTACCGTCTCGGCAACAATAGCATTGCCTTCAGTCTTCCAAGATTGCAGCTGTGTACTGTATCTTAATTTGGGATATCGCTGCCAAAGTTCAGTCAAGGCTTTTTCTAAAGTCTGGCGGTTTAAGCCATCGCCATGAGTGAAATTGGGGCTGTAGAATTCGATCACCTTTTTGACATCACCCTGGCTAGCCGCCGCATCAACTTGTGTTAACAAGTTTTTGAGTTCCGGAGGAGCATTTTGGGGTGTACTGGCTTGAGCACATTGCCATCCACTAATAATCCCCAGTGTTAGTAGGAATGCAACTGGCCAGATCCGCTTGGGTGACTGGCGTTGGCGATTGATCAATAAGGCAATAATCTTAGTCATTGGGAATATTTTACTGATTTGAGTAAACTACGTCAGGAAATTGTTTTATCTTAATTAAGTTAGGAGCTAAACGGTAGAGATTTAATGATAGATGCACCGATTAGATTACTAATAGCTGCTAGTGGGACTGGTGGACACTTGTTTCCAGCGATCGCACTGGCCGAAAAACTGCCAGATTATGAAATTGAATGGTTGGGTGTCCCCAATCGCCTAGAAACTCAGCTGGTTCCTCAACAGTATCCCTTGAATACTATTGCAGTAGAAGGGTTCCAACAAGGATTTGGCTTGTCATCTCTACGCATCTTGGTGAGACTCATCAGCTCGATTCTGGAAGTGAGACGAATCTTGAAGCAGGGAAAATTTCAAGGTGTGTTCACTACAGGGGGTTATATTGCCGGGCCAGCAGTGATTGCGGCGCGTTCTCTGGGTTTACCTGTGGTGTTTCATGAATCGAATGCCTTACCTGGTAAGGTAACACGCTTTTTTGGACCTTGGTGTGCGGCGGTAGCGTTGGGATTTGAAGTCGCTGCCAAGTACTTACCTCGTGCCAAAAATGTCTACGTGGGGACACCAGTACGAGCTTCTTTCAGAGGAGCTGCGCTCAGGCAATTCTTGGATCAGGGAATTGATACCTCCCTAGATTTACCAATACCTGATGGCGTTCCTTTAATTATCGTCTTTGGTGGTAGCCAAGGTGCTGTTGGTATCAATAAATTAGTCCGTCAGTCAGCTCATGCATGGTTTGATGCAGGTGCTTATGTAGTGCATTTGACTGGTGAGCAAGATCCAGAAGCGGATAGTCTCAAACATTCGCAGTATATTGCGTTGCCATTTTACAACAATATGGCGGCGCTGTTGCGACGGGCAAATTTAGCTATCAGCCGTTCCGGTGCGGGTAGCTTAACAGAATTGGCGGTATGCGGCACCCCAGCAATTTTGATTCCTTACCCCTTTGCGGCTGAAGACCACCAAACCCATAATGCAACAGTGTTTACTAAAGCTGGTGCGGCTTTAGCGTTCAAACAATCAGAGTTGACGCCTGAGATATTACAAAATCAGGTTTTAAATTTGTTGCGATCGCCCGTAGAATTGGCAAAAATGGCAGAGAAGGCCAAAGCGATCGCAATTCCCGATAGTGCTGATAAGTTGGCGTCTTTAGTGCGTGAAGTGGTAGAGATTTGACCTTTCCCTGCTTTCACCAGGCACAACCTTCCCTTTCCGACTGGCAGAGATTCGCCGAACTCATGTTAACTGCACAGAATAGTTACATACTCCAAATCCCCCAAGTGCGATCGCTCTCAGGAGATAGATTAGTACTTCATGTAGTAATTTCAGTTATTCAAATTGCACTTGGGGAACAAGTTGGAGAGTACCAATACCCAAATCTTTGGGTGCAAGCGATCGCGCCTCAAACAGCGCCATCATATCCCGCAATTGAGGATTTCCCCGTGCAGATCCTGTCAGTCCTTTGGCAATGATTAAGCCACAGTAGCCCTGAGTATTTTTACACCGTTGATTCCATTTCTGGCGAGCTTCTACATGAATTGGGTCGTTATCTAAAAATTCACCGAACAAGAACAACTCACCATTTTGAGTTTGTAATAAACCCAAATCGTATTTATTCCCATCGTAGGGATCAGCACCAGGATTAAAGCAAATCGCTTTTAACCCACCAGCAGCTTCAATACTTTCGATGACAGTCTTAGCTTTAGGACGGGAAGTTTGAATTAGAATTACCGGTAATCCGTCACCGACTTGATTCATATCCCCAACTTGATGATAGATAACTCCCTGACGGAGGTACTCTAGCATCTCCCAAGACAACACTCCCAGACTGAGGAAAGAGTCTTCTGGTATCAAGTCATCTCGCAACGAACGGAACATAGGAGAAGATACCCCAACTGCTCTATCTTGCTCATTAGCGCCTACCATTTGCTCTAATTCGGCTGCTAACTTCGGCATAGTAGCAACAGTAACAGACAGTGATTTAGTGGCTTCATCGGAGTGAGGGAGTGAGATGCGATAGCGACGGCTGAGATTGGGGAAAGATTCTCCACTAAGTTGGCGACGATGATCGCGGATAAAGCGGATGAGGCTTTCTAGCGCCACAAACATGATCAGTGCTTCTTCGTCATATAAAACAGACCGTAGTCCTTCTAGGGGGTGGATATTCCCAAAGGTAGGGTCAATTTCTGACGATGGGAGATCACCTAAATCACCCTTATGCTCGTCATCTTCGTCAATTTCGTCGGCATGTTCAAAAGTGAGAAATAAGCAATCTTGCTTGAGGAAAGCTTCTTCTAAACATCCTTTTGACCCCTCATCCTGTAAAACTGTGGCGCGAAACTGCTTGAGAGAATCTTCAGAACGATAGAATAAAATACCATATTCCATACCTAGCATTCCCATGACTGAGGCATAGAGTGTGCCGACATCCCATTTATTAATTTCTATTGACAAGATTTGTTGTTCTTCTAGGAACTCCCAAGGTGCTGCTTGCCAAATTGCAAATGCCTTATCTCGTAAGCTGTGTGCGTATTGTGGGGGTAAATCGGGGATTTGACTATCGAGGATTTCCCCAAAGGAGCGAAACAGTTCATCAATTAGAGGTAATTCTGGTGTGTAGTCAATAGCAATATCCAAGTCTTGCAGGACTCCGCGCAAGTAAAACTGAATCTCGCGGTCTCGCACGACAATTCTTTGAGGTCTGGCGGGTTTAGCTGGACTATGGGGATGCTCCATTGCGCGCATCAAAGTGCGAACAACTGCTTCTGGCCCAGTTTCTGGAACGACTACATCCATACCTCGAACAATACCTTGGGAGCCATCCACCCAAAGAATACAATCGCCCTTGTCTTCTGAGTCCTCGGATCGGGTTTGCGATGACGACAATGGACGGCGATCGCCCTCCCACACAGAAGGAATTTGAGTTAATTTCTTCAACCGACGACTGGTAGAGCGATTAAAACTTGTCATAGAGTAAGTTAATTAAAAAAGCAAAGCGTTAGCGACTGTGCATAGCACCCGAAGGGCGTAGGTTTTCTACCCTGTTTCCCTGCCTTTTCGTTGCGAATCAGGCTGCTACAAGGCGGAAACTCCAAACAAAAAAAACCGAATCTCTAAACACACCGAATCTTTCAACACACCGAGTCTCTCAATTCTAGAATAAAAACCTGTGGCTGCTTTTGACGGAGTCTTTACAATTTGGCAACCTGGAACAGCAATGCCGCTAGAATGAATACAAAAACATACAAAGGCAACCCAGAGGCAGTAACAAGCCTACACAGGTTACCAGACTACTTTAAGGAGTGGAAACAGCAGATGACACAAGCAACTCAGCCTCAACAACGCGGGATTCAGTTGAGCGAAGCAGCGTTAAGCCAAGTGAAGTCCCTCCAGGATAGGCAAGGCAAAGACCTCTGCTTACGAGTAGGAGTGAGACAAGGTGGCTGCTCTGGGATGTCTTACATGATGGACTTTGAAGACAGTAGCAAGATCACCCCTCAGGATGAAGTTTTTGAGTATGACGGATTCAAGATTGTTTGCGATCGCAAGAGCTTATTGTACCTCTATGGTTTAATGCTCGACTATAGCGATGCCATGATTGGCGGGGGTTTTCAATTCACCAATCCCAACGCCAACCAAACCTGTGGTTGCGGTAAGTCATTTGGGGTGTAATATTGTCAGTTGTCCTACCCTTAGGGAATACTCCCTCTGGGTGTTCATGTCATTTGCAGTTGTGTAATGACTGAGGACTAATGACTAATGACTAATGCCTAATACCGAAATTACTATGACTCAAACAGTTGAATCCCTGTTTGATACAGGATTAGAACGCTATAAAGCTGGAGAAGCTGTGGCTGATTTGATTCCTGTATTTAAAGAAGTGTGCGATCGCGCTCCTAAAAGTAGTCCCGCTTGGACTTGTTTAGCTTGGCTATATCTGCTTGATAATAAACCTAGCCTCGCTTACAAAGCTGCACAGAAGGCAGTCAAGCTCAATCCCCAAGACCCCCAAGCCAGGGTGAATCTGGCAGTCGCCATGCTAGAAAGTGGCCAAAAAGGTTTGCGGGAACACATTGATTTTGCTCAACAGTTAATTTTTGTCAACCCAGAATGGCGAGATGAAATTCTCAACAGCATCGAAGATGGTTTAAGCAGAAAACCAGATTGGCAGAGCTTGGCAAAAGTTAAAGGTTGGTTGTTTGAAGAGTAATTAGGAGCTATCCAAAGTACAAATTACCATGTGAATGAACCCTAGGGGCAAACGGTTGTTTGCCCTCTAATTGGTCAGATGACTTTGAGAAAATACCTTAGTAGTAGGTAATGGTTGATTGGCTGTCCATTACCCGTTTTAAGTTTTTATCCAAATTTGCGGGCGCGGTGGCTGATGAAAGAGAAGATTTTGAATTGGCTAAATTTAATTTTAGTTGCGGATGTATTTCTGGTTTTGTTTGGCTTTGGATGGTTAGCGATCGCTGCTATTGGTGATGCCTTGGGAGTAAACTTAGGCTTAGATGTGTGGCATCAACTATGGCAACCCCTATTTAACCCAGCCATTGGCATCCTCATGGGGGGGGCGCTTCTCAGTGGACTCATCAGTTGGATTTCCCAGAAATTCCAGAAGACTGGGAATGGGTGATAGGGCATTGGGCAGTAATTTCATAGGTAATCCCAAAACAATGTTGTTAATTCACATCATGCGCCATGCCCTACGCCCCAATTACTGCAAAATATCCTTGAGTGCTGGTTGCAAATGATGATATTTGTAATTAAAGCCTGATGCTAGGGTGCGTTTGGGGATTACTTCTTGACCCTCTAGCACTACTTTTGCACCATCTCCCAACAGGGCTTCTAGAGCAAAAGCCGGAACAGGGAGCCAAGAAGGACGACTCATCACCTCTCCCATCGTTTGGGATAAATCTGCCATACGGACAGGATGAGGGGCAGTGGCATTGTATACGCCTTCTATCTCTGGTTTGGTTAGTGCTTGCAGAATCAGATCAACTAAGTCGTCTAAGTGAATCCAGGAAAACCACTGACGACCACTACCAATAGGCCCACCTGCAAACAGTTTGAAAGGAGTAATCATTTTAGCTAAAGCACCACCCAGCCCCAATACAATCCCCAAACGCAAAATTACCAATCTCACACCAGCATCTTTGACCTTTGTCGCTTCTGCTTCCCACGCTTGGCAGACTTGGGCCAGAAAATCGTTGCCAGTCGGGCTGGTTTCATCAAAGGTAGCAGTTTCACTGGTGCCGTAGTAACCAATAGCCGAAGCGTTGACTAACACTGTGGGTTTGGGGTTAGCTTTCTGTATCGCTTCCACTATTTTTTGCGTACCTAGCTGACGGCTATTGAGGATTTCCTGCTTGTGTGCTGGTGTCCACCGTTCCTCGGCAATGGGTTCTCCTGCTAGATTCACTACGCCATCAATACCCGCGATCGCATCTTGCCAATCACCAGATACAGTTGGTGTATAGGCAACAATTTCTACATTGGGGAAAGCCTCTGTAGGAAAAACTTTGCGAGCCGAGGTAGTGTTACGAGTTAACACCAGCACTCTATGACCTTCTTTGTGAAGTCTTTCTACTAAGCGACTACCAACAAATCCTGTTGCTCCAGTAACTGCTACTTTCATATGCACCTGTATGTGAAATTGGTTATTTTCTATTTGTCAAGGGTCAAGGATCATTAATTTTTTCTTCATCATCTTCCCATGCCCGATGACGCCACTTGCTACAACGCGGCGGCACGTTTTTGGCGGAAGTTTCCCCCCAAAAGCTGCCTTGGGAACCCGCGCAACGCAGGGCTACCCCAATGCCCCATTCCCAATTCTCTAGAAAAACTTTAACGAATCTATCGTGACATGACGTTTAGGCGCTTCGGTATTATAGGATGGACGGATTGTTGCAAGGCGTGGGGCTATTATGGCTCGCTATACCTGTTCATTTATTGTTTCTGTTCCTCCTGAGCATCTTCAGGGGTTAATGATAGAGCTACTACAGGATTGTGAATTCGATGTTCAATACTACACAGCCGATTACATTATGGCTCGTGAAATCCCTGGTAATATCTCGTTTTCCAAGTTAGTGACTGTGGAAGTACTAATTGATAAATCAACAGCTACCGACACAGAAACCCGAATGAGTATTGTGGTGAAAAATGAGGAATTGCCACTCCAACTTGATAATCATTGTCGGCAAGTGTTTGAATTCGTCAAGCAAACGATCGAACAAAGCCGTCATTGGCATTTAATTGAAAGTCTGGCGGGATAGCTGTTGCTACTGGTATTTAAGGTATATACTGGGCTAGCTTTGTTCCCAAGCTAGCCACAACAGGATGTACTAAAACCCACCCTCAATTACATGCTCACCGAAATCTAGCTGGAATTGGAATGTTTTTAGTCCTCTAAATCTTCGGTCATACCGGGGTTTATCAGTGTAATATCATACTCGCTAGAGTCAGTTTGCCCCGGTCGTTCAGTATTTCTCAGTAGATAATAAATAGCACGTACCTGAGGGCCAAAAACGATTTCGTCTTCATTCCTCAAATCATGGGCTGGCATTTTGCGACCATTAACCATCAAACCATTGGAGCTAGGTTTGCCTTTGGCATCGCCATCTACAATTCGGTAATAGTAGCTATGACTATTATGCTCTCGTGGCAATCTCACTAGTGTGGCATGGCGGCGAGAGACAAACTGTGACATCAACCGGATGTTACATTCACGGTCTCTGCCAATAGAATAAACGGGTTGCTCTAAAGGAAATTCCTTACGACCTTGATCATCTTCGATAATCAGTAGATGGCTTTCATTGGTATCTGCTGCCATTGATACATTGTTGCTAGAATCTTTAGAACCGTGATTGATCAAGATTTGTTTAGTATCGTTTCCTGCCATTCTCGCGCACTGAAGTTTGTGGTACTTAGTTGAGTAGGTATTAAAGTTGCATATTTCCTAAAAAGAGTAGAGCATAAGGTTCTACTCTCATAGCTACTTTAGCTCTTGGAGGAGTCTCAATAGGTTTTGTGAGATGCGTTGTATCTAAAAATAGGGACTGACTTTAACCTGAAATCGGCAAAACCAGGATTGAGTTTGTCACATTACCTCCGTTGAAGAAACCTACGGTCGATGAGCTAATCGCCGTAGTAAGACTGAGTTGCTGACAACACTAACTGAACTAAAAGCCATTAACGCAGCCGCGCTAGACGGGCTAAGGACGAAGCCCAAATTGGGTAACAAAAGACCAGCCGCTAGTGGAATACCAATTGTATTATATGCAAAAGCCCAGAATAAATTCTGCCGGATTTTGTTGAAGGTGGCACGACTGAGGTAAATTGATTCGACCACATCACTTAAACGATCGCGCATCAGCACAATGGCAGCCGTTTCCATTGCGACATCAGTCCCGGAATACAAGGCAATACCGACATCTGCTTGCGATAAAGCTGGGGCATCATTGATCCCGTCCCCCACCATAGCGACGACAGATGCAGATTTTTGTAATTCTTGAATAGCAGCAGCTTTTTTGGTCGGGGGGACACCCGCGATGACATCATTGCTATCTAGTCCCAGTTGAGTGGCGATCGCATTGGCGGCTTCTGGGCGGTCGCCACTCAACACCATGACTCGCAAACCCATTTGTCGCAGCTTGTCTACTGTGGCTTGAGCATCTGGTCTCAGGCTATCAGACACGGCAATCAGTCCTGCTAAAGTGCCGCCAACTGCCACGCCTACGACGGTTTTCCCATCTATTGCCAATTTCTCGGCCATTTGTTGGGCGGTGTCACTGATGGTAATGCCGTGCCAACTCAACCAGCCCCAGTTACCTAGCAATACGCTAGTACCCTCGACTACAGCAGATACACCCAAGCCTGGTTCTGTGTAAAAATCTACGGCCTCTGGGATAGATAACTCCTGTCGTTTTACTTCCTGTTGAATGGCTTTGGCTAGGGGATGATAAGTGCCAATTTCAACGGCGGCGGCTAGTTGTAATAGGGCATGGGAATTAGCCTTGTCTCCCTCAATCACCAAACAATCTGTAACTGTGGGATTCCCCGTCGTGAGGGTGCCAGTTTTATCGAAGACGACGGTATCTAACTGGTGTACCCTTTCTAATACGTCACCGCCTTTGATTAATAGACCCCTTTCTGCACCTATGCCAGTGCCCACCAGAATAGCTGTAGGTGTGGCTAGTCCCAAAGCGCAAGGGCAAGCGACTACCATTACGGCGATCGCTAGCTTTAAACTCACCAATAGTGCAGAAGTGCTGATGGCTGTGGATGTCTGTAGTGTATGTTGATGGGCAGAGTGGCTGATCATTGCCATTTCACCTAACATATTGACATCTGGCCAAATATGTGTGCCAAAAAAGTACCAAAAGACAAATGTGAATAAAGCCGATGCCAACACGCCATAGGTAAAATAACCAGCGACTGTATCTGCTAGTTTTTGGACTGGGGCTTTGCGAGTTTGGGCGGCTTCTACGAGGGCGACAATTTGAGCTAAGGTTGTATCACTACCAGTACGGGTGGCTTGAATAGCGATCGCTCCCGACTGATTGAGAGTACCGGCTGTGACTAGATCCCCTGGTTGCTTGATCACTGGCACTGCTTCCCCGGTCAGCATCGACTCATCTACCGTAGTTTGTCCAAAGCGAATCTCACCATCAACGGGGATTTTATCTCCCGGCAAAACTTGTAACCATTCACCAACCCGCACCTGTTCGGCAGGAATCTCTACACTATCTTGGCGGCGGGTATTTTCTGCTTTTTGCTCTAATTTATCTGGGTTAGCAATCAATCGCGCTATCTGTGGCTGGAGTGCCAACAATTGCCTAAAAGCGGCGGCGGCGCGACCTCTGGCTTGTTGTTCTAACGTCCGCCCCAAAAGGATAAAGCCCAACATCATCACCGGCTCATCAAAGAAGCACTCCCAACCCAATTGGGGAAACAGTAGGGCTACTAAACTAGCAATATAAGCTGTCAGGGTTCCCAATCCGATCAAGGTGTTCATATTGGGTGCATTCCGTCGCCAACCCAGCCACCCATCCACTAAAATCGGACGACCGGGAATAATGATGGCTACTGTTGCCAATCCGCAATGGAACCAAATGTTATTTAAAAATGGCAATATAGAGCTACCAATATTACCAAAGTGTCCAATTCCTGACAGCAGTAGCAATACCCCAGCAATCACCAACTGCTTCAGTGAAGAACGCATTTCTCGGCGTTGTCGTGCTGCTGGTGCTTCTAAGGCAGAGTTCTCGCCTCCAACACCATTGGTTCGGAGTTGAGTAGGGAATCCGTTTGCTGTCAATCGCTTCGCCAGTGCATCCCCATCTACCGCACCAACTTCTGACTCAACCACTGCTACCTCAGTTGCTAGGTTCACAGAGGCACTCTTGACCCCAGGCTGTTGAGTTAGCTGTTGTTCGACCGCTTTCACGCACCCAGCACACTTCATTCCGCCAACATCTAGAATAATTTTCTCTGTGATGGGGATCAGTTCTGAGGCAAGCATAGTTTTTGGAACAGGTTGCATGGCAAGAGTTTAGTTAGATTCGCTACGAAAATATAACGCCCGACTAAAAGCGTCTCTATTTCGAGGGTAGGCGAAATCCGGAACTACGACTGCATGTCAAAGCCTTAAATTTATGAAAAATTGGGTATTGAGGAAACTTAACGGCGTCTCCAATGTAGATTAGTGATGTAAATTACAGCCCCAATCTGTAGAGGCATGACGGCAATTAGGCTTTTTACAAAATAGTTAATTTCCAAATTAGACATAAAGTAAAAATACCCAAAACCTGCCATCACCAATATTGCCAAAGTTAGTTTTTGACGTTTGAGAATTAACATAGCAGTAGAAATAAATTGCAAGTATGCACCTATAAAAAGTAGGCATCATCAGATGATATTTACTAAAACCAGCCCTGCTTATTCACAAAATAAGTATTTACAAAATCTTCATGGGATTTGTTTAAGTAGATCATGCCTTCGACTAAACCGACAAGTTGCATAATTAAGAACGTAACGCCGTAAGTAAAAGAACCTCCCACTATAGAAATAAGCAGCATAATAAAGCCTTCTGGAGCGTATCCTAGAACAAACTTGTGTAGCCCTAAACCCCCAAAAATAATGCCACAGTATCCAGATATCAGTTGTTTGGTAGCGTGACTAGGATTGAGATTTGCCATACGATTGGTGCTCCTTGATAAACAGGTATAATTCAGATTTTTTATTGTAAGCAAAATAAGTAAATATATTTACTTTGAAATATATTTTTACTTACTTTTGAGTAGAAGCACTGCCCAAGATAACATAGCTACAACCCATACGTCATCGTTCCAGCAATCGCACTGGAAGTTGGGGACGGAGGAGGTCGTCCGCTATTTTCTGCAACTATCTTGCTCCTCGGTTACTGTTCGTAATTCCGACTATATATCTCAGCAATGTAAGTTTACAGATTCTTAGGTTAGACATTTCTCTTGAGGAAAATTAACTCTAAGTAATCAGCAAAAATCCTTGTGCTGCAATACAACTCTCTACAAGTCCATCACTTTTATGTCCGGACTTTTTCAGATATGAATGCAACAGAGTATATCAGCGCAGGTGTCTGGCGCTGTAACCCAAGTTCCAAGGAGTAATGTTTTAAAAAACCCTTTCTATTGCCAGTCCCCGTAATTCCTGACCCAGAAAATCTGGAGATAGCAATCAACACTTTGAATATCAACAAGACCGCTAAATACAGACCAATGCTTACTTAGGGATTTTGTGATTTATTTGACGGTATGACTGGAGGTACTTTTGCAATTAGCAATATTTGCGCTCAAACTCCCATTTATTCAAGCTTATCAATAAAAATAACAAGTAAACAGTTGCTTCATATGCAGATGAAAGCAAATATTTTACTTATTTTCAACAGTAGTTGTAAGGTATTATTAATTACCACTGCCCAGGATAAATAAACTCAGCAGCGTGCCACTATTCCAAAGACTGTGGAGGAGCATCGGCGCGAGGAGACTGCGCGATCGCGTGTATACTACTCCCAAAACAATCCCCAGGGCGGTGAGTGGTAAAATTTCCGACAGGCTGAGGTGAGCCAGGGCAAATAACAAGCTACTAACTAGGATTGCGCCCCATACCGAGAGGTAACGAGTCAGGGAGGGCAACAAAAAGCCGCGAAACAGTACTTCTTCAAATAAAGGGGCAGCGATCGCAGCTGTCAAGAAAAATATCCCCAATGCCGCAGAATCACGGCTTTCTAGTGCCTGTTGCAGCAGAGGATTACTACCACCCCTACCTTGCCAGAGTTGTTGATTAATCAAAGACACCAGTACAACGATGGGTAGAGCAGCACAATAGCCACCCAACCCCCACCAAAACCAATTATTCTGGAAACGGAAGCTAAACCAGAATTCTGGTAACGGAAAAAAGCGCTTGATGGATAAATACAGCACCAACAAGGCTGCCGATGCGACTAAGACGTAACGAACTAAGACAGCAACAGCCTGAAGTCGCACATCACCGCTAGGAATCTGGATAGGAAGCAGCGAAAACAGTAAGGGGATGAACAGTTGTCCCATCAAGAAAAAGCCCAGGACAAAAACCTGCACAATTGTTTCACCATCCCAAGGTGTTGACCAAGGGACATCACCATTTTGCGCCAGTAAAGCAGCTTTTCCCTTCACTAAGCGCTGACCTAGGACAAAAATCAGTAGCACCAATCCGATAAAAGCTGAGAAGGTAGGAACTATACCAATGATTGCTAATTTAAATACAGCTTGGGCAGCAGCTTCTTCCTGTGCTCCTTGAACTGCGGATAGGGCTTCTGGGCGCTGTTGGAGTTGGTATAGCTGCACCAATGCAGTAGAGCGAAACCAACCTTCTAAATTTTTTTGAATCAATTGTTGGGCGTCTGGTAAGAGACGGGCGGGATCACTCCATAGTCCAGTTAACACAGCCGCAGTTTTGCCGAATTCTGGATTGATATCTGAGCGTTGTTGCAACTCTGTCCAAGATTTCAGGGCTGTCTGAGTCTGTCCTTGCTGCGCTTGTAAAACTCCGAGTCGCAAGTCTAATTCCGCCAACAACTTTTGTAGTTGATTGAGAGACTGCTGTAACTTTTGCTGCTGTCCTAGGTTGGGATCATCTTTTGCTGGTAAAGGTTTAGGGGGCGTAGTAACTGGTTGAGAAGGCAGTTGTGCCAATTGGTTTTTAGCTTTTTCCAAATTCGTGAGGACTGATTGACGCGCCTCCTGGTACTGCTTTGTCGCATTTTCCAGGGGTTTCTCACCAAGGATTGCTCCCTGAATTACCTGAAAATTCTCATCGTCACTTTCTTGGGCTTGCCATGCTTGTGCTTGCAGCACAATATTTGTTTGGTACAGTTCTAAGCGACTTTGAAACTGCGGCTCTTGCCAACTGCCGAGTAGAGACAAACCAACCAACGCCAGAGATACCAGCGTCATCAAAATTAAACCCAACCGCTTGATGGTCATCTATCCCCCTTTGATTCACCAGTGGGGATCACTTCCCCCTTCGGAATTATCGCAAGAAAAAGTGGGAGATAGGCAATTAAAAATAGGGAATAGGGAATAGGGAATGGAGAGAAATCTCTGCAACTGATTTCCCAACTTCAGGTAATTACGAGTACAAGTGCTTACAAATGAGGAACAAGCCTTACTGCATAAGGATTTGTTTGCGCGAATGCAGCCTAGTTGGTTGTTGGATTTGAAGAATCAAGGAGACTGCGCGATCGCTATTACTCTGTGTTATCGGCAAGGAGATATCACTCAGCCTTGGCAAGATGCCGGCACAGTCAGGTTTACCACACAGGAATCCCTCAAGGAACAGCGTAGCGCCGAGTTAGAATATCCCATCACCACATGGGATAGAGCACCGCAATTAAAGCTCAAAGTTCGCTTGACCCAGAGTACAACTGAAAGCAAGAGTAGCACTCTGAAGTTATTGGGCAATCAGAGCAGCTATCATGGCTTCCACAAAAGAAGTCAGCAAACAGAAGATATAAAGGTAGAAATTCCCCCAGATCTTCCCCTCACACCGCAAGAAGAAGTGATTGTGAAAGATGTGTGGAACAAGCTGCGGGCGTGGAAAGAACTGCAAATGGAAAAGTTCTTTAAACGCCTGTTATTAGAGGAACCAGAACTGGAGTATATTTTTGGGGAAGCTCTTGATAGCGTTGGGGAATACTTATATGAATTGATCGATTGTGCTGTCCACAAACTCCAGCCGGAAACTCAAATTGTGCTGGCAGAAGCCCTAACTGGTGTACCTCCAGAAAAAGGGGATGGGTTCGATACAGTAGAAGATTACGGTGCTTTGTTTGCTGATATAGGTATGCGTCCTCAGCACTGGGTAAAGGCTCGGCAGGTGTGGATGTGGATGCTGCCATCAATTCCGTATTTAGAAGAATATGATCGTGAGAATTTATCTACAGGGGCAAATTCTGCTCTTTATAAGTTTTTCAATACCTATATAATTTTGCCGATGGTGGAGGCAATGGGACGCTACGAGCAAGCCCTACCATCGGAAATGCTCAAGCAAATGGCAGATTCTTGGCAGGTGTTCAGCCAGAACAAGCAGGAAATGGGTATGGTGTTTTATCAAACCCTATTTGATAAATATCCCTTCTTGTTGCCCATTTTTGGACGAGCGGATATGGATTACTTGTCCTTGCACTTGTTCCAGTCGCTAGAATTTCTTATGCGTTGCTTGAGAAGTGAGAGTAGTGACGAACTTTTGCGAGAACTGCGCTCTTTAGGACAGTTACATGGCAGTGTTGGTGTACCATCCTGTGCCTATCCAGCTATTTCTGATACCATGTTTGTGCTGTTTGAGAAGTACATACCAGACTTCTCGCCAGAGTTAAGGCTAGCGTGGCAGACATTGTTTGATCGCGTCACCAATGTAATGAAGTTGCCCAAGTTAAATGAAGAGCGATTGCTGAAAAAAGCGCGGCAGTTCCTGAATATCATTGCCACTGAACAAGCCTGGGAACCAGAAGATCAAGCACGACGCTGGCAAGAAGTTCAAGAGGAAGTCCAAGCCACAGGCACTTATACCCACACCTACGAAGAACTGACTTATGGGGCACAGTTGGCTTGGCGTAATGCTTCCAAATGTATCGGTCGCATTCAGTGGAATAATATGGTGGTGCGCGATCGCCGCCATGTCACAGAACCTGATGAAATGTTCCAAGAGTTACTGGAACACCTGCGGTTGGGAACCAATGGCGGCAACATTCAAATTACCATGACTGCCTTCCGTCCCAAACAACCCAAGGAGCGCTGGGGCCCCCGGATCTGGAATCCGCAACTGATCCGTTACGCAGCTTACGAACAGGCAGATGGGAAGGTAATGGGCGATCGCGCTAATCTGGATTTGACCAAAGAAATTATCAAGTTGGGTTGGCAACCACCCGAACCGCCCACACCCTACGATATTTTACCGATAGTCATCGAAGCTCCAGGTAGAGAGCCGAAACTCTATGAATTACCCAAGGAAGAAGTACTGGAAGTTGAACTTGAACATCCCACAATTGCCGAGTTCAAGTCCTTGGGTTTCCGTTGGTATGCTGTCCCTGCTGTCAGCAACTTCCGCATGGATATTGGCGGCATTGCCTATGGCTGCATTCCCTTTAATGGCTGGTACATGGGTACAGAAGTAATGCGGGATTTCCTGGAAGACTGGCGCTACGACAAGATGGAGGAAATCGCCAAGGTACTCAAACTAGATACCACTTCCGAGCAGACTCTCTGGCGCGATCGCGTCGCTTTAGAATTGAATGTGGCCATCTTACATTCCTTCCAAAAAGCCAAGGTGACAATGGTGGATCACCAGTCGGCTTCTCGCCAGTACCTGGCTCATGATCTACGAGAAAAGAAAGCAGGGCGCGAGTGTCCGGCAGAGTGGGCTTGGGTTGTACCATCGGCCGGAGGTAGCGCCTGTCCGGTTTGGCATCACCAAACGCGCGACTTCTACCTGGAACCCGCCTATCACCATGCTGCCGACCGTTGGGCAGTGGAAGACGGTATTGATCTAGAAAAATTGACTACCACTAGTGACGAAGACGACCATAAGCAAGACCGCATCCTGATTCTCTATGCTTCCGAGACAGGTACCGCCGAAAGCTTTGCCCGCGCTACTGCTAGGCAAATGAGTCGCTACCGTCCCAAGGTGCTGGCACTAGATGAGTACAACACCGACAATTTAGCGTCTGAAAAGCTGTTGCTGATTGTCACCTCCACCTTTGGCAATGGGGAAATCCCTGGAAATGGCAAGCGCTTCCTCCAATGGTTGAAGCAACAGCCTGTGGGTGCCCTCAATGGCTTGAACTATTCGGTATTGGCAATTGGCAGCACCGTTTACGAACACTTCTGTGCTGCCGGCATGGCATTGAATAAGGCATTGGCAAAAGCCGGAGCCAACTGCATCGTACCATTGCATAAAGGTGATGAAATTAAAGGACAAGCTGATACCTTCAAGCAGTGGCTGGGACTTGTGGGCCGGGTACTGGGTGAGGATAACACTGCGGCTGATGCAGTCAACGCCAATGCTCCTCAATTAAACGTCAACTTCTTAAGTGCAGCAGAAGTTGCCAACGTCTCTCCAGTAATAGTGAGTGGTGATCGAGGTGTGGAAGTGCCTGTGGTAGTGAATCAAGAACTTCTCCTAGAAGTGATTCCTGGCAGTCGTTCCACCCGCTTGATCGCCTTTGACTTGGCTGATACTGACCTGCACTACGAAACAGGTGATCATGTAGCGGTATATCCCTGCAATCCCCCCGCACTGGTTGAGCGAGTTGGCGATCGCCTCAATCTATCACTCAGCACCTACTTTACAGCTAGTTACATCACACCTGATGGTCACACGACAGAAGACCAACCTCCAGTCACAGTGCCCGCTACAGTTGGTCAGGTGCTGGTTGAGGAACTGGATTTGGCTTTGCGAGAACCATTCAATGACCTGTTAGCATACCTGCACTCCGCCACTCAAAACCTGCAAGAACAGCACCGCCTGGAAACCTGGCTAGAAATTCTCCGCCAAGGGGACGACCATCCCGACAGCATTACCCTCAAGAAAACGATCACCGACAATTTCATGAGCGTTGCTGATTTGTTCGATGAATTTCCCGCCGCGAATATTACCTTCGCCGCCTTACTAGAATTATTACCAAAGCAGAAACCCCGCCTCTACTCGATATCCTCCTGCCCCCTGCTCCATCCCCGGCAAATTCAAATTACAGTTGGGACACTGCAAATTACCACCGATGCAGGTAAAGTTCGTCAGGGACTCTGTTCCAACTACCTCGCCGGACTGCAACCAGGAAGCCAGGTGCGAATTAGTGTCCGCACTTCCGCCTTCCGTCCTCCTAGCGACCCAGAAGCAGTCATGCTGATGGTAGGGCCAGGCACCGGGGTTTCTCCCTTAATTGCCTTTCTCCAGTATCGAGAAGCCCTGTTACAACAAGCACAGTCCCTAGCAGATGCGACCCTATACTTTGGCTGCCGCAACTACAATAACTTCATTTATCAAGAACAACTACAGACATGGCAAAGTCAGGGTGTACTCTCTGGCTTAGAAGTGGCATTTTCTCGCCTCGGCGACCAAAAAACCTACGTCCAAAACCTGATGCAGCAACAGCCGCAACAAGTTTGGCAAATGTTGAGTAATCCCAAGTGCCACTACTATGTTTGTGGAGACGCCAAAATGGCCGATGATGTTTTTGAAGTCATGTTAGCGATCGCTAAAACTGTAGGTGGTTTGTCACATCCTGAAGCTGTGCAATTCTTTGACAAAATGAAGCAGGAAAAACGCTTCTTCAGTGATGTTTGGGGCGTCACACTGAACTACAAACAAGCCATAAAAGCAGTGCAAAAAGACAACTACTCCAAAGCTGAAAAATGGCTTAACCGCTTGCAGCAACCAGTAGAAGCGCAAGCAGTGAGTGTCTAAATAATAGTTGGATTATTGTATATGTAGTGATTATAAATCTAATCACTACTATGATTATAGTATCTGACTCTTCACCCAAGCACGAAATGATTTCAGTAAAGCAATTTCACCCATGCTTGTACTCTGCTGAATAAATCTATTCATCTCACTCACCAAAACTATAGGAAAGGCAATACTAAACTCATGCTCAACATATTGCCCTTCTTGCAACTGATAAAATTTCAAATTTTGCCCGACAAGCCTAAAATGATGGATTAGGCGTATGTTGGGGAGCCACCGCCGTGGACGGGTTTCCCGGCTTGAGGCGAGTGGCGTTTGAGGCTTTGGGTAGGCGCAGCCTTCCCGCAGGGTAGTGAAACCCAACCTACTTTTAATGCTTTTTCCGCAGCCTCCGGCATAACACACCTTACTGGCGTGTCTAAGCTAATTTTGTGTATTAGCAATCTCTTGTAGAACGGGCAAGATGCCCGTTCTAATTAGCGGGCATCTTGCCCGCACCACAAGAAAATTTTTTGCATCATTTTAGGCTTGTCAGTCCACTACCATATTTTATGTTTCCTCATGTACGGGAATTAAAAAAGGTGGGCATCGCCCACCCTAACTTAACCAAAGACACCAGCAAAAAATTCAATTGTTTCCTGCAATGCTTTGATGAAAATATCAATTTCTTCGCGGGTGTTGTAGAAAGATAAACTCGCCCTGGCGGTGGCTGGAATGTGTAAGTGGCGGTGTAAAGGGTGAGTGCAATGATGTCCAGAACGAATGGCAACGCCTTCTTGATCTAATAATGTAGATAGGTCGTTGGCGTGGACTTCTGAAACTGTAAATGTAGCTAAAGCAGCTCTCCCTTCTCCTTTGGCATCTGGCTTTGGCCCGTAGATACGAACTTGGGGGATTTGTTCTAGTTGTTGGAACAAATAAGCTGTTAATTCGGCTTCGTAGGCATGGATTTTATCCATACCGATATTAGTAAGATAATCTATTGCGGCACCGAGTGCGATCGCTTCCCCAATTGCAGGTGTACCAGCTTCAAATTTATGAGGTAGTTCTGCGTAGGTGGAATGGTCTAAATACACCTCAGCAATCATCTCGCCACCACCAAAAAATGGTGGCATTGCTTCTAATAACTCTAACTTGCCATACAAAAATCCGATGCCTGTGGGAGCACACATTTTATGTCCAGAAGCCACCAACCAATCACAGTCTATTTGTTGGACATCGACTGGCATGTGGGGCACACTTTGACAAGCATCAACTAAGAATTTCGCGCCGTATCTGTGAGCAATCGTAGCAATTTCTTGGACTGGGTTAATACAACCCAAGACGTTAGAAACATGAACCACTGACACCAGTTTTGTTTTCTCAGAAATCAGTTGTTTAAACTGTTCCATTTCAAAAGTTTCTGCTGGCGTCAGTTCGACAAACTTCAGGACTGCACCCGTTTTTTGAGCAACAAACTGCCAAGGAACAATATTACTATGGTGTTCCATCACCGAGAGAATAATTTCATCCCCTGGTTGCAAGTTGTTCATTCCCCAACTGTAAGCCACCAAGTTAATGGCTTCACTGGCGTTGCGGGTGTAAATGATTTCCTGGCGAGATGCAGCATTAATGAATTTGGCAACCTGATCACGCGCACCTTCATAAGCATCAGTGGCTTGGGCACTCAAAGTATGAGCGCCACGATGCACGTTAGCATTGTAATGCTCGTAGTAATCTCTGAGGGCGTTGAGTACCTGCAAAGGTTTTTGTGATGTCGCCGCGTTATCGAGATAAACCAGAGTTTTCCCGTTGACTTCTTGATGCAATATCGGGAAATCAGCGCGGACTTTATCGGCTAGGGTTTTGGTGGTAGTAAAAGTCATTGGTGAGTTAGTTATTGGTCATTTGTCATTTGTCATTAGTTAGAGACTTAAAACTATTGACGTGGTTTAAAAGAACTTCTCGCAGGGACGCGACAGGTATTTGGTTGATGATTTCAGCAGCGAAGGCGTTAACTAACAATTGGCGGGCATCGTTTTCACCAATTCCCCGGCTTTGCAGATAGAATATTTCATCATCTTCCAACTGGCTGACAGTAGCACCGTGGGCGCATTTGACGTTATCAGCAGTAATTTCCAGTTGGGGTTTGGTATCAACTCTGGCTTTAGATGATAGTAGCAAATTGCGGTTTAACTGCCCGGCATCCGTTTGCTGTGCGGCTTTGGGGACAAAAACCTTACCGTTGAACACTGCATGAGCGCGATCGCCTACAATACACTTATGCAATTGCTTACTCACACCATAAGGATGATTGAGAGCGATCGCACTATGAGTATCAGCCAACTGACGATCCCAAATCATTGTCAAACCATTGAGATGGGTTTGGGTTTGCTCACCAGTTTGCAAAATCTCTAAATTGTGCCGTGATAGCTTACCACCAAAAGCGATCGCATTACAGGTATAACGACTATCACGAGCCTGAGTCACAGCAGTCTTGCCAATATGGAAAGCCTCTGCACCTTCCCTCATCACCCTAGTGTGACTCACCTGGGCATTCTCCCCTACCCAGATTTCCGTAACCGCATTAGTGAGGTAAACCCCCTCTTTCTCTGCGCCCTCTGCGCGACGGACACTTTCTGCAACGGGGGGAACCCCCGCACAAAAGTGTCCTCCTCTGCGGTTCATAAACTCTTCCACCAAAGTCACCTGGGAACCACCTTCAGCCACCACCAAACAGCGCGGCTGGGAAATCGTCGCCGTCTCACCCCCATCCGCCACAAAAACTAAATGTATCGGCGTCTCGACTACAACATTTTTCCCCACCAACACCACCAACCCATCAGCCAACCCAGCAGTATTTAGAGCCGTAAATACTTCCTGCGCTCCTTCAGCTTGTGCTAAATACTTACTGACATGCTCCTGTTCAGCTACAGGTAACGCCGTCAACTGGCTAACTATCACCCCAGATGGTAAATCTGCGATCGTTGATAACTCTGGTGCATATACGCCATCTACAAATACTAAACTGTTATCAACGGTTTCCGGTAGAGACGTTACATCTAACTTCTCTACCTGTTGAAACTGCACCTTTCGCAAAGCCGACAAATCAGTAAACCGCCATTCCTCATCGCGGGTAGTAGGGATAGTAGAATGACGTACCCAATTTGCTGCTTGTTGGCGTAATTCCTCTAACCAACCTGCTGATTGTGTAGCAGTTACCTGATTTAACAACTCCACCAGATAAGCATCTCTATCTACCAAAGTTGATGTCAAACTTATCGTATCCGAGTTAGCAATAGGGCTAGGAGAAACTTGTATAGTCATTACACAACCACCTCAACTGCATACTCTTCCAGCACCCAGTCATAGCCGCGAGACTCCAACTCCAGCGCCAGTTCCTTACCGCCACTAGTAAGAATCCGTCCGTATGCCATCACATGCACAAAATCCGGCACAATATAATCGAGTAGACGTTGATAGTGGGTGATGAGAAGTGTGGCATTTTCTGGACTTGCCAATTGGTTAACCCCATTCGCCACAATTCTTAAGGCGTCAATATCTAAACCAGAATCCGTTTCATCCAGAATCGCTAACTTGGGTTCCAGTAGCGCCATTTGCAGAATTTCATTCCGCTTCTTCTCGCCACCAGAAAACCCTTCATTCAAACTCCGACTGAGAAAAGCCGGATTCATTTTCACTACATCCAGCTTTTCTTCAATTAAATCATCAAAATCAAAGGCATCAATTTCTTCCAAACCTTGCGCTTTGCGGCGAGAATTATAAGCCACCCGCAAGAAATCCAAATTGCTGACACCAGGTATTTCCAAAGGATATTGAAACGCCAAAAATACACCTGCTTGCGCCCTTTCCTCTGGTTCCAAGTCCAGAAGATTTTGTCCTTGGAAAATCACCTCTCCACCAGTCACCGTGTACGCCGGATGTCCAGCCAACACTTTAGAAAAGGTACTTTTTCCAGAACCATTAGGTCCCATAATTGCATGGATTTCTCCATACCGTACCTCCAAATTCACACCCTTAAGAATCGGTGTCCCATCAATATCAGCCGTCAGATTCCTAACCGACAGCACCACTTCACTATTTTCAATAATCATGTATGTTCTCTCTCTCTCTCTTCTCTTTCTCTGCTCTATCTACGCCTCTGCGGTTAAATAAAATTTCCAACCACAAAAAACACAAAGATAAAACTTCCCAATCAACCCACGCTACCTTCAAGTTTTAAGCTCAACAACTTATCAGCTTCCACCGCAAATTCCATTGGTAGCTGATTGAAAACATCTTTGCAGAAGCCGCTAATCATCATAGAAATAGCATCTTCAGACGAAATACCCCGTTGAGCAAAATAAAATAGTTGATCTTCCCCAATCTTAGAAGTAGAAGCTTCATGCTCCACCTTCGCCGAATTATTTTGCACCTGGATATAGGGGAAAGTATTCGCATGAGCATTGTCCCCAATTAACATCGAGTCACATTGAGAATAATTTCTTGCCCCTTGAGCATTCGGGTTGACTTTCACCAAACCACGATAGCTATTACTAGATTTACCTGCGGAAATTCCTTTAGAAATAATTGTGCTGCGAGTATTCTTACCAATATGAATCATCTTAGTACCCGTATCAGCTTGCTGCATGTTATTAGTCAGCGCTACCGAGTAGAATTCACCCACAGAGTTATCACCTACCAACACGCAGCTGGGATACTTCCAAGTAATTGCCGAACCAGTTTCTACTTGAGTCCAGGAAATCTTGGAATTGACGCCCTGACACAAACCACGCTTGGTGACAAAGTTGTAAATACCACCTTTGCCGTTAGCGTCGCCAGCGTACCAGTTTTGCACAGTGGAGTATTTAATTTCAGCGTTATCTAAAGCCACAAGTTCTACCACCGCCGCGTGTAACTGGTTGCTGTCGTACATCGGTGCTGTGCAACCTTCCAGGTAAGAAACATAACTACCTTCTTCGGCGACAATCAAAGTCCGCTCGAATTGTCCCGTATCACCAGAGTTGATGCGGAAGTAGGTAGACAGTTCCATTGGGCATTTTACGCCTTTGGGAATATAGACAAAAGAACCATCGCTAAATACAGCAGAGTTGAGGGCGGCAAAGTAATTATCTGCTACAGGGACAACGCTACCCAGATATTTTTTGATCAGTTCTGGGTATTCCTGCAAGGCTTCCGAGATGGAGCAGAATATCACTCCATCTTTGAGGAGTTTTTCTTTAAATGTTGTAGCGACAGAAACGCTATCAAAAATTGCATCGACAGCAACGTTAGTCAGTCGCTTTTGTTCTGATAGGGAAATCCCTAGCTTTTCAAATGTTTCTAAGAGGGTGGGATCTACTTCATCTAGACTGTTTAGCTTGGCCTTCTGTTGTTTTGGCGCTGAATAGTAGATGATATTCTGATAGTCAATTGGTGGATACTTGACGCTAGGCCAAGTTGGTTCTGTCATTTTCTGCCACTGGCGGTAGGCTTTGAGGCGAAACTCCAGCATGAACTCCGGCTCGTTCTTCTTGGCGGAGATCAAGCGGATAACGTCCTCGTTTAGTCCACGCGGGATAGTGTCAGCCTCGATATCGGTGACGAAGCCGTACTTGTAGGGTTGGTTGACTAATGTTTTGACAGTGGCACTCATCGGTATTTAGTCTCTCGTGTTCGGATATTTAATCTCTTTAAGGAAGAAGCAGAGACGGGCTGTAGCTAGCCGATTCCCATTTCCCATGACCGAGTGTTTACAGGGCTGTTAGAATGGGGATGGAGAGTAAAACAACATATCTGTTGTTTAATGTATCTCCATTTTACGATAGATTAACAACAACAATGTTGTTAAAGTCAAATTTTCTAAAAAAATTTTTGGGGCGTTCGCGGAACGTCTGGTAGAGAAGATGGCGACTACCCACCAGTCCTCAACAAAGCAAGATATTCTGGAATATCTCCTGAAACACTCACAAGCTACAGCTTTTGAGCTAGCTGAAGTGTTAGATATTAGCCCCCAAGCAATTCGTCGTCATCTCAAGGATTTGGAGGCGGAACAGTTGATATTGTACGCCTCGGCGGTGCAGGCCGGGATGGGGCGACCACAGCATGTTTATCAATTAAGTCCCCAAGGACGCGATCGCCTACATCGAACAACAAGCGATCGCTTTGGTGATGGCTACGGTGAATTCGCTGTTTCCCTGCTGGATACCCTAGCAGAAACTGTAGGACGTGACCAAGTCACATCGATTTTACAAAAACAATGGGAGCGGAAAGCTCAAGAATACCGCGATCGCTTAGGTCAAGGTTCATTAGAACAACGTGTGGTCAAATTAGTGGAACTGAGACAAGCAGAAGGTTTTATGGCTGAGTACCACCCGGTGAAGATGAGTGATGCGTCAATAGAGATGGATGGTAATCGCTTTATCTTCATGGAACATAACTGCGCCATTTCTAACGTTGCTGAGTCTTTTCCTAGTATTTGTGGACATGAATTAGAAATGTTTGCTGCCGTTTTACCAGACTGTACCGTAGAGCGTACCCACTGGATCATCAACGGCGAACATCGTTGTGGCTATTTAATTCAAGCCAGGGACTAGAGAGATGAAAAAGAATTCTGGACAAATAACAAATGACAAATGACAAATAATAATAATTTATGGATTTACCACCACAGCAACCATCAACTCAATTTTTAACTTTAGAAGAGTCCGCCAAAGTAGACGCCGCTTTGTTATCTTCGCCAGAGAAGTTTTTAACAAGACTCACAATTTCATCACTCAAACTCTTAAAACATATCGCTCAAGATTATGATGTAGCTATTGAAGATTTGACAGCACAGCAAATTATCTCTTGGTTTGAAAAAGATGGTAAAGTTAGACGCGAACAAGGAATTGAAGCATCTTATCTCAAATGGTAGGGATCTAATTTAGAACAAGTATGCACAGATTCTAGTTAATTTTATCGATAGATTTTTGATGAGTTTGCGTAAACTTCTACTTTTGATTGCTGACGAAATGTTATATAAATAAGGCTTTAAGGTAAAACCCATGAGATTAGCAAGTAGCGCTTTTGCAGCTAATGGTTTAATACCTGTTAAATACACTTGTGATGGCGAAGATATTTCCCCGCCACTTTCTTGGAATGAAGTGCCCACAGGAACACAGAGCATGGCATTAATTGTTGATGACCCTGATGCACCAGGACGGACATTTGTTCATTGGCTGGTCTATGATCTTCCCACTACAGTTCACAAATTACCAGAAAAAATGGCATCTTCCAGTACCTTACCTGATGGAGGATTGCAGGGTAAAAATGATTTTGGCAAACTGGGTTATGGCGGCCCTTGTCCACCTAGTTGTACACACAGATATTTTTTCAAACTTTATGCTTTAGGTCAAAAATTGAGCTTGGCAGCAGGTGCTACCAAAAATCAAATTTTGGCAGCAATGGATGGTCATGTTTTAGCAACAGCAGAATTAATTGGATGCTACCAACGCCACCATTAAATAACATAAAGCACCTTGAAAAAGGTGCTTACAAATTTATAGTATTTGATTGTGCAAACAATTTTTAAGTATTGTAATTGTTAGTCCGAGGACTACGCGCCCCAACAACAGCGCCTATCAATGCTGCGGCTAAACCCAACAAGGAACCGAATACAAACCACCATAAGGCTCTAGAAGTTGCCGCAGCAATGTCACGAGCCTGTTCAGCAGTTACACCAGGGACATTTTGTGGTAGTCGGTTGATGGCTTCCGCAGCACTGGTAGCAGCTACACCAAAAGCACCCGTTACCCCACTTGCTAACAGCCAGGAACTAAGAGCCAGAGTAGTAGCCCAAAGAATTGCACCATTGAGTAAAGCTGTATTGCGATTCATGGGACCACAAGCGCGTGTTGTGACCCAGCCACCAACGAATAGAGAGATTAACAAAGCTACAGTTGACCAAATACCAACACCACTGGCAACATCAGGTGTAATGGTTCTAGGTGCTCCTGATCCTGCAATATTACCAGCGCCGATCGCACCAAATAAAGCGCTGAGAATCAATTGAGTAGCTAAGGCAACTAACACACCAGAAATTATAGGCCCCCAACGCACGCGATCGCGGTATTCAGTAACTCGACCTGTTACCGTAGCCTCCGGAGGCATAACATCATCACCTACTCGATTTACGTATGACATAGTCTATTTTCTCCCTTGCTGCTTTAGCAAAGTTTTTCCTTAGGTATATTTCGTGCTTCTGTTTAGAATTAAATTGCTAATCTATATTTTTGTTATCTATCAATAGAAATAATCAATATATCTATCTTTGGTCATGAGTTTTTAAGTATAAGTTACTTAACATTTTGATTGAGATATTTTTTATTCAGACAAAATACGAGCCTAATGCAAGTTATTAAATTGCGAAGAGACTATTTATTAGGTAAATCTCCGATAGGATGTGCTAGGCTGAAGCCTTAATGTACCGCCAGATAGTCCAGTGAGTTACGTACTAATATTATTTTTCTATGGCAAATTAAATCAAAGTATATACTCGACACATCCTAAAGTCATTTTATTTTTAATCCTGATTATATCCAGACTTAAAATTTCAGGTAATGAATAAACAAATTTTTATAATGGGTAATTTATCAAACCAATTACTCATTAATTAAGCATTATGGATATGAAACAACTAACGCATCTTGACAGCAGTACCAGTAGCAGTAATTAAAAGCAGAACTCCTGACTGGTCAACATTGATTGTGCCAGTATCAATTTCAATTCCAATTACAGCGTCTGCACCTAAACGCTGTGCTCGTTGTTCTAATTCTGCTAATGCTTTACGTTGACCCTGTTCAAATAGACGCTCATAACTACCAGTGCGCCCACCGACAAAATCCCGAATACCAGCCAAGAAATCACGGAGAAAATTGCTACCATAGACGACTTCTGCCGTCACAATGCCTAAATATGACTGAATAACTGCGCCTTGAATTACGTCAGTAGTCGTTAAAATCATAACGGTTCTTCACAAATAACACATCAGGAATTTTAGCGTTAAATCACAACTGTAATCTTGTTTAAAGTCTTATCCTCAAAAAGCGATAGCCAGTGAAGGAACATTTTACCTTTGGAATTGATCTGATCTAGTAACGACTTTGATTTCTGAAATTTCTGGCGTGATGTTCGCTCGCGTTAATGTCTCTGAAAGAGAAGCGTTTCGCAGAAAAGCACAGCGCCAGGGCGATCGGCAGGTCAAAGTAAAGTGTAGTGAGCCCAATTGGAAAAATGATTGTGACAGTTGGATTCACAAAACCCAGATATAGACAGGGATTGCAATCCAAAATCCCAAATGGTGTGAGTTTTTTCAAAAATCAAATACAACTCCTATAGCCTCCTAGATTAACACTTCATCTTGCCCTTCAAGCTTCCTTATGCCAATTATTCAGGATATGTACTGACTTTTTATACTGTATACTACCTTTTTCCGTAAAAATGCGGCTGTTCTAGTGGTTATTACTGAGTTACAATCGATGGATTATTAATATTTTATAAAAGTAGATAAAGATAGTTTTCAAAACTCAATATTTTTGTTTTAATGTACAAAAAAAGTTCCCTATAAGTTCAGGAAATTTACTGTGTACAAACAGACTGCATTTGTGGCTAGTGTTCTTTTATCAGGATGTTTTGTTGCTACTATGCCCTCAGTGGCTCAAGCTCAGGTATTAGTAGCACAAGCCAACAATCCAGAGCTAAAAGAACTGTTAGAGGAAGGTCGGAGATTAGTGGATGCAGGTGATTACAATGGGGCGATCGCAGTTTATCAACAAGCACTCCGTTTATCTCCTAAAAACGCCAAAATTCATTCAGGTATCGGCTACTTACACGCGCAACAAGGTAATTTTCAGGCCGCACTAGTAGCCTATCGTCGGGCGATTGGTCTTAGCCCTAACAATAGTGAATTTTATTACGCTGTGGGTTACATCAAAGGTAATTTGGGAGACACACCAGGATCAAGAGATGCTTACCGTAAGTCCATACAACTGAACCGCAATAACATTAATGCCTATTTGGGATTGGGTGTGATGCAATCCCGTTTAGGAGACTATACAGCAGCGACATGGGCCTACGAGCAAGCCATCAATCTAGATCGTAATAATGCCCAGACTTATGAGTTGATGGGTTCGATGTACAAACAAAGGCGACAAACACAACAAGCTAATAACTTACTTGTAAAAGCCCGTGACTTATACCAGCGCCGGAATGACCAGGATGGGGTTGCTAGGGTAGAAGCCTTGCTGCAAAATTTAGGAGGATAACATTAAACCTGAAAAATAATTAAATGCCCGCCGTTACCAGATTTAGTGGTGAGAGGTGGGCATTAATTAATCAAATATTGGAGTAGCTTTGGTCAATCTAAAATTAGATGCAAAACCTCATCCAGGGATTTTTTTGATCAAATCATCTCCAGGAATAATTGTGGTGTAGAAGAGATAGTCTTTATTAGCTTGATAGCGGCGGTCTTGTTTAATGATCGCCATGAACTCTCGATGTCCCTGTCGAGTACGTCCGACCAAACAACCTGCACTGGCATTTTTTATATCATTTGCAGGCGCATCATAGCCCCAGTGTTGATTGATTAAGAACAGGCCTGTATCTAGTTTGTCCCCAGTGCGTCGAAAGTCTTTGTTAAAATCTCGATGCACGGTGATTGGTGCAGCCTGTATTAGTGCTTCATGCCGATCAGCATTACCGTGGAAGCCTACTCTCCAAGCTTTATATTGATCAAATTTAACTCTGGCTGCTCCTTTAGGATTCATCGGATTGACGGTGTAATATCTACCTGGTTCAGTAGTAGCTGGCCAGTGATCAACAATTTTTGGAACACTATCTACAACTTCAATGACAATGCGGCGATCATTAAATTGATTGGAGGCGTCACTATTGAGTGTCCAGTCCCCATTCATACCTTCGATATAAACAATATTGTATTCTTTAGGCCTGGTGAATACCTCATAATTGTTCGCCTGCATGTATTTAATAATGCGACTGGCAATGTCATTGCCTAGTTTTAAAGGTGGTGGGGGTAGATCATCGGGTTTGGTTTCAATCAGGCTTTTGGCTGTGACTGGCCCGAGAAAGTCAACTTCTCCACTCTTTGTTAATTCTTGAAATTTTTTCAAAGCAGCTGCTGAAATGGGGCCAAACTTGCCATCGGCTGGAGGTTCCAGCAAACCCAAGGTGATTAACTGGACTTGAATCTGACGAGACAATTCTTCGTCTTCTGCGATCGCCTCGAAATTCCATTTATTTTCCGTGCCTACGAAATCTTGTAGCTTCATATTGCAATTGCCTCCATTGATCTTCTTGTTAAGTATGTACAGACATAATTGTGTAGATTGATTCTGTATCAGGATACACCCTTAGATACAAACTCATAACAAAATTATTTTTTGTGTAAAAACAGACTAATATCTCAGTACATACCTTAGTGGAAAAACCACTCGTTTAGTATATTCTCAATCCAATAACGTGTAAAATATTTTACAAAAAATATTAGGATACAGTAATAAATACTAAAATTCAACGTTATAAATTAAGGTAATCGACTACAAAAAAGCAGTTTCTGTATCAAATATTTACACTTAATCCTCAAGATTTTCGCTCGTTATATTATCTAATGAATGTAGTATTGGCAACAACCCTACTACTATGAAATAAATTAATTATTTGTATAAAAAATTAAAGTTTAGCAAAACTAAGCTAGCTTATAACACCAAAAAAAACTAGTGGCATCACTGAGGTAAAACAACGATGACAGCAGAAACACCACTTCGCCTTCGTGACCTGAAAGCAGAATATCAAGAGCTTTGGAATAGTTGCAATATCAAGCCAGAAAATTTACATCTTTCTCAAAATATAGTTGCGAAAATCCGCTTAAATCGCCCTCGTTATGAAGCGTTGCAGCAAAAAATTAACGTACCCTGGTACTTCATTGCAGTCATTCACAACATGGAATCCTCCCTCCAGTTCACCAGACATCTACATAATGGCGACTCACTCAAACAACGTACAATCAATGTGCCCAAGGGCAGACCAATTCCTCCCCCAATCAATGGTTGGGGGGTAGGATATACCTGGGAAGAAAGTGCAATTGATGCTTTAACACTAAAGGATTTCAACAAAGTCAAAGATTGGAGTCTAGCCGCGCAACTGTGGCAAATTGAGAGATACAACGGTTTTGGCTATCGGCAGTATCATCCAGAAGTTCTGACTCCTTACTTGTGGTCAGGTACTAATCTTTATACCAAAGGTAAATATACCAGTGATGGTAAATGGGATAATGAAGCAGTTTCTGCCCAAATTGGTGTGGTGGCTTTACTCAAAATTTTGATTCAGGAAGAAAGTCTGCAAATTTTGATCGCTTAAGGAAAGACTATGGCATTTTGGCGCACCTACTACCACCTAATTTGGGCAACAGAGTCACGCCAACCGTTAATCACTACTAATCGCGAGACTGAACTTTATCGTTACATTATTGGTAAGGCGGATGCTATCGGTGGCATCATACATGCCATTGATGGGGTGGAAGATCATATTCATCTAGTTCTATCGACTGGAATCTTAAGGAAAGTGTCCGTTCCCGAATAAAAGCGGCAGTTAAAAGGCTACTGCGTCAATATGGTTATCCCCCCGATATGGAGGCACTAGCTACAGAACTGGTCTTAGAACAAGCCAAAGTTTTTACTGAATTTGCAGTCTCAATCAACACACCCAAGGATTTGGTTTAGAAAGACTTAAGTCCCGATATATGAAAACTTAAGCGGAAGTGAGGGCATGTTGTTTTAAATCTTCTAAATTGCAGACTTCTAAAGCCCTGGCATGGGTGGCTGTAAGGATAACTGGCGGTGCCATACCAGCTTCTAGGGCTTCTTGCCAACGGGCGGCACATAAACACCAGCGATCGCCTGGCTGCAATCCGGGAAAATTAAAC
Organism: Goleter apudmare HA4340-LM2; assembly: GCA_019359495.1. Classification (GTDB taxonomy): domain Bacteria; phylum Cyanobacteriota; class Cyanobacteriia; order Cyanobacteriales; family Nostocaceae; genus Goleter; species Goleter apudmare. The sequence goes on from JAHHHF010000072.1 coordinate 71,556, forward strand.
TGGGGTACTGGTGTACTCAAGTCATTACCCTGAGCTTGAGTAAATTCGAGAAATTCTGCTGTCAGTTGGGCACAAACAACGTGGACGCCAAAATCTTGGCCCCCTGTATTACAAAACCCATCTCGGTAATACCCAGTCATCGGAGAAGTGCAGCAAACCTCTAAATCTGTGCCGAGTACATTTTTCGCATTTGCCATATTTTGCTCCTTTTAGTTAACGCCTTACACTAATTCCTAATTAATTTCCCCCCATGCCCTTATCATATTCAATCTTGCCGTATTCTAATTTAACTATGCGATCGGCGAGATGAAAATAGCGATCGTCATGGCTGATTACCAATACAGTTTTCCCTCTATGTTTCAGTTCTGGTAACAGTTGAGTATAGAATATTTCTTTAAATACAGGGTCTTGATCCGCAGCCCACTCATCAAATAAATAAATTGGTCGGTCTTCTAAATAAGCTGTGAGTAAGGCTAATCGTTTACGCTGTCCTTGAGAAAGAGCTGTTGTAGAAAGCTTGCCATTTTCTATTTTGACTTTATGGTCTAGCTGGAGTTGCTTGAGGTAATTTCTGGCTCGAATATCCAAGTCAGGATTTTCTAAACCTAAAAGTTCTGCAAATAAATAGAATTCAGAGAATACCACTGCAAAATGTTGGCGATACCACTCTCTGTTTTGTTGATTAATTAGTTGATCATCTAGCCAAATTTCTCCGGTTTCTGGGATATAAAGTCCAGTGATGAGTTTAGCAAGAGTGGATTTACCACTGCCGTTACCACCAACAATAAACACTAATTCTTGAGGATGCAGCTTCAAATCGATGGGGCCGAGGATAAACCCACTATCTTCGGCTTCTCTATAGTAAGTGTGGGTTACACCTTTAAATTGTAACTGTTGCCAGGAAGATTTAAAGCTTGGCGGCACTGTAGATATTTCTGCTTTATTAGCTAGAGATAAGCCCAGGGATTCAATTTTTTGTAATGCAACATTAGCCTTAATAATTTGAGGAAGATTACTCACAATATTGTCCAATGGCAACATGAGATAGGTAAAAGTCAGGATGTAGCCAGAGAGAGTTTGTGGACTAATTATAATTAATTTTGGTAGTGTAAATAGTAAAAAACCAATGGCGAAAAAAAATAGGAGTTTACCCCAGCTAGTTGTGGTGGCAAATAGGGTAAGTCCATCGACATTATGACGTCGGAACTTATTAGCTGTTGATTGTAGAGATTTGGATAAAAAGATTTGACGGCGTTGATAGTTGAGCTTGAGTTCTTTCACCCCGGCAGTAATTGTACCAAAATGCTGAAACAAAATATCTTGGTCTTCACGAGCCAGAGATAAAAATTTACCTCCTCTATTTAGCAGCCACTGACAGCTACCTATTCCGACTACTATCAACCCAATGAGGATTAAAAGTACTAACCAAGATAACCAAGTAATATAGACTAAGCAACCCAAAACCATCGCCAAATCGATGCAGAGGAAAGGCATGATATACACAGAATTAGCAACTGCTTGTACATCCTCTGTCAGCGTTGCTAATAGTCGGGGATTGCCTAGTTGTTCTAAATGACTTAATTCCGAAGCCAATATTTGATGACTCAAGCGCATCCGTAATTGTAAGATGGCATTTTGCGAGAGGCGAATAAGCATTACTTGCGAAATAATACTAGTGATTAATACTACAATTACTAGTCCAAGAAATCCCCACCCTATGGATGCTAGGGATGAAGTACTGCTACCATTAGCAGCCGTGCTGATCAGGGCGATTAGTCCTGCACTGCTACCACCACTCAAGAATCCTGTGAAGATAGCGATCGCTACCATCCCCCAAGATGAACGTAAAAGAAAATAAATCAGATTCATGATGACTAATGCCTAAGTTATTCAATTCGCTCTATTAGGGGGTCTTACATAGATAATTTTAAAGTCATTTGTTGTCTATTGTTGCAGATTTAAAATTGAAAAAATATCCAGGTTATAGCGACATGTTAACGAAGTAATACACTATCTTATGGTAATCTGTCATCGTGCTTAATACTTTTGGTCAAAGGACTCTATAAACTACCTAAAAGGGTAGAGATATCTTCTATTGGTTTGTTAACTTTCTTATGGAATAGGTAACAGGCAATAAATTTTTTACGAAAGATTCAGGATTGCTATATCTGCTTTGCGATATGCTAAATACTAGCGCTAGTATCTACTTTCTTTTAATTTCTGCCAATGCAAATGATTGAGCTAGTGCTGTTAATTCTTTGTGCGGCAGCTATCCTGTTTTACTGCTACGGAATTTATGCTGCGATCGCTTTTGTTCGTTATCCCCAATCGATCAATTTTGAGTTCCATCCGCCTATTAGCGTCCTCAAGCCAATTTGCGGGCTAGATCGTGATACAGAAATTAACCTCGCTTCATTTTGTCAGCAAGATTATCCACAGTATCAGATTATCTTTGCTGTGCGCGATCGCCATGACCCTGTTATAGAAGTTATTCAAAAAATCATCCAGCAGTTCCCAGATGTGGATGTGCAGTTGGTGGTCAGCGATCACGTCATCGGTACAAACTTAAAAGTGAGTAATTTAGCCAATGCCGTGACTGCGGCTAAATATGAAATTTTATTAATAGCTGATAGTGATATCCGCGTTGGCAAAGATTATTTACGGCGAGTGATTCAGCCTTTGCAAGCCGAGAGTGTAGGCGTTGTCACCTGTTTATATCGTTCCTTAGTACAGGGGTGGGTAACAACCTTAGAAGCAGTGGGGACTGCTACCGATTTCCATGCAGGGGTGTTAGTCAGTAATCACAGTGCAGGAATAAAATTTGCTTTCGGTTCCACGATTGTCATTCGTAAACAAATATTAGAAGCGATTGGGGGATTTGGGGCGATCGCTGATTATTTAGCTGACGACTTCCAACTAGGTCATTTACCAGCGCAAGCAGGTTACAAAGTTGTGCTGTCTAATTATATAGTTGACCATGTTTTAGATCGCAGCACTTTAGCTAATGCCATCCACAGACAAATCCGTTGGGCACGCTGTATTCGTGTTTCCCAACCTTGGGGCTATCTCGGATTGCTCTTTGGCTATGGAACTGTCACTAGTTTACTATTATTGCTTGCCACCAGAGGGTCAATATTTGGCTGGATTGTGTTAGCGGTTACTTGGTTAATGCGGTTACTGATGGGTTGGGTTGTAGGGGTAAAAATTCTGCATGATCCAACCGTGAAAAAGTTTTTGTGGATCATCCCTGGGCGAGATTTAATTAGCTTTGCGATTTGGTGTCTGGGTTTTGTGAGTAGCACAATTGAGTGGAGAGGACAGCAATTGAAGTTGAACAAAGGTGGTAAAATGACTGCTGTTTTGCAAAAGTGAAAAGATTGTCATTTGGTGGCTCTAGTTCAGACGGGGATTCAAACCCTGTCTCCTGCGTGCTTCAACTTGCTTATAAAATACAAGGATGTGTTACACCGCAGGCTAAAATAGCATCCGAGGTTTTCGGTGTGTCAGGTAATTAGGTTTACTGTCACCGATGTATCACACTTTATTGTTGACCAAGTTGTTTATCTTTGTATGTAACTGAAGTCAGCCATAGTGCATAAATGTTAGGATTGCCACAGAGAGAGAATAGCGAAAGAGAAGGAAAAAAAACTGAATGGCAGAAGTTGATAAGTCAATATCCTTCGATGGACGGGATATTCGACTGAAGGTTGGTCTACTGGCTCCCCAAGCTGGTGGGTCAGTTTTGATACAATCAGGGGACACATCTGTTTTAGTGACGGCTACGCGATCGCAAGGCCGAGAAGGCATTGATTTTCTGCCCCTGACAGTAGATTACGAAGAAAGATTGTATGCCGCAGGTAGGATTCCCGGTGGGATCATGCGGCGTGAAGGTCGTCCACCAGAAAAAACAATTCTTACCAGCCGTCTGATAGACCGTCCCCTGCGTCCTTTGTTCCCTTCATGGTTGCGGGATGACTTGCAAATTGTAGCATTGACATTGTCAATGGATGAGCAAGTACCACCCGATGTGTTAGCAGTTACAGGTGCATCGATTGCTACCCTGATTGCCCAGATCCCATTTAATGGGCCAATGGCAGCAGTGCGAGTTGGGTTAGTGGGAGATGATTTCATTATTAACCCCACCTATGCAGAAATTGAAGCTGGAGATTTGGATCTGGTAGTTGCAGGTTCACCAGATGGCGTGATTATGGTGGAAGCTGGAGCCAATCAGTTGCCAGAGCGAGATATCATCGAGGCGATTGATTTCGGCTATGAAGCAGTGCGAGATTTAATCAAGGCACAACAGGACTTGGTAGCCGAATTGGGGCTAGAAATCATCCACGCCACCCCTCCAGAGGTAGACTTAACGCTAGAAAACTTTATCCGCGATCGCACTAGCGACGAGATTAAGAAAATTTTGGCGCAATTTGAGTTCACCAAGCCTGAGCGTGATGCAGCTTTGGATGTCGTCAAAGATACTATTGCCACTGCAATTGGCGAATTACCGGAAGAAGACCCGATTCGAGTCGCCGCCACCGCCAACAGTAAGGCACTTGGTAATACTTTCAAGGACATTACTAAACACTTCATGCGCCGTCAAATTATCGAGGATAACGTCCGCGTTGATGGTCGCAAACTCGATGAAGTCCGTCCTGTTTCTTGTCGAGTTAGCGTTTTACCGCAGCGAGTCCACGGTAGCGGTTTATTTAACCGAGGACTTACCCAAGTGCTATCCGCTTGTACTCTCGGTACACCAGGAGATGCTCAAAACCTCAACGATGATTTGCAGACAGACCAGTCCAAACGCTATCTGCATCATTACAATTTCCCACCTTTCTCCGTGGGAGAAACCAAACCTTTGCGTGCCCCAGGTAGGAGAGAAATTGGTCACGGTGCTTTGGCAGAGCGTTCTTTGTTACCTGTGCTACCATCAAAAGAACAATTCCCCTACGTGATTCGCGTTGTCTCAGAAGTACTTTCTTCTAACGGTTCCACGTCAATGGGTTCCGTGTGTGGTTCCACCCTCGCCTTGATGGATGCCGGCGTACCTATTCTCAAACCTGTGAGCGGTGCTGCAATGGGTCTGATTAAAGAAGGAGAAGAAGTACGTGTTCTCACTGACATCCAAGGGATTGAGGACTTTTTAGGCGACATGGACTTCAAGGTTGCTGGCACTGATACAGGGATTACTGCCTTGCAGATGGACATGAAAATCTCCGGTCTATCTTTGGATGTAATCGCCCAAGCTGTCCACCAAGCGAAATCAGCCCGCTTGCACATCCTGGAAAAAATGCTCGCTTGTATTGAGCAACCGCGCACAGAAACTTCACCTTATGCCCCCCGTCTGCTGACAATCAAGATTGATCCAGACATGATTGGTCTGGTGATTGGGCCTGGAGGTAAGACAATTAAGGGCATCACGGAAGAAACTGGTGCCAAAATTGACATCGAAGATGATGGCACTGTAACCATCTCGGCTGTGGATGAAAGTAAGGCGAAAAGAGCGCGTAGCATTATCCAAGGCATGACCCGCAAGTTGCATGAAGGGGATGTCTATGTCGGACGTGTAACCCGGATTATCCCCATTGGGGCATTTGTGGAGTTCCTACCTGGTAAAGAAGGCATGATTCACATTTCCCAACTAGCTGACTACCGCGTCGGCAAAGTTGAAGATGAAGTCGCAGTTGGCGATGAAGTGATTGTCAAAGTCCGGGAAATTGACAACAAAGGTCGAATTAATCTCACCCGTTTGGGTATCCATCCAGATCAGGCAGCTGCGGCGCGGGAAGCTGCGGCAGTGAATCGGTAAATCGATTGGGGATTTTAGATTGTAGATTTGGGATAAATCGCAAATCTAAAATCCGCGATGCCTGGATATACTGGATATAAGCGTTGCCCTTTGCTTTTTTAAGAGTGCAAAATGACTAGTACCGCAAAGCGGAATTCAGAATTCAAAATTTAAAATTCAAATAACTTAGTGATTTCTCAGACTGCTGCTTACGGTTGTCGCCTGTTGTTTAAGAAGCTAGAAAAGTCTGTATTGTAAATTTTGACTGTTGATTCAGCAGTTAACTAGCTAAAGTGAACAACGGGATTTGGAATAATTGCGTGGGATTTGATCAGCAACTTTTAGAAGCAGCCCTGAAAGCAGGATGGAAGTATACATATTTACCATTTTCTCTACACATTTTTGACACTGTTGACTCCACTAATCAAACCCTGTGGAACTTACTTGAGCAAGGGTCTAAATCAAAGGTTGTAGTCATTGCTACACAACAAACTGCGGGCAGAGGGCAATGGGGACGCCAATGGCTTTCTACTACTGGCGGACTATATCTTTCCATGGCTATTTCTCCCCAATTAGCCGCTACTGATGCTTACCAGCTAACTTTGGCTGGCGCTTGGGGAATTGCGGCACAATTGCAAAAATGTGGCGTCGGTGTCGGCATTAAATGGCCTAATGATTTAGTCTTAGATGGTTGCAAGCTAGGTGGCATTTTAACTGAAACCAAAATCCAAGCAGGACAAATTACCCAAGCAATAATTGGCGTGGGGATTAACTGGGCAAACTCAGTGCCAGAGACCGGAATTAATCTCGAATCTTGGCAAGCTAACCAAAATTCCCGACCCATATCTTGTCTGGAAATGCTAACCTCGACGGTTTTACTGGGAATAGAATCCGGTATGGAGTGTCTTAGTCAAGAAGGAATAAGCATACTCTTATCTCGCTATTTAGAATTACTTACGAATATAGGTGATAAAGTATACGTTAATAATCTCTCAGGCACAATCATAGGAGTCACTTCTCAGGGAAACCTACGTGTATCTATGGATTTTTATGATACAAACAAGTTAAAAACATCAGAAATTTATGTTGAACCCGGTACAATCAGTTTGGGATACCGTAAATATTCTGTTTAACTTTTTTTAGGTTTGTTCACAATTTCGCTCTTTGGGCACGACAAACCACTAGCATCATCTCTTTAGCCAAGCACACACAACTGAGAGAAAAAATGACGCAGCCCAATAAATCTGCCCATAACGGTTTACAAAATCAAAGTACAAAACGCTTTGCTTCCACACTACCCGCACAGAGCCTCTGTTGGCTCAGTAGCTTTAGTCTGTTGAGCGGTGGCTTCGTGTTTGCCCAAACGGAAACATCTATAGACAACATCGTTCCTACTATTGAAAATTCCCAGCCCACAGCAGCGACAAATCCAGTTAAACAAAATACTGCTGCACCACAACTAGCTCAACCTCAGCCAGAATTTTCTGAACGGCAGACCAGGCTGAGAAAAAGACTCAACAGCAAAAGTGCATCGACACCAGAGCCAGTTAGGCTATCAAAACCCCAGGTAGAAACTGCACCAATAGCTCCTAGCAATCTCACAGAAGAAAAGCCCAAACAAGAGGTAGCCAAGCCGATTTCGCCTCGCACTCTACCAGAAAAACTGCCAGAGGTAGCGCGTCCAGCAACTAACTCCAATAGTGGTGTCAGTGCAACGGGTGGGAAAACCAAGGATTACAATAACGCCTACATTGACCCCACAAATTACAACCCTAATGCCGCAAGTGGCTATCAAGCGCCAAACTCTGTAATCATTACGGAGCGCTCTAGTGGTTGTCAAGCGACTTTGCCCACAGGACAGGCTGGAGCACTATGCGCCAAAACTCCCGCCTCCAGTGCTGACGCCAAACCAGCACCCAGTTGGCTCAGGAGAAGTCAAAATACTCAGGTGGCGAGTGTCACACCAATTCGTCGCCCCGTAGTACCCGTAAGTAATAGCGGCTGGCGCGGGACTAGGGTGGCTTCCAGTAGTCCCAGCAACAGGGTATCTAGCCCTAGTCGGTTTATCCCTAACCCCAGTGATTTTTCTGCCACAAAAGTTAGTGCTACTCCCATAGCACCGAGTGGTGGTGCTTTGCCGGCGCCGATGGCAGAAGGTAACATTGCACCCCGCCCCAGCACTGAGTCTTACGACTTTCCGCTAGCAGCAGCATTACCACAAATCCCCTACACTGGAACCATTGCCTATCGGGGAACGGGTATGATCTACCCCCTTACCGTCCCCTCACCGATTACTTCTCTGTTCGGCTGGCGGATTCACCCCATCACAGGCGATCGCCGTTTTCACGCTGGTACAGACTTGGGTGCCCCCACAGGTACACCCATTTTGGCAGCTGCTAAGGGTCAAGTACAAACTGCTGACTGGCAAGGTGGCTATGGTTTAGCCGTGATCATTAACCACGGTTCTGCTCAACAAACTCTCTACGCTCACATGTCAGAAGTCTTCGTTCAACCCGGTCAACAGGTAGAACCAGGAACTGTCATTGGTAGAGTAGGCAGTACAGGCAATTCTACAGGCCCTCACCTACACTTTGAAGTCCGCCATCTCACACCAGAAGGCTGGGTAGCAACTGACCCAGGTGTGGAATTACAAACCGCCCTCAACCAGTTGATTCAAGCCTTACGGACAGCCCAGGTTAATCAACAACCAGGGAGCTAGGGACTGAGGTAGAGCAGGGAGCAGGCGGAGTAATATCTTCTCCATGCCCCATGCCCTATTCTCTATGCCCTAAAGATACCCATGTTCTGCTAAGAATGTGGGTGTAATCTCATCAGCAGCTTTGGCATGTTGATTGCCAGGATAGAGAAATTTTTCTACATATTTGCCGAGAATATCTCCTTCAAGATTCACTACATCGCCAGAGGTCAAATAATGGAGATTAGTCTCGGCATAAGTCAAGGGAATGACCGCTACTTTAAACTGGGAGAGTTCTGGCTCATAAGAAGCCACTGTGAGGCTGATGCCATTTACGGCTATACTACCTTTGGGAACAATGTACTGTGCGATCGCCTCAGGTGCTGTAAACGTCATTTCCCAAGAGCTAGCCGTTTGTTCTGCGGTTAGCATTCGGCCTATGCCGTCCACATGTCCCATGACAAAATGACCGCCGACTTTGCCCCCCACTCGTAAAGACGTTTCCAGGTTGACCCTTCGGCTATGCTCAGGGCTAGCATATTTTTGATGCGATTGTTCACCCCCTAAAGTAGTACGCCGCAGCGTTTCTGGAGATGCAGTAGCGATAAAGCCATCTTTTAAAACTGCTTCCACTGTCAGACAAACACCATCAACTGCTACACTGTCGCCGTAAGCTAGATCTTGCATGACAATTTCAGACGACTGACTGACGCAAGTAATTTGCCAAGAATCCCCCCCTAGAGATTTCATTGTTCCTAATGCCTGAATTAATCCTGTAAACACAGCTTTTTTGCCAAACTAACTCTATTTATTGTCTATTTTTGCTGAAAAATAACTGGTAATTAACACAATAATTGAGAAGAAATTGCGTATAATTTCTAACTGAATTTAGTATATGAATATCAACACATTAACATCATTCACAAGGCATACTTGGTTAAGAAGGATATTGTCTAAGTGAACCGATTTGACTTACTCTGGTGTTCACATCAAGTTCGGGGTTTAATAGAAGCAATTATAGAGAACAAATGCCTATGTTAATTCCTCCCACCAATAATTTAGCCCAAAAGGGGTGTTATTTGTTACTTACTGCCCAAGTAAATCAAGGATTGTAGAGGCTTCGCCAATGATTGAAATGAAAGTCGCTGGCATAGCATTAGATGCCATAACCCGCAGCCCGATTGTACTCTTGAAAGATGCTTCCGATCGCCGTGCTTTGCCAATTTATATCGGTCAGGAACAGGCTAGGGCTATTGCGGGACCACTGGAGAATCAAAAGCCTCCGCGACCCTTAACCCATGACCTGATTGTAAATCTTTTAGAGACGTGGAACTTGACCTTAGAGCGAGTGATTATTCATTCCTTGCAAAAGGATACATTTTATGCAGCGTTGATTATCCAGCAAGGCGAGGTGAAAAAAGAAATTGACGCGCGTCCTAGCGATGCGATCGCTGTTGCCCTTCGTACCAATGCTCCCATCTGGGTGATGGAAGAAGTGGTTGCTGATGCCTCAATTCCTGTTGATCGTGACGCTGATGAAGCTGAACAACAAGCATTCCGCGAATTTATCTCTAATCTCCGCCCCGAAGATTTAATTAAGCGCTTCGGTAATGGCGAAAGCTAGATCAAGTTATGAGTAGTGAGTGCTGGGTACTGAGAAAAAATCAAGAGTAAAAAATTATTTCTTGATTCACCATTCTTCATTGTTTACTCAGGACTCAGACCGGAGGCGGAGTATCTCCGGCTCCACTCAGCACTCAGAACTCAAGTGATGTACTCAAGTGATGCAATACCGACGCTTTGGAAAAACTAATTTACACCTCTCTGTCTTTTCTTTGGGCACGATGCGTTACCTAGCCGATGGTGAAAATGCCAGGCAAACCATTGAGAAAGCTTTGGAACTCGGCATTAATCACATAGAAACAGCTAGAGGTTACGGCAGAAGTGAAGAGTATTTGGGAGAGGCGCTCAAAGTTGGATTATCAGTTCCCCGTTCTCAACTACATATCACCACCAAAATTCCACCCACTGCTGATGCTGACACCATGCATCAGTACATCAATGAATCACTAGAAAGATTACAACTGGATTATCTAGATTGCCTGGGGATTCATGGCTTGAACACCTGGGAACATCTGGAATTGCTACAAACTGGTTGTATGCAGGCTGTGCAAGCAGCTGTTAGCGATGGTCGAGTGCGACATGTGGGTTTTTCCAGCCACGGATCATTAGAACTCATTCAAGCAGCAATAAACACAGATTTATTTGCATTTGTCAATCTGCATTATTACTATTTTTTCCAAGGTCATGCACCTGCGATTCAGTTAGCATCAGAGAGAGACATGGGCGTTTTGATCATTTCTCCCGCCGATAAGGGAGGAAAATTGTATACGCCACCACCAAAACTCCAAGACTTGTGTCAGCCGTTTTCACCTTTAGATCTGAATTATAGATTTTTACTTAGCGATCGCCGCATTACTACCCTGAGTGTCGGCCCAGCCAACCCAGACGAATTAATCGCGCCTTTGCAGGTTGCTGATAGTGATGGTGAACTGATTCCAGCAGAAATTTCTGCATTTGAACGATTAGAAAATCAGCAAAACATTGCTTTAAAAACTGACAAGTGTAGCCAATGTTATGCTTGTTTACCCTGTCCAGAAAATATCAATATTCCCGAAGTATTGCGATTACGTAATTTAGCAATAGCTTACGAGATGACGGATTATGGTAAATATCGTTATGCAATGTTTGAAAATGCAGGTCATTGGTTTCCGGGAATGAAAGCTAACCGTTGCACAGAATGCGGTGATTGTTTACCTCGATGCCCTGAAGAGTTAGATATTCCATCTTTATTAACAGATACTCATGAAAGATTAAATGGCAAATCTGGAAGGAGATTGTGGGGATAATTCATAATTCATAATTTTAAAAATGTATTGTGTGGGTTGATGTGTAAGAGGATAATTTGACTAGGTTACACTATTAATAGACATTGGTCACAAAACTATGCAAGTAACACAACAGCGATACTACACCCCAGAAGAATACCTGAAACTAGAAGAGGCTGCTGACTACAAAAGTGAATATATTGACGGAAAAATCATTCCTACGGCAGGTGGAACAGTAAATCACAATCAAATATCTCTGAATTTAAGTTCTGAGTTAAATTTTGCCTTCAAGAAGCAAAAATATAGAGTTTACATGGGTGATGTCCGACTGTGGATACCCCAAAAGCGTATCTACACATATCCAGATGTAATGATTCTGGTGGGTGAACCAGAGTTTTTTAACAACCGCAAAGATATAATTCTGAATCCACAAGTCATTATTGAGGTCTTATCAAAATCAACCACAGGGTATGACTGCGAAGATAAATTTGAAGTTTACCGGACAATTCCTACCTTTCAAGAATATCTTTTAATTGACCAAAACCGCATTCGTATAGATCAATTTTCTAAAACCGGTAAAAAGCAATGGGTGTTGCGTGAATATGACAAAGAAGATGAGAAAGTCTCTCTTGTCACAGTGCCTTTTGAAATTTCTCTAGAGGATTTGTACAATAAGGTAAAGTTTGAGGCGGTGGAGTTAGCAGAAAAGAGAGTTAACACTGAAGAATTAGAGTAAGCGATCGCATCTGTCTGCTAAAGTGAGAAGTACTCAGTTATCACCTATGAGAATCTTGCTTAACGGCGATTTTCTAATCTTTTAAAAACATTGAGAACTAAAAAAGTTAACACAGCACCAATTAATCCTAACTGCCATAAGCCACACCCGGCAGCAATTCCCAAAGCACCCGCAACCCAAATAGCCGCAGCTGAAGTTAGTCCGTGAATTTCTAGTTCTGATGATTGTCGAGAAGATTGCTGGACAATTTCTCCAGCACCCAGAAAACCCACACCAGTCGCAATACCTTGGATGACGCGACTGATAGCATCAACATTGGGTTGTAACTCTTGAGTTTGCAGAGGCATCATAGTAAACAAGGCAGAACCAAGGCTAACCAGCATATGAGTTCTTAAACCTGCTGGTTTGTTCCTTAGTTGGCGTTCTAAGCCGATAATAGACCCAATAAGCAATGCAATGCATAGCCTAAAAATAATGTTGAGCCAATCATGAGGCGAAAAGTAGTAAGTGGTTAACAATGCTGGGATATGTATAAACAGTGCTATATCTTATCTTAATTGGTACAATACTTCATTGAAAGTTAGTAAAAATATTAAGCTCCATAGCTGAGTTTTGAAATAGACCTAGGGTAGCCACCCTGATGTGCGGTGAGTACAAAGGCACTCGCGTCTGAACACCGAGTGGATTGTAGACTTTTGCCTTGTTGTACTGGGCTGGCACGATTAAACATAAATTTTGAGTAATCATCTTGTTAAGTAGTCAGTTAATCGCTTCTGAACTACTTACCAGGGGATAACATCTTTAACTACTGTGGATTTCAATACCATGCCCGGATCAACTGACAAATGACAACAAAAAATTGAGTGGACAAACTCTACTGGCTTGACGAAATTAAACTGCAAGATCGCGCCAAAGTCGGTGACAAAGCGTTTTACTTGAGCAGAATCATGGGGCGCGGCTATCCAGTGGTGCCCGGTTTTGTAGTTGGTGCCGATATTTTACGAGAATTTTTAGAAACTCTCAACAGTTCAGAGTCATTGGCTGCTGATTTACCCCATTCTTCGCTACACCTGGATGTCAATAATTGGCGTCAACTCCAGCAGGTGGCTGGTCGTTTGCGTCAAGAAATTATCACTGCGAATGTACCGCCCCAGTGGGTGAACAGCATTTTCCAAGCAACTAGAGGATGGGAAACAGGCTGCTTGATTTTGCGCCCAACTCTGTCAGTACCAACTGCGAAGCAGCGAGTGGGAAATATTTCTGGGTTGCTAGAGTCGGTGTTTTGCTCTCCTAATGAAGAGGCGATCGCTCTGGGTTTAAAGCGCACTTGGAGTCAGCTATTTCGTGCCAGAAGTTTACTATACTGGCAACGAACTGGCATTAATCTGCAACAAATTAACTTAGCAGTTTTGGTGCAACCTGTTTACAATGCGATCGCTAGTGGGCGATTACATGCCAACTCTTCTAGTTGGGAAATTGAAGCCACTTGCGGATTAGGAATTGCGATCGCTAACGGTGAAGTTTTACCAGATGTTTACTATCTCCAACGAGAAACTGGGGAAGTAGTAGAGCAACAACTGGGTAATAAACTTGTAGCTTATCGTGTTGATCAGCCAACACCTGTAGGGTATTCCCAGCCTGTGTCTGGGTCGGTGCTGACATTAGATCAAACTTGTTTGTTTGCCTACCTACTTGAGGAAAGCCAACAAAAACAGTACGCTTTACAAGAAGAATACCTGCGACAAGTAATTGTTTTGGGGAATCAGCTTGTGAGTGAACTAGGTAAAAATTTTACCATCGAGTGGACTATCTCTCAGGAAACCCCAACCCCAAAGCTGACGCTCACCCAAGTTAGCACCCCCCAGTTGGCAATTCCCCATACACAAATTATCAAGGGAATAGGAGCAGCCAGGGGACAGGTCACAGCCGAAGCTTATGTGATTACTAATTCTCAACACCAGCCAGAACAAATTCCTTGGGAAGTGATTTTGGTAGCGGAGGCGATCGCACCGGAATGGTTGCCCTATTTACAACGCGTTATTGGTATTATCACAGAACAAGGAGGCTTAACTAGCCATGCGGCAATTCTAGCTAGAGAATTGGGTATCCCCGCAGTGGTAAGTGCTACAGATGTCACAAATCTAATTCAAATCGGTGAACGACTACTGCTAGATGGCGATCGGGGAGAAGTTTATCGCATTAGGGGAGATATGGAAGCAGAAGGGGAGAGGAGGAGAAAGGGAGAAGGGGAGAATATACCAATACATTCCGCCCACCCCATTCCTGCACAACCAATGATTGCTACCCGGCTGTTAGTCAACCTCAGCCAATCTGGGTTAATTGAGCAAGTGCAAAACTTGCCGGTAGATGGGGTAGGATTGTTACGCTCAGAATTGATGGTGCTAACTCTATTGGAGGGAAAACACCCTAGTAGTTGGCTCAGTGATGGACGTCAGGCAGAATTGTTAGAGCGTTGGTCAGGGAAAATTATGCAATTTGCCCGGGCCTTTGCACCACGACCAGTTTTTTATCGCTCTTTGGATTGGCGATCGCCAGAGTTACCGTCTTCTACAAATCATCTACAATTTTCATCACAGTCCGCATTGGGTGAGCGTGGCGTCTTCAACTATTTAATGAATCCAGCAGTATTTGCCTTGGAACTCTCTGCTTTAGCAGCTGTACAACAAGCAGGCTACAGCAATATCAATTTATTATTGCCTTTTGTTCGCAGTGTAGAAGAATTTACCCTGTGCCGACACAAAGTAGAGCAAGTAGGGTTAACCCAAGTACCGCAGTTCCAACTTTGGATGATGGCAGAAGTGCCCAGCGTGCTATTTTTACTACCAGAATACGTCAAAGCTGGTGTACAGGGAATTTCCATTGGCACAAATGATCTCACTCAACTTTTACTAGGAGTAGATCGAGAGCAAAGACAACTAGCAAAAGTATTTAATGAACTGCACCCGGCGGTCATGGGTGCGATCGCTCAACTCATTCAAATGTCTCAAGCAGAGGGAATTCCTTGTTCCATCTGCGGTCAAGCACCAGCACTCTATCCAGAAATTATTGACCGCTTGGTGCAATGGGGAATTACTTCAATTTCTGTAGAACCAGAAGCGGTTACACGGACATATCAAGCGATCGCCCGTGCTGAACAACGCCTGATTTTAGCAACAGCTCGCCATCAACTTGGCAAAACCATTCATACTAAGGAATAAAATCCTGATTTTCTGATCTCTAAAATACTAACTACGTACTCCAAATCACAGAAATCATCAATATCGCAAAATTGCTGCCGCTAATGCTCCATTTGGTATTTGTTCTGGATTAACAGTATAGACTGTTCCACCATTTAACAGCGTATGAATAGCGGCAAAATCTAGCATATCTTGATCATCTGGTTCTGGTTCCGAATGTAAATTTACAGTCATGGTATCGGGATTAAACTTACCCCAAACTTGTTGTCCTACAGGAACAAACAAAGTATCAATTCTTTGATAATAAGCAGCCTGAATTATCTCTTTGAGATCACAAACAGCTTTGCCAGTATCCTCACCAGCTAGTTGCTGATAAAGTGCGATCGCTGCTTGTTCTGACTGCTGAAATAGCGGTTGTACAATTTGCCAAGCCTGCTCTTGCAACTCTTCCGGCTTGATAATTTCAGGATTGCCAGTAATGCCTTCATTTATCAAATGAGCATAAGTATTTGCTTCTTGGTAAATAGGAAACAGATACTCAACTCCTGCTAATACCAAAGGTGCTGTTTGCTCCCGTAATTTCTCATGCAACGCTCCATCAACGGCGTAACAAAATTGCAAAATATTTTCTTGACGTCTATCTCGATCAGGACTTCCCTGTCCATGAAACTCACCCGGCTGTTGAAATGGATTTGCAGTTCCTCCTCTGGATATAGCAATTCTATGCTGTACACCTTTTTGAATATCGTCTTCTAGAATTACCTCTTCTACACTTTTAGGCATATTTTCTACTTCTACCTCATTGAGGCTGTAGCGCGTCCCCTCAAAAAACTTCACATCCTTTTGGCTAATACCCAAGACATAGAATTGTCCATCATTTTGGATCAGTTGCAATAACGGCTTGAGATGAAATTGATTACTCACAACTACTAATTCTGGAAACTCCATTGGTAAACAATAATAGCGAAATAGTTGAGGAGAAATAAAAATTACTAAACCGTGGTCTTGATGTTCCCAAAAATCATTTGTATCCAGTTCCTTTGCTGATTGGAGAAAATCTACAGCTTCCGTGTGGCGTATCCCTATATCCTCTAAGCGTTGTTCAGCTTCACGAATTAAATTTTTAAAGCGAATTGGGTTTTGTCGAATTTCCGGCCCAGCTTTTTGCATAGGCATATATAAAGAAACACATGGTATTTGAGGATTTTCTACTAAAGTTTTGAGTTCATCAATAGATAGTATTGCCATATAATTAAACTCCGGCATAATATAGATTCATTTCATCTCATCAATCATCTTCCCGCATCTTTCTTCGGATAAAAAATTACCCCCTATGTGCTACCTTCTTTAGATGGAGACACAGGGGGATTGAAAAAACAGTGTATATTTTGTAGCTGCTAAACGTCAGTTACCTTAAGTGTAATCGCCAGTATTTCTATATTTATCCAGGCTTGGGAGTGTTACGATTTGCTGATCGTGAATGGATAGCCATTGAATTTTGTGGTTGGCTCAAAAAACCTAAAGTTACTCGTTTCATCAGTAAATGTAAACCTAAAAGCACCACAAAGGTGATAGCAATAATGACCAATGGCTGTTTACCAAGAAGTTCTTCCACGCCTCTGGTTAAAAGCGCATCTGGTTGAGTAATAAAATCCCAACTGTTGAAACGCAGGAATCTTCCCCAATAAACTCCGATCGCACACAAAGCATGAGTGATCAACTCCACTCGCAAAATCCATTGGCTCTTACCAATCCGGTGTAGGTAGTGACCTAAGTTGATTAAAGATATGACATAAGCTTCAAATCCTGCCACAATCACTAGTAGATACACCGGAATCAGCACTAAGGTAATAATCCATACTGATTGAATTGTGCGGATATCATCTATGAGATGAATGACATCAGTTAATAGATATGGTGCATTTGGTAAAAAAGCGTAGAAAACGAGGAATCCCAGCCACCAAACCCAAGAGCGCCCGCTCCGACTACGAAATAGCCACACACTTAACGCTAAAGGTATAAAAGCTAAAAATAAATTCCAGGTCATCCAATTCATATTAATTCGTAAAACCTGTAAAACTGTGGCGATCAATTCAATCAATTCTTCTTTCATTGGCGCTTACTCGCAATATATCTTAATGTGGCTGTGCTGTATGGAGTTAATCTCAATGATTGACTGACAAAAAATCAGTATAGTTTCTCATGAATCAGAAACACATTTCCTCAAATTAAGGAAGTAGAGGTATAGAGGATTTTTACAAAAATTAAATAGCATTACTATAATTAGTATTCAGTATAGCTAGAAAATTATCAAATAGAAACCTGTAATATCAAGGAAGTTGGAGCAGTAACAACAAAGAATGCCCAATTTCAGTATAATTTCGTATCAATAGCAGTCCTAAATCATTTATGAACAGTAAGAAACTCAAGACCCCCGGCTTTTTTGATTAGTCGGAGGTCTAAAAATTTTGATCGCTGTTGTTAACGTAATAACACTCGACTACGAGGGCCAATTACTTGTTTGGATACAGTAGGTTTGTGAGGACAATTGGCAGCATCCTGTGAGCAAATAGCTGTGGATATCAGTGCAGGTTCTATGACAAAATTAACCTTACCACTGCTGAACTCAATATTAGGTTGAGTAGAGAGCACCAAGGAATTAGATTCACCTTTATTAGCTGTGGATGGTAAGGAAGAAATTACACTATCAGCATCAGCGATGGGTGCGGGAGTGGGTGTGCTATTATTCCCAACAACAGGTGCGAGAGTGGGTGTGCTATTATTCCCAACAACAGGTGCGGGTGGTGTATTACCACTATTGACAATGGGTGCGGGGGTAGGTGTCATCGCATTCTCATTGGGAGTCACCAAAGTAGCATTGGCTGGTACTTTGATGGTTAACCTCACCAATGGCGTGTCTTTCATTGTAAAAGATTTGATTGTTGGTGAACCTGGGATATCTGACTTAAAATCAAAGACTGTGGGACTATCGCCACCGTTGCGATCGCTGTATCGTGGCCCTTGTCCACTCACTTCAAAAGTACCCTGATACTGCTGTCCAGTTTTTGGGTCAGTGACAATGCCAGTGTATAAGCCTTTTGCTAACCCAAACTCATCTTGTACTATACCTTCAAATTTAGTACCCGGAAGTTTTCCCTGATAAGCATAAGTTCCTAACTCCCCCCCAGTCAGTACTGGCGAAGTCAAGACTCCATCAAATGATACTACTGGAATGCCTTTAAAGTAAACAGAGTAACTCAGACTGCCATCACTCCGTGTTTGTACCCTGACATACTCTGACTGGTAAACGGGAACTAAATTAGGATTATTCCTAGAACCAATGTTTCGGGAGTAGATACCTTGGGAGTCAGTATCAATCACAGTATCTACCCTATTAAAGTTAGGATTAAAGCTGGGGAGTTGGATAGTACCTGAGAGTGTACCAGTACTTTGAATTGTGATTTGCGCTGAGGCTCTAGCGCCACCTAAACCTATCATCAGGGTTGCGAGACTAGCGTTGCTAATAACTGCATTCAATTTCATAAAAAAAGCTTTTCCTTTATCTACTTATAAAAAACACCCACAGGCTGTTGTTTGTAGTCAGGATTTTAGTCCTTCATTCTTAAGCACTAAAGTGCTAACTACGAACCTTCTTAGTACCTATGGTGTGTAGAGTGTGCAAAATTTAACCAGGAATTAGCCTCTGATTAAAACACCCGTTGATTATATTTACACTAGTAAAAAATCAAAACCGCAAGGTTGCTCTCATCGTCCCTACAAGCAATGGCTGATTATTGGCGTTGTGGTCGGGATTAAAAACTACAAATAACCCTGGTGTGATTGCGATATTTTCCGTCACCTGAGTACGATAAAAAAGTTCTACGTGTACTGAGGAGTCACGACGCCCTCCTGGTGTCCCGCCATCAGAAAAGTTGGGAAAATTAAATCCGTCGGGTAAGGTACTAGAAGTAATTTTGGGTGGTTGTCCTACCAGAACGCCTCCTAAATTGCCAGGACGCAACAAATTAGGAAATGCTGCAAACACCATCCAGTTGATGGTTTCCACACTACCTTCAAGTTCTACGGGTTTGGAGTGTGTCCATCCACCCCAACCACCTAACTGCACATTTGGGTGGATACGCCAAGCAGCAGTGACACCAACAGCTTGGGTATTAAAGGCAGAAGTTGGTGCAAAAGGTGAAATCAATTGAGCGTCACCAATACCATTACCTAGTAAGTCATCAGGGGAGCGGGAGTAGAGATAATTTACTCCCACATCGATGTTATTTGTGGGCGCTAAAGTTAACTGAGCACCAGTGGTCACTCTGCCACCAAATAGCCCGCCAAAGTTGCTATTACCTGGAAAACTGGGAATTTCAGAACTGTAAATTCCTTGTAAACTGATGCGATCGCTAATTTGCCAGTCAAAACCAATACCACCAGTACTGTTCCCAATCGTCAAAATCGGGTTACGCTGACCAAATAGAGAAATTGCGCCATCACCAGAACCCTCTAGGGGGTTGATACCGCGAAAGGTGTTCACCGGGTTGACTCCCGCCGTACCGACGACAATACCTAAGTTATTCCCAACGGGAAATCGATAAGAAAGCTCGTTGATTACGACATTGTTTTCTGTATTGGACTCATAGCCCAAACGTCCCATATTGGTAAATACCAATGGTGCATTAGAACCCAAATTTCCTGCCGATAGCCCTGTGAGTAATAAATCTCTACCTGTAAAGGAAGTTGCTAACGTTAGTTGCACACTATTTGTCAAAGTTAAATTTGTTTGCGCCTTGCGTTCAGGTACTCCATCTCTGGGAAATAAGTCTACATCAGGGCTGTTGGTTCCCTGGACATTAAAAATGGCTTGCCCAAATAATCTAGTAGTTGGAGAAAATTGATTTGCTTCTACTTCACTGGTGCGGTTTTCTAACGTCTCCACTCGCTGGGTTAATTGCTGTAACTCTGAGCTAAACTCACTTTGCAAACGTTGCAGCTGGATTAAATCATCATTACTAATAGCGCTAGCTTGACTATTAGCAATTAATTCATTTAGTCTTTCCAGGCAAGTGTTTAAACCAGCTGCAAATTCATAACGACTGATGGCACGGTTGCCACGATAGACCCCATTAGGATATCCCGCAATGCAGCCATAGCGTTCAACTAAAGATTGCAAAGCCCCAAAAGCCCAATCAGAGGGTTGCACATCATCAAGCTGTGACACTGAAGTGACTTGAGATATTTGGTCATCTGATTCTGGGTTTTCTGTGTTTTCCTGCTGCTGTGAGATTTCTGTGACAGGTTGAATATCTCCAGCATCATTCATACTTGCGGATCTGTTGATCTGCATTTTGACTCTACTTTCATCTAGTATAACTTGATACTTTTCTTTAGTAGCTAATGAAATAGTGGGGATACTTTCATCCGGCTGAATGAATTCAGGTGGTGTGATGTCAGCAGATGGGAATGTTTCAGATAATTGTTCCTGGCTAGACTTCTGTACCGGGCTTTCTGTCTGAATTACAGGCTGCTCAGGTAACTGAGGCAATGATGTTTGCCCTGCTGCTAATACGCTCGCCATCAGCAGACTAATATCACTCATTGTATTATAGTTGACTAATTTTAATATTTCTTTTATACACAGAGTATTAGTATTCGTCAGGGTTTTTTTGAACTTAAAAGTTATAAAAGCTACTTAAAAACTCGTAAATAGAAAATCTCCCATCTCTATGGTGTGTGCTAGGAGAATATTTATTAACGTGCCATCAACTCTAGAATCATAGTGGGTTATCCTGTAGCTAAACCCCAAGAGTCCATCAAAAGAGAACTCTCTAGAAGCTTTTGCTGGTCAGTGTGTGCGAGTTAAATCTGAAACAACTCTAAAGATTTTGGTGAGGCTTTGACCAGCTTGTACCTTTAGTGATTTATAATGTGGTGCATAATGTGTCGGGTACTACTTTTTGCCAAGTAAGTCATCACCCTAGAAGCGTAAATGCACTGAGATGACACAGTTGACGCAATCATTGCCTGGATACCAGCACAGACCCAAACTTTTGTGATATCAATGTACACCAGCGAATCAACCAAATTTTCTGCCAGAGCGGACATCGGACAGACAAGCCGCGTTCTCATAGTAGAAGATGAAGAACTAATTAGAGAAATGCTAGTTGTGGCATTGGAGGAGGAAGGTTATGGGGTAGTCACGGCTGCTGATGGGCGATCGGCTGTGGAATATCTCAAAAATTTTGAACCCAACTCAGGGGAACTTTCCTTTGATTTAGTAATCCTAGATTTGATGCTGCCACAGATCAATGGACTGGATATTTGCCGCTTGCTGCGTCATCAAGGCAACCCAGTACCAATTATGATGCTAAGTGCCAAAGGCAGTGAAACAGACCGAGTCCTGGGCTTAGAAGTGGGTGCAGATGACTATTTAACGAAGCCTTTTAGTATGCGTGAGTTGGTGGCTCGTTGTCGGGCACTACTCCGTCGCCAGCGTTTAAGCACCTTGCCCCAACTACCAGTCTTAAAGTACAAAGATGTGACGTTGAACCCCCAAGAGTGTCGTGTGCTGGTGCGGGGACAAGAAGTGAGTTTGTCCCCTAAAGAGTTCCGCCTTCTAGAACTATTCATGAGTTATGCTCGCCGTGTATGGTCGCGGGAGCAATTACTAGACCAGGTTTGGGGCCCGGATTTTGTTGGGGATAGTAAAACTGTAGATGTTCACATCCGTTGGTTGCGAGAAAAGTTAGAACAAGACCCTAGTCGTCCGGAATACATTGTGACTGTAAGAGGTTTTGGCTACCGATTTGGATAATTAGTGGCAATAGTTGTTAGTTTTTAGTTGTCACGAAGCAACTAATGACTTAAATGTTCTTATTGGGATTTTGTCTGGGTTTAGCGGTAGGCGTTGGGTTTTGGATTTGGCAACAGATTCAACTGAACCGTTACCTGGGGCGGGTACTCAAACCTTTAAATTCCTACTCTTCCAAGGTGGTACTACCATTGATGCCTCGCTTGCGCCAAGAAATTGCGATGGTGAAGCAACATCGGCAAGATTTGCAGCAATCTCTAGAGGCTTACCAAGAACTGCTAGATTTTGCACCACTAGGATACTTACAGGTGGATGAAGAAAATCAACTGCTGTGGTGTAATCGCCAGGCGAGGGAAATATTGTATTTGGAAAGATGGCAACCAGGGCAAGTGCGCTTGTTACTGGAGCTGGTAAGGTCTTATGAGCTTGATCGGTTAATTGAGCAAACTCGTGATTCTCAGAAACCGCAGGTGAGAGAGTGGGTGTTTCACCCTTCTTGTGAGAATGCGGCAGCAATGTTAGAAGTAAAGTCTCTGGCTTTACGGGCATCTAGTTTCCCTTTAAATGACGGGCAGGTGGGAGTGTTTTTAGAAAATCGCCAACCCTTGCTGGATATGAATCAGATACGCGATCGCTCTTTTTCTGATCTAGCACACGAACTTAGAACACCATTAACTTCAATTCGGTTAGTTGCAGAAACTTTACAAAACCGCTTAGAACCACCTTTAAATCGTTGGGTTACTCGTCTGATGCAGGAAGTTGATCGGTTGATTAACTTGGTACAAAGCTGGTTGGAACTCACCCAAATGGAAACCAACCCAACTATGCAATTGCACCCTGAGTCCGTGGAAGTGCGATCGCTAGTTTTGTCTGTATGGGAAACTTTAGAACCATTGGCTCAACGGCTACACTTAACCCTAAATTATTCTGGTGCAGAAAGTCTCTGGATTAAGGCAGATCGTTCTCGCATCTACCAAGTCTTTCTCAACCTCCTAGATAACAGCATCAAATACAGTCCCCCCTGTACCACTGTTCAAGTCGAGGCTAAAATTATCTCAACAAAAGATACTCATTGCCAATTCCTGGAAATCAACGTCATTGACTCCGGTATGGGTTTTGCAGAAGCCGATTTACCACACGTTTTTGAGCGATTTTACCGAGGAGACAAAGCCCGACACCGTTCCCCTGTAGAAGAGAGTAGTCCCACAACGGCAATCATTGGTAGTGGTTTAGGTTTGGCGATTGTCAGACAAATTGTTCTGGCTCACGGTGGTTCAATTAAAGCCATGAATCACCCAGAGACTGGTGGTGCATGGATACAAGTTCAACTACCAGAAATTATGGCAAATACCTCAACTCAAGATTATAGTTAAAAAATATCTTCACGTTTGAGACTACAAGTGTGAAAGTTGTCCTTTATAGTCCCAATCCTGACAGATCCCAGTTAGCACGTGCCATTAGGCGCTTAGAGCGGGACGTATTACGTATGGGCGCTTTGGTGGAACAATCATTCCGGCTGAGTCACCAAGCGTTATTTGCCCGCAATTTAACAGCAGCTGCGGAAATTCCCCGATTAGATAAAAAAATTGATCGTTTTTATAAACAAATAGAGTCAGACTGCACGGCAATTATGACCATGCAAGCTCCCACCGCTCAAGATTTGCGCTGCTTGAGTGCTTTTATGCAGCTGGTACGAGATTTAGAGCGGATAGGAGATTACGCTAAGGATTTAGCTGAAATTGCTGTGAAAATTTTTCCCTATCCACCCCATGATTGTTTACCAGATATTGCCGTTATGTCACATCATGCTCAGGCTATGCTAGCCACGAGCTTGGTGGCTTTGGCAGATTTGGATGAAGTTGGTGGGCGCAGTATCAAACGCCTGGATGATGCTGTAGATCATGCCTATGAGCAGGTTTATCAGACTTTAGCCTACCAACGAGATGTTCCAGGTGTAGTTGAGCCAATTGTGCTGCTAGCTTTGGCAATTCGTTGTCTGGAACGCATGGCAGATCATGCCACTAATATCGGTCAACGAGTGGCTTACATTGTTACTGGTCAACGTTCTTAGTTCTAAGGTGCTGAGTCCCATTCCCTAATTTTTATTTTCTGTTATCTAACTTGAGATAGATGTGTAAATCTAGAAAACACGCTACCTAACTATAATCGCACATTTAATTGAAATTATAAATATTTATCTGAATCATTTTCCCTCCGACTCTCGCCTTGTGCTTGCTATAGAATGGGTTGAGAATCATGTCAATATGTCAACTTGAGTGATCGATACTTGGTGTTGCAGAGGCGATCGCCTGATCCAAACAACATCTGCAAGCCATGCCAGGCAAGGGTTTAAAAAGTATTGAACTTTTGGTCATACCTGCAAAATCTGAATTCAGGGTGACATATAGTACTGAGTGATTAAAAAATAGTTAACCAACATACATTTCACTAAAAGCTTACCTAGTCTTAACCTTACGCAATTAAAGTTGCACAAGATAGTCTAAAAAATGTTTTGTGCGTAACTTAGGAGTTCAGGTAGTGTAATATATTAAACTGAGAAATCTGAAGCCTTCAAGGTATTCTTGTTGATGAATAAGGGCATTAATACTAGCTTTTTATAACTCCAAAAGCATGACATCTTACAATCTTGCCATGTAATTCAGTCTTCAAGTTTCACAGAGATAACGAGGTTTAAATTAGAAAAAGGCAAACAACCATAAAGCAATATCTATAGATACAGTGTTATGGATTAGTAAGAAGAGATGAGTTTAAAGACCAGAATAGAGAATTTTCTGCAAAGACGTTTGATGCATTTCTTTGCCAGTGAAGATAACTTCTGATTCATCTTTAATACTAACAGTTGGGACTAAAAATACCTCTCAACTAATTTTTGATTTCACGCATGAGATTAGAGTACTAAATCATGATTCAGAGGTCTGACTTCAATGAGAAGAAACTCAATTCAGTAGAGATTTTCCACAAATAATTCTATAGCAATATATATACCCAGACTATTTTGACAATAATTCCCTGTAGTGTCAAAACTTTTGCAGTTTAATCTGAGCCTTACTCGTAATACATTAAGTCAAATATCTATTTATGAACATTACTCACCTAGTAGCCCATACAACAACAAATGTAATACTCTCTTGACATCATTTTATAAGTTTTAGAGGCTCCAATATGCTCAAATATACCAAAGTAGTTCTGTGCTGATATCTATCCTTGGGGTTACTTATGAAAATAGCTAATGTCGATAGCTAATAAAAGCCATCTCTTAGTGCATCAACGGTATATTTACTACCACTGTTAAGCAAACATTTCTACGCTATTAGACCCACACATGATATATTCCACAAGTCATGCCCCAAATTCTTCTACTACATTAAATCACTCTACTCTCAATGGACAGTTACCCCAGAGGTTATTTACTCGTAGAGAAGTAATTCCACAACGTCATGATGTACTGTGGCGCATTGAGCGCGGAGCAGTTCGCACCTTAACTTGGAGTGAAGACGGTACATTTATCACTCTGGGCTATTGGGGATCAGGTGATGTAATCGGCTATCCTTTATCCAAGGTTAAACCATACCAAATAGAATGCTTAACAAGCGTAGAAGTGAGCGTTTTACCTCCTCACCTTTGGCATCAAGATATTGATGCTTTATTGTCCCACATTCAACAGGCTGAGGAGCTTCTGAGCATAGTACATCGTAAACCAATTTCCCTACGTTTGTGGCAATTTCTGGCATGGTTAAGTGAGAAATTTGGTCGTGATGTCGAACAAGGTAGATTAATAGACTTAAATGTCACTCATCAGGAAATGGCAGAAGTGTTAAACACAACAAGAGTGACTGTAACACGGCTACTACAGCAATTTGAAGAAGAAGGAACGCTTTTACGTCACAAACGCCGTATTATTTTATGTCCACCAAATAAAACAGCCAATAAATAATTCTCAAAAATTGTGGTGATTGACTTGCAGCGATTACTACGATAAATAGTATAATCACAAGTGTGTTTTTGAGTGAATTCCCTGAGCATAAAAAAACTAGGGGCTTCATCCCAATGATTGCAAACAATAGGTGTGAGAGAGAGAATAAAAATCAATGACGCAAACATTCTGGAATCTTCTGAAAGTAAGTCCAATTGTTGCAGCTACATTCTTCGCTGCTAACGCTGCTGTAGCTGCTGAAGTGCAAGAACAAACAACAACAGTTGCTCAGTTGTCACAAGAAGCTAACAGCATCGGTCAGGTGACATCCGTTTCACAGTTTTCGGATGTGCAACCTACAGATTGGGCATTCCAAGCTTTGCAATCTTTAGTTGAGCGTTATGGCTGTATTGCAGGTTATCCCAACGGTACTTACCGTGGGAACCGTGCCTTGACTCGTTATGAATTTGCCGCAGGGTTGAATGCTTGTTTAGACCGAGTTAACGAATTAATTGCCACGGCTACTGCTGATTTGGTGACCAAGCAAGACCTAGCTACTTTGCAGAGATTACAAGAAGAATTTTCTGCTGAATTAGCTACCCTGCGTGGTCGTGTGGATGCTTTAGAAGCACGCACTGCAACACTAGAAGCACAACAATTCTCCACTACCACCAAGTTAAAAGGTGAGGCGATCTTTGCTATTGCTAATGCTTTTGGTGACACAAGAGCAGGTGGTGGCGAGATTGCAGACAACACCATTTTCGCTGACCGAGTGCGTTTGAGCTTGGAAAGTAGCTTTACAGGAAGCGATAAGTTGCAAATTCGTTTGCAAGCTCGCAACATTACCCAATTTGATGGTGGTAGCGGTACCGCTCGGCCTAACGTTACTGGTACAAACATGACCCGTTTGGGCTTCGACGGTGATAACGGTAACAACGTTGAAGTTGATAAAATCAACTATGAAATGAACCTGAGTGATGCCATCAGAGTTAAGGTTGATGCATTTGGGGGCGAGTCTTGGAATAACGTTAACGTGTTCAACCCAGACTTCAGAAGTAGTGGTTCCGGCGCCATTTCTCGTTACGGTCGTTTCAGTCCGATTTATCGTTCGGCTTCTCCTGGTGGCGCTGGCTTAACTGTCACAGTTAATCCCAAAGGGCCTATCAGTTTCACAGGAGCTTATTTTGCACCTAGAGCTAGTAACCCCACCGATGATAATGGCTTATTCGCTGGTGCTAATGCCTTCTTCGGGCAAATAGACTTCAAGCCTAGTCAAGCTCTAAACTTAGGTTTCACCTACACCCGCTCTTATCAGAACGCTGCTGGTGGTGTCAACTTGTTCGGTAGCATGGGTAGTGCTCTAGCAAACAGACCTTTTGGTAATATTTCTACCACATCTAATAACTACAGTTTTCAAGCTAACTTCCGTCCTAGTGAGAAACTATCGGTTGGTGGTTGGGTTGGTTACTCCAATGCTAATTCGGAAAATGGCCCTAGCAGAGATGCGGATATTTTCTACTGGGCTGCGAATGTAGCCTTGAGAGACCTTGGTAGCGAAGGTAACACCCTGGGTGTGATTTTTGGTCAGCCACCTAAAGTTACAGGCGGTAGTGGAATCACCAGTGAGGCAAATACTTCATATCACTTGGAAGGTCTTTACAAGATGAAGGTATCTGACAATATTCTGATCACCCCTGGTTTGCTGGTAATCTTCAACCCAGAACACAACGACGCTAACGATACCATCTATGTTGGTACTATCCGTACAACCTTTAGTTTCTAAAACTGGTTACGGTAGTTAAGTACTAATGAAAAGCCCACCTTAAGGTGGGCTTTTCGTTTGAGGAAAAATTTATTGAGTGTTAGAGTCTGTCTGTTTTAACAAATCCGTCGGGGGACGATCGCTACTCCACGCCCACCAAACAGAACCACAGTGACAATTATAGAATTCTTGCCATTTGCGGCGATGTTCTTCTGTAAGTACAGGCGATCGCCGATTAATCCAAACTTTTTCAGCTTCTAGACTGCTGGATTTGCAACTAGGACAGCAAAACTCATATGCATGAATTGCTTTATTTGTCCATTCAGGTGGGATGGGAGCAAAAGCGTCCATGTAGTTAAAAATTTAGTCTTGGGCTATGCAAAATTCTCAAGTTTTGGACTACACAAGCAAAGTCCACAGACTTGGACTAATTAGATGTAAATAGATACCAGAGAATCCCGCCACATTATACAATTGTCTCACGGCATTCTGATGGTTTTATCTAATTCATGCCATTCATATACCTAATTCTTTCTCCCTGCTCCCTATTCCCTGCCCCCTGCTAATTATGGAGCCAAAGGCTGAAATTCGTCGTTTATTAAATGTCATGCCTGCTTCTGGTCGCATGACGGTTAAAATCACCAGTAAACCAGAACAGACTAGAGTAATTGATGCTTCCTTGCCATTACCTTGGAATCGGGAGCGACCAATATATATTAACTTCGATTTGTGGCAACGTCTGACCAAACCACAACGAGATTTATTGATGTTGCAGATGGTGAACTGGTTAACAGGGGTGAGGTGGTTTAAACCCGATATTTATCAAGGCGTGGTGCTAGCTGGGTTGTTCGGTGGCTTAGTAGAATTAACTCAAGCAGATGCAGTAGGTGTTGCAGTCGCTGGGGGATTAAGTGCGATCGCGGGATTTCGCATCTGGCGGACGAACAAATCCCAAGAAGCAGAGTTAAATGCTGATACAGCAGCCATTCGCGTAGCACAACGCCGGGGTTATTCTGAAGCCGAAGCTGCGGAATATTTGTTATCTGCAATTGAGACTGTGGGTAAGATTGAAGGCCGTACTGGTTTAAATTTTAACGAGTTGATTCGTTGTCAAAACCTCCGGGCGCTCGCTGGTTTGTCGCCTGTGGGTGTGCCAGATAGTTATAAAAAATAATTCCTTCATAACCTAAGCACTAAAGTGCTTACTACAAAACTATTTGACTTCAGTGACTCGCCAGCTGAGTTTCAAGTTCACCGAAAAATTCCAGACAGTTGCCACAGCGATCGCAATCAGGTTAGCAATGTAGCGGTTACGAATCAAGAAGTTAAATACTATATTTAATATCAGTACATTCAGTACCAACCCCGCCAGACAAATGATATTAAATTTTAAAAAGCGCTTGAGACGTTGACGCCATTCTTGTTGCTTCATCGAGACATCAGCAAAAGTCCAGGCGTCATTCCACAAAAAATTATTAAAAATGGCAATTTCCCCAGCAATGATTTTACTGCGTGTCAAGGGTAGAGCTAGAGTTGAATCATCACTGAGTAGATAAAGCATTGCCATATCCACAAATACCCCACTCAACCCTACCAACCCAAAGCGGAAGAAGCGACTAATGGGGAATTTGCCCAGTAAGCCTGTAGTGAGGCGCAACCGCAGCAGGTGATGTATGTACTCTACATATTGCTTCCATGTCACCTTACTTTCGCCTTCTTTGCGTTCACAAAACACATAACCCACTTCAGCGATTTCCCGCACCTTACCGCGGCCAATAACTTCCAAAAGGATTTTATATCCTACAGGATTGAGTGTCGCACCAGCGATCGCTTGACGACGCACCATAAAATAACCACTCATGGGATCAGTAACTCTACCTAGTACCCCTGGTAAAATCACCAATCCTAAAACTTGAGCACCACGAGACAAAAAACGCCGGACAACACTCCAACTACTAACCCCCCCTCCTTCTACGTGACGGCTACCTACTGCCAAATCTGCACCCTGCTGAACTGCCTTCAGTAATTGTCCCAATACCTCTGGTGGATGTTGCAAATCGCCATCAATCACCCCTAGGATGCTACCCCTTGCGGCCTGCCATCCTCTCACTACTGCTGACGATAACCCCCTCTCCTGCTGGCGTCGCATCACCCGCAAATGAGGGTATTTTGACATCAAGGATTGTGCTACTTCCCAAGTGCGGTCTGGACTATCATCATCTACCACAATCAGTTCATACTCTCCAGGGATAGATTCATCAAGTAAGAGACTTAATATATAGACAATTTTCTCGATATTGTCACGTTCTTTGTAAGTTGGAATCACTAGAGAAAGTAAGATGGCTTGAGAATTTGCATCTACATCAGTAGAGGTAGCAGCAGCAATCTGTAATGGACCGGTAGGTACTGACAATAATGAATTAGGCTCTGAAAACATAGGGGTTACAAAAAATATGTAATAAAGTTTTTTCGGGTGATTATACTATTAATAGCTAGCGGTATTTAAGAATGTTTTTTGTTATTTATACTATAACATTATTGAATCAATCATAAGTTTTTTATGTGATATTCAATAGACTGCTTGTATTTTTTCCAAAATAACGGCTGCTGCTAGATGTCTAATTGATGGCAGAACGTTTGTAAAGTCTAATGGTAAATTTATCAAGAGCCATTGTTCCTGATAAATCTTGAGTTGCTGTTAGTTGGAATTGCGGTGATAATACTTGTGTAACATTTTCTCTTTCCCTTTCGACTTCTGCGGTAGTTTCTAAACTCGACCATAGAGGATCACTGCTGTCTAACCAAAGCAAACGAGGATATTTTGCTGCATCATCTTGTAAGACTTTTTCTAAAGTAGTTGCTAAATTTGCGGGGTTTTCTGCTAGTAACATGACAGGGAATTGGGAAGGAATATAATAAGCTAAACGCATCACATGACCCCAAGCTTTAGAATTCATCGCAATTAAGGTCGGCTGATTTACTTCTTGTGAGATTAAATCTGCAACTTTGTGAAAGACTGAGCGTTGCCGTAAACTAAAATCACCAATACTAATGGTGAGATATATAAGCAATAAACTAGATGCTACAGGTATACGCCATTGTCTAGCAAGTCCCTTTTCTATCCACAATGTTAATAATAAAAAACAGCCGGGGAGAATAATAATCATAGTTCTGCCCCAGCCAAAACCGAGGGTAAATTTCTTAGTGACGATATCTACTAACAAGGCTAGAAATAAAGGCAAAATTCCTAATATTAAAGCCACACCTAGT
This sequence comes from Goleter apudmare HA4340-LM2, assembly GCA_019359495.1. Lineage (GTDB taxonomy): Bacteria > Cyanobacteriota > Cyanobacteriia > Cyanobacteriales > Nostocaceae > Goleter > Goleter apudmare. Next base: position 102,643 of record JAHHHF010000072.1, read on the forward strand.
TTTGTTTGCTCGCCTTGTTGCCAGAGGCTAATACTAGAGAGCAAAACGAATAAAATCACCAAGCAACCAGCTAGAGTTATTGATACTGGTGATAGGCTCGTTACCCAGTCACCTAAAAGTAAGTTAGTACCTAAAGTTTGAGCTACATCTTGTAAATGGGTTAACCACGCAGCACCAACTTCTTTAACTGCACCAAATCGTTTTAAGTCAGCATTGCGGAGTTGCTTGAGAGTACCCCATAGCACCCAAGGAATAGTGAGTAAAACTCCGCTTCCCAAACGTAAGCCATGTTGCCACCAATGCTTGCGGTCAAGGTAAAGTACCAATACTCCTAAAGTCATTACCCAATAGGCAAACAAATAAAAGGTGAGCAAACCGGCTGCTACTGAACCAATTAATAAAACATTCCATAACAACTGACGGCGACGACTGTCGATAAGTTGAGTTTCTTGTTGATCAGTAAGATTTAGTAATGCCCATGCACTTAAAGTAGACCACAAAACTAAGGGCGCATACATCCGCAGATTCAAAGAGTGAAATAAATAAAACGGATTAACCCCTAGAAATGCTGCTAACAACAGTCCTGCACGATGTCCTAAAAAAACTCTACCCAAACCGTAAGCACTACTAATAGCCGCAATGCTAAATAATGTGTTGAGACTCCGCATTGCGGCTTCACTATTACCAAACAAACGCAGCCAGAAATGTTGACTAACAAAAAATAGCGGCGGATGGGGTTCCCCGCCTAAAAGACTGCGAATTAGCTGATTAAAAGTTGAGAATAAATCCCGTAAACCTGCTTCCACAGGTAAACTCAACAATGATGTATATTCTGCCAAGACTACTGGTGTATTTCCAGGTGCTTGATAGGCGCTTTTTTGTCCAGTAGATAGGAGTAAAGATAAAACCTCATCATACCAAAACTCTCGGCTACCTAAATTAATAATTCTCAGCAAAATAGAGACAGCGATCGCACTCAGCAGTACATATTCTAAAGAAACCCGCCAGGATATTTTATTAATAACTAAGTCTCTAGACATAACAAAAAATGGTAGCTTATAAATAAATTAAGCAGATTTGGTTAATAAGTATTTTTGGCTTACCCAGTTATAAGAAAGTTCAAAAATACCGCCAATAACGCAAGTAATCATACTTACCAATACTAACTTTAGCCAGTAAAAAGAAATTAAATTGCCTATTACTAACCAAAGTCCTGTAAAAACGTTCATATGTGTCAGAAAAATACCATAAGAATAATTTCCTAAAATATCTAGCCATTTTTTGATACTTGTTAGCATAGTCATCATTTGCAAAACAAGACCAAATTCTCCAAAACCGATGAGTGCATCTGCCGGAATTCTCATGAATCCCCCTACTTCATAGGATGCCCAATGACAAGCTAAGCCTAACAACCATAACAAAATATGTAATCCTAACCAACGTCGTTTAATTAATAAATTTGGCAATAATAGATAGAATTTATCAGAACCTTTATTATTAATTTCTTTATGGGTATTGAGTAGTGCGATCGCTAAAACTATACCCAATACAAATTCAAATAAACGTGATGGAAATATAGCTCCTCGTAACAGAACATCAGTAGTCAAATTATCAAAAGATAAAGCTATAACTAATGCCCTGTATAATAACGAAATTATCAAGGAGCCAAACAATACTTTAGACCATCCCCAACGTTTACCACACTGAATCAATAACGGAAAAATTAAGTAAAGCTGAATAGAAAGCCCTATATACCACCAAGCACCATTGAGAAAAAAGTAGTATTTTGTTGTGAAATTTCGGAAAGTTGTCAGATTAGCAATTATCCCTAAACCGAATTCTAGCCCACCTTGAGCAATGATTTCTCTGCCATAGGGAACCCAATCAGGTGCAACCAAGACCAAAATTAAAGCGCAGAGGTTAGCTAACCAATACAAAGGTAAAAGTCTTAATAATCTCCGTCGCCAAAAAGGTATTGCAGCAAAAGATTGCGGATTTTTTCCCGATGCTTGAAATTGTCGCCACCACGATGTACTTAATCCAAAACCACTAGCAATTAAGAAAATATGAACTCCTTGTTCTCCTATTAGGCAGAAAATAGACATGAACGCTTCCACAAGACTTTTAATGCCGTTACTCTGAGATAGCTCATATATTTGTGAAACTGATAGCCAACCTTTGCTATATCCCCAAAGATGATAGATCACAACTATGAATATTGCTATGCCCTTCATTGCAGGCAGCATTTGACTGATATGCTGATATTTTTCTGAAGTATTTATAGAATTCATTATTTTAATAAATATGCTTAATTTAAAATTACTTTTGCTCTTGAATGAGTAAATGTAATTTTTTAAAATTTGAAGATTAGCTAAATATGCAGTCAATCTGCCCAGCTTAAACCCAGTAAACTAATCTCAACCATGTTGAATATACGTATTTTATTACCGAGATTTTTGATGGATTAACAGAAAATATTCGTATTACTGAAAAATTTCAAACTTCTTCAAGCAGTCAGAGAACTGAAAATAATAATTGGTACAAATCCAATCCAGATCACAACCTAACTAGTGATGCAACAAGTTCATTACCTTTAAGCACTATTTTTTCGATGCTGGTTAAGGTTTCCTGCCAAAATAAAAAAGTAGAAGTAACTAAGCTGTAATTAATAACCTGTGAAGCTTAAAACTGTTAATGCTATCCTCGAACATGCCCTAATGGGTTGCGATATATCTCCCGCAGAGGGAGTAGTATTGTTAAAGCAAACGGATCAAGAAGCGATCGCTGCTATACGTACTACAGCAGATCGACTCCGCAATCGCCAGGTGGGTGATACAGTTACCTATGTCATTAACCGCAATATCAACTTTACCAATATCTGTGAGCAGCACTGTAGTTTTTGTGCTTTCCGTCGGGATGACGGCGACACAGGTGCTTACTGGTTAGATTGGGCGCAAATTCTAGAAAAAGCTACAGATGGTGTGCAACGGGGTGCAACAGAAATCTGTATGCAGGGAGGATTGAACCCCCAAGCACAAATCAACGGTAAAACTTTGCCCTATTACCTGAAGCTGGTAGCAACCATCAAGGAAGAATTTCCCCAGTTGCACTTACATGCGTTCTCTCCCCAGGAAGTACAATTTATTGCCAGAATTGACGGGCTTGAGTATGCTGATGTGATTATGGCGTTGCGAGATGCTGGTGTTGGTTCCATGCCAGGAACAGCAGCAGAGGTGTTAGACGATACAGTGCGGCGGGTACTTTGTCCAGAAAAGATTGACACAGCCACTTGGCTAGAAATTGTCAGCACAGCCCATCAATTAGGTCTACACACCACCAGTACAATGCTATCGGGACATATTGAAACACCAGAACAGCAAATAGCGCATTTAGAAAAATTGCGATCGCTACAAAAAACTGCCATCCATCAGGGATACCCCGCCCAAATTACTGAGTTTATTTTATTACCCTTTGTCGGACAAGAAGCCCCCAAACCTTTGCGTCGGCGTGTAGGAAGAGATCAGCCAGTTTTAACTGATGCATTGTTACTGAGTGCTGTCGCCCGAATTTTCTTAGGTAATTGGATACCCAACCATCAGCCGAGTTGGGTAAAACTGGGGCTGGAGTGTGCAACGGAAGCTTTAGTTTGGGGTTGCAACGACATTGGTGGCACCTTAATGGAAGAACACATCACCACAATGGCTGGTGCTGTAGGTGGTACTTGCATGGAAGTTGAAACCTTACAAACAGCGATCGCTTCTTTAGGACGACCTTACCAGCAAAGAGATACTCTATATCAGGTGATGGCGGAGAAATAGCAAACGACCAATAACCAATGACAAATGACGACCCCAGCCAGTAAACTTTCCATACACCGTACTACCACTCAATTGATCCCCAAGATACCAATCCAAGATAGGATGGACGTTGATTTATGCGTTATTTCACTGAATGCTTATGAAAAGCTATTGGTCGCGTCTGCTTGCTCTAGTATTAGTTGTAGCCATTGGCTTAATGGGTTGTTCTAGTCCCGATAGTTTAACAGGCGATTATCGCCAAGACACCTTAGCGGTAGTCACAGTTTTGAGAAATGCTCTAGATGTATCACAAGATTCACCAGATAAAGCCGCAGTTCAAGCAGAAGCGCGTCAGAAAATAAATGACTTTTCAGCTCGTTATCAGCGAGTTAATTCTGTTTCTACTCTCAGCTCGTTTACCACCATGCGAACAGCCCTCAACTCCCTAGCTGGACACTATAGTTCGTATCCCAATCGTCCAGTACCCCAAAAGCTGAAAAATCGCTTAGAACAAGAGTTGAATCAAGTAGAGTCAGCACTGAGGCGTGGTGCTTAACTATCCGCTACCCTATATTCAAGAGTCAAATTTTCAGAGTATAATTTTGACTCTTGATTTTTAGGTCAAGTCTGGTTGGGAAGTTTGGGATTGTGAATTTTGATTTAAATAAATTGTCGTTGACACCATAGTATTGTCAATCAGTGATTAAGTATCTTGGCTTTTCTGGTAAAGCAACTACATAAAAAATGTGGCAACAGAAACAGGGGTTAAGAAGTCTTGTATAACTAGGCTTCAAAGCCCCTATTTTTGACTTATAGAATTCTATACACATCATTCTTAGCGATCGCTCTAGGGGTGATCGGTAAAAAAGGTACTGGGTATTAGGTATTGGGTACTGGGTATTGGGAAAACTATTTCTCAGTCCCCATACCTATGCCCCATTCTCCATTACACGTTTCACATATGTCCAACTGTCCATTGAAGGCTGCAAAAGCAATATTATTTTGGCGGAGTCTGTTTGTTGCTGTTTTCAGCAGTAGTATGCTGATTCCCAACTTTGGGACCCAACCAGCAGGGGCGCAAGCAACAGGATATTGTCATTTATCACCAGCAGAGGCCAAAGCCAAAGAAAACCTACGTTTGTCGGCACTCAAAGGCAATCAAGATGCCCAGAAACGCTACCAGCAGTTGATCAAACAACATGCACAAGAATTAAAGGATTGTCGGCGTCGCACCTGGCCGCAAAACCAAGCCATTTGGTTACGTTTGTATCCCTGCGACATCAAGCCAGGGGTAATTGACCAGATTATGGATCGGATGGTCAACCGTGGCTATAACCAAATTTACTTAGAAGCATTTTACGACGGGAAAGTACTATTACCAGCCGCCGCTAACCCTACAGTTTGGCCTTCCGTGATTCAGACTCCAGGGGCACAGAAAGCTGATTTATTAGCCACAGCAATTCAAAAAGGGCGACAACGGGGTCTAAAGGTCTATGCGTGGATGTTTACCTTGCATTTCGGCTATAACTATGCAAAACGTGGAGATAGAGAAGCAGCGATCGCCCGTAATGGTAAAGGTCAAACCAGCCTGTATGTTGTAAATGAAAGTGCTCAAGTATATATTGATCCCTACAACGAGCAAGCCAAGCGCGACTACTACCAAATGGTACAGGAGGTACTGCGTCGTCGTCCTGATGGACTGTTATTTGACTATGTGCGGTATCCACGACAAACTGGCGGTGATTCCATCGCTACCAAGGTTGCAGATTTGTGGCTATTTAGTGAAGCCACCCAAATCGCTCTATTTAAAAGGGCACTGAATAATAAAGGCCTGGATTTAATTCGCCGCTTTTTGAGCAAGGGATATGTAACCACAAGTGATATCGCCGAAGTCGATCAACTGTATCCTCAAGAAGGGGCGCCAATGTGGCAAGGTCGGATACCACCAGCCCAAAAGTCGCTCCTGCCCCCAAGTAACAGACAACCAATTTTACAATTGGAGTTGTGGCAACTTGCTGTTGCCCATGCCATGCAAGGTGTGGTTGATTTTGTCAATTTAGCTAGCCACCCAGCCAAGCAACAAGGAATTACCTCAGGAGTGGTGTTTTTCCCAGAAGGCAACCAAAATTTGGGACAAGGCTATGATTCTCGCTTGCAACCTTGGGATAGATTCCCCGCTTCCCTGGAGTGGCATCCCATGTCTTATGCCACTTGCGGTGATGTCAGTTGTATTCTGGCCCAAGTGCAAAGGGTTGTGAGCATAGCCAAACCAGAAACTGAGATTATTCCGGCCTTAGCGGGTAAATGGGGAGGAGCAATGAGTAATCGTCCTTCCCTAGAAGCACAAATGCAGGGACTCCGCCAACTGGCTCCTCGAATCAAGGGGGTGAGCCATTTTGCTTATTCTTGGCAATATCCTGAGCATGATAGCGATCGCAAATTTTGTCGTACCAGGTAATCAGAAAGGGACAGGGAACTATAAACTACCCCACCTCATAGGAGGATGGGGTTTTCAGCAGCCCTAGAACATGGTCACTCAGAGAGCAAGCCAGTTCTGAACCTCCAGGCTGGTTTATATTCAGCCCGATTGCTTCAATATTTTTTGCACCGTTGTAGTCGGCATCTCCCTTCCATCCACAATGACCACAAGCAAATCGCTTCCCATTTCGGTAAGACTGTCCTCTTACAGGGTGGATATGGTTGCACTTGTGGCAAGTTTGGCTGGTGTAGGCAGGATTCACCAAAATCAGAGGGATGCTTGCCGCAATTGCCTTGTAGATTAAGAACTGACGCAACTGAAAGAACGCCCAACTATTGGACAATCTACGCTCTGTCTTGCTGCGAGGGAGTTCATTATTGCGTTCCCTGATTCCGGTTAAATCCTCTAACGCAATAGCTCGGTTAGTGGTTTTCGCCAACTGAACAAGATGCTTAGATACAACGTGATTGGTATGGGACTGAAACCGTCTTTCCTTGCCTGACAACCGTTGCAAGAGTCTACGCGCTCTACGTCGCGTCGATCTTGTGCCTTTCGAGGCTTTTTTCTGAATAGACTGTCTCACCTGTGCGTACTTGTTTCTGACCTCCGTGATTTGTTTGCCACTAAAACTCTCACCATCTGACGTGGCGGCAATGTCAGTTCTACCCAGATCAACGCCTAAAACCTTGTTCACCTTTTCGGGTGCATCAGGATTAGTCTCGATCTGGATATTTAGGGTATAGCGTCCATCCCGGTGCAAGACAAACACAGCACCCTTGATCTTGCCTTTACTCAGCTTGCCTGTGTGATAGTTACTCAGCCCTAACGCAAACTTTTCTCGCCCACCTAGTAGCGTCAAGCTGGCAATATTTCCCTTCAGACTAAGGGTGCGAATATCGTAAGTGACGGATGTGGGCGCGAAACTTTCAAGCAAATCACCCTTAGATTTAGCCGTTTTTCGATTGCTGCAAACTCTACGAATTGCATGAATCGCTAGCTGTGAGGGCAATCCAAACCTAGCCCGCACATCCTGATAGATCAAAGACTGCATTGCAATCTCATTTGTCAGTTTTTCGGGCACTTCCTGATTTACATAGCTGCAAGCATCAGAGAAAGTCCGGAACGTCTCTTGCACTTTGACAAGCTGTTCAGGCTTCACATTAATCTTGCAAACTAAGGTCAGGAGTTGTTTCACGGATCTAAAGTTTCACGTATTGACATTTTAGACTAAACATGGATTCCTGGTCATTCCGGAAGATAATTGGCTGTTTCCGCTCACCGCTCCAACAGCCGCGCTATCCCTCCCCACCCTATAGAGGTATGGGGAATCCCGCTAGAATGTTGAATTTGTTAAGAGTCAAGCATATTTTCCCTGCTTCCTATTCCCTATTCCCCTTTTCAAATAATACTTTTGGGCTGTTTTGATCAGTTTCATCAGAAATTCTTTACACCTGTTTTCTCGATAACATCAATCAGCCAATTGTTAATTCTTTCTGTTATTTATCCTTAGTGAGCAAGCAATCACAAAATCTTGAAAATTCTACCTTGATTGCTGTTAGTAACATTTTTTGCCCTTGAGCCACAATCAATAGCCTGCTAATAACAGTCTCAGCACTAGAAAAGAAGGTAGGAATCATGTATCTTCTCCCATCTCTAAATTGTCTGCATTGAGGCAATCTCTTGGAATTGTCAAAGCTTACTGACGAATATATTATTGACTTACTTTCTTGACTCTAACCCCGGTTAAATTAGTTTATTGTCACTGTTTTGACGACTATTTAAGTCATATTAGCGAGTTTTAGGGACAAAACTGAAGAATTACTTAACTTCGATCAGTTTTGCTAATAATAGCTATGAATAAGTTAAAAATTCTCAATATCATATCAGTGATTTTTAATAAACTAATTTAGTTATATTTACGGTTGATGAGTTTAATCTCACATTCCCAAGGAGGATTTGAAAAATTAAATAATTCATAAGTATGGTTAACATAGCCAGTAAATTGAATAACATAGAGGAAATATGCGGACAAAGGTATTAGATGGAGCCATTACAAAAGGAAATCCTGGCTTTGAGTCACAAACTTGATGATCTATCTCAGGTGATAGAGAAGTTGGAAGTTAAAGTGTCTCAAGCATTATCAGAGTGCTCTTTAGCAAAAACACAGATAGAGAATAGTTATTTAGAAAATAGCGAATCTGTGCGTTACCAATTCAAAGGACATATCAATTTAAATCCAGAGATGGAACACAAGGATGTATTGGCAGATGGCATTTATTTAGATATGCATCGTCAAAGTGGGGACAAAATCCTGACACCAGAAATTCAAATACAACGATTGACAGCGCAATTAACAGCAGCATATAACCGGATTGCCGCCCTAGAAGAACAATTACTGAGAGAGAGAATACAGTAATTAAGTAGCTCAGTGTTAAAAATTATCGTTATGACAAGGCAGGACGCAGGAGGGAAGAGGATTACAGCTTTGTCTACCTTTCCTTACTTAGTTTTGTTTTTTCCCACCGACTTAATTAGGGCTTGCTGAAAAAGTCTTTTCGTGGGGGATAAGAGGCAGGAGGGGAGTTACAAACTACCCCTAAATCTCTTGAATCCGAAAAAGTGATTGATTTAAAGTGATATCAAGTCTTTTTCCTTGCACCTCTCATCACCTTTTATCCTACTCAAGGCATTGATTTATCAAGGTTTTCTGTTTATTCAGCAAGTCCTAAATACTGATGAAGACTGCCAATTCTTGTTGAACTTGGCATTTTTTTATTTTGAATTTTGAATTGATTCATGAGTGTTGGTATCGACTCAACCGTTGAAGTTGCATTTCAATGGCTGACAAAAGTTGGTGTTGTTGCCAATCGAGACTGAGATGAGCAGCGATTGCTGCACCACCAGCACCCATACCTTCTTTGACAAAACCCTGCTCATAGGCTCGGAATTGGGGATAACGAGAATCAGCAAAGCTTAACTGAGTAGCTAGTAAGCAAACCTGATTGATGTTGCGGGCTAATTCTACTGTGCCACCAGTGGGGTCTTCTGCGACCCAACGGGTTGTGCCCACAATGACTGCTTGTGGTTGCCAAGACAAGGTGTAAGCCTGAGCGATCGCATTGATTAAAGCACAAACTGCCAGCATTTGTGTACCACCAGCCAGCAACACACCACAATTGCGGCTAGCTGCGATCGCCATTCCCGCTACCACCACCTGCATCGGATCACCCACCGCCGCCACTAGTTCTAAGGGATCAGTGAGGGGCGATGAGGAGAAATTTATTTCCCCTGCTTCTCGTCTCTCCCTCATCTTCTCCAATCCAGCCTGCACCAACGACCATTTCTGCTCATGGTTACACACAGGATGACTACTGTTGACTTTGCCCATTGCAGCGATACCCAAGCCAGTTAAAACCGCTAAGGCTGTGGTGGTACCACCAACTACACACTCACCCAAAGTCAGATATCCCTGGGGGTTTTGAGCAGCTAACTCAGCACCCCAAAGCAATCCTTGTTCTAGTAAATGGCGTACTGTAGTGATTTCTAACGCCGCACCTAGACTTAAACACTTAGCAGGAGTACCACCCAAATCAATTGCTGGCACAGCAGGAGGCTGGGGTAAACCAGCATTAAATATGTAAACTGGGGTTTTGATCGCCTCAACCACAGCACGGGAAATGAGCACAGGTGAAGCCCCTGCTGCTAGTGGTGGGAGGGGGTATTGCGGCTGATATTCCGGGCCATAGTATAAAAACTCTGCATCCGCACAAGCAGTATATAGCCGATCTTCTGGAGTGCGACCAGCTGCGGAAATGCCTGGAATCAAACCAGTTTCAGTAAATCCTAAAATACAGGCAAACACAGGTAAACGACCGCGATACTTAGCGATCCATGCTTCACCATGTGCGATTTCGGTATAGATGTTGATCAAGTCATTGGTCATTGATCATTGGTCATGAATGAAGAATTATTTAACTGGACAATCTCAATAAAAATACGCATGAAATATGGGAGTATCTACAAGTACGAAAAACAAATGACAAATGACAATTAACTATCCTTCATAATCCATGAGCACCTGCACCCAGCGTGGTGGACGGGGAATGGGATTACCAAGACGATCCAACAACAACCATGCTGCCAGGTGTACTACAAATAAGTAAATTAAATTATTGAGCAAAATTACAGCGATCGCTCCCATTTGAATGAAAAACACACTGGGACTTGCCAATATTTGCAGCTTCAGAAAAATCCACTCTGTAATTTCTGTGACCTGATTAATGACATAAACCCATAGGTCTTCACCCGATAACAAAGATAATAACCAGAGCCGGAAAAATATTCCTAAAGTTCCCAATAGCGTACCCAAGCAAATAGAAACCATCCAGGGTACACGACGATTCCATGTTGCTCCCAACAGTACCCCCATAAAAGCATAGGGCACAACAAACAACAGACTGCGAATTGGCCCCATTAGCACTGTGAGCAGCAACCCACAGGTGAGTGCTGACATCCAAGCGGCTCGTTTACCCCAACGGAGATAAACTAGAGCGATCGGGATGGGAAAAAATATCCGCAAAACTGGCCCCAAGGGAAAGTAAAAATTAATAAACCAAATCAGACTAGCAGCACTGGCTAAAAACGCCGTTTCTACCATCCTTAAGGGTGCATCAACTTTCAGTTGGGGTTGCTTTAATTGATGTTGCACAGGCTGAGATTCAGGGGATGAGCCAGAGTCAGGCTCATCTGGCAGAGAATCTAAAATGCTCATATTTGACAAGTGTTTAAACGATCATTCTTTCTAAAGCTGACAAATCAGGAATACAAATAATGTCTTGATCCCGCCTAATCAAGCCTTTTTTTTCTAGTCTTGTCAATACTCGTGTGACTGTTTCTCGGGCTAGCCCACTCAAACTGCTCAATTCCCGATGAGGTAAATTAGGAATTTCAGTACCTGTATTCCCTTTTTTTCCCTGTCCTTCTGCCAAAAACAACAATGTATCTGCCACCCGTGACTGACTATCAGATTCCCGCAACCGCAGTCTGCGATTGACTTGTCGCAGGCGTCTAGCCATTAGTTGTGCTAATCGCATTCCTGCCAGTGGTTCAATCTGGAGTAACTTGACAAAATCCTGAGATGGCATACTACCAATCACTGTGGGAGTCAGAGTAATGACATCAGTGGAGCGAGGTACTTCGTCTAGCGCTGCCATTTCACCAAATAATTCTCCTTTGCCTAGAATATTCAGTGTTACCTCTTTGCCCTCTAGATTATAGGTGCGAATTTTAACCCATCCATCCACAATAAAGTATACAGAGCCGCCCCAGTCGTTTTCCAGTAAAATTACTTGATTAGCTGGGTGAGTGCGCGTAACAAGATGGGTGAGAGCTGGCTCCACAACGATTTCTGGCAACCCTTGAAAAAAGGGAGCGGAGATCATCCAGGGATTAGTGGGTGCCTGCAAGCTATATCGGTCTTCCATTAGGACATCTTTATTAGAGTTGCTAGATACACAACAAGCAAGAGCGCCATTTTCAGCCTAAGCTATCAAAGCACAGCCCCTTATCTTCAAGAAAACTAAGATATGTTACATCAAAAAGCGACAATATACACTTTTCTCAACAATCCTTATTTATGGTTGTAAATCGCCCCTTGGGGATGCTTTGGGGGCTAACCAGACAGCAAAGATAATTACTTAAAAATATAAGTAAACAAGATCAATGATACTCAAGGTAGCTCTATTTTTGCTAACGTAAGGTTTTTGGCTATTTTTCAGTAATGGGCGACTAATTACAAAAAATGCCATTTTGCCATTCATTTAACCTTTGGCTGTGTTAGTTTCTCGTGCAGAGAGCGTTTGTTTACCAAAGTTGGTTTACATGAAAATTGGATTTTTTGGGATGTTTTATGCTATTAAGTCCAACAAGCTGCCATCTTGCTTGTCTGGTGAGAGGATACAATACCCAGTGAACTGTCCTAATATAACTAACTTCTCAATACTTTTTAACTTCCTGGATGGCAATTAGTTGTCAAGCTCACCTGCTCACACAATCAGTTACGGTAAATTCTCACAACCAATAACATAAATTGCACTCAAAAGTAACGTGGGTCAAAGCCACCACTGACAACTCTCATAATTGTAAAGTAATTTCTAGTTAAGGTATTTTGACGTGACTCCCCGTGTAGATGAAATTCAGAAACTAATCGCGGATGTTGACAATCTACTTGCCACTGCTGGCAAGCGTCTACCTAAGCTTTTGTCTAGTCAAGCGCCAGAAGCCCGAGAGACTTTAGAACGAATTCGTGACTTTCTGGTCAAGCTAGGAGAAAGTGAGGCTTTAGACAGCAGTAAGCCAAACAAGGTTCCTGGACAACAGCCGTTATCGCCGTTGTTGGCAAAATTTATTGATCAAAGCAACATTCAGTCTTCAGGACAGCATCAACAACCATCTCATGTTGTGCCTCAGGAATTAAGCACTGAGCTTTCGGAATTAATCCAGCCGTTGCGAATAGAATTAGCAGGACTATTGCAAGAGCGGGCAAATCTGGTACAGGAAATTAGGCTTTTAGAGCAAAGGCGATCGCAAAACTATTCTTTAAGCCAGCAGTTGGCAAATCAGGAGCAGGTAATTAACGAATTTTTACAAGTGCTGATGAACCGGCTTGTGCCATCCTTAGCGCCCCAGTTAGGGCAAACTGCTGTCACTTCTCCTGGTGCTACAACTATAGGCGATCGCCCACAGCCCAACCAAGTATTAGAATCATCAGACCAAACAGAGCGGTTAACATTATTGACCAGGAATTTAGATCAACGTTTACTGTCACTTGATGGGACTGTAAATGTAGTCTTTGAAGCACTCCAGCGCAATATTAATACCTATCATCAGTCGCTATCACAATCCTTGGCGAGAATGCACAACCAAGGACTGCAAGGGGAACAGTTGATGGCGAGCTTTGTGCAGAATTTAACCCAGTATTTGCCGCCCCCATCTCCTAGTTATCAGCCGTCTTTTTTGGGCATACAAAATCAAACCTTAGCAGCAGCCGATAATCTTTTAGAAACTGTGGCTCCATTTACTGTTAAAGACGAGCCGGAAGACCCAGTGGGCACAGATGATTTAGATGCAGTTCTTTTACAGCTTAGTCAAGATTTACCCCAAGTTTCTGAGACTACTATCACCAAGAGCAAATCACAGCCAGATCGTGTAGATGAAGTAGACCAACTTTACGCTAGTTTGTTTGGTACTAGTAATGTAACCAACCAAACACCAGCAGTTCCTTTGCCTGTTGTCGCAAGTGAATTATCTACCTTGATCACTGATGCCCCAGATGTACTTCCAGGCGATGCAGTACAACCAGTAGATCCTGGGCTGGAGCAAATAGAGTCACAAGATGCAACTGTACAACCTACAGACGCATCATCACAATTATGGGAAGCATTGTTTTTGGATGAAGACCCAGAACCAGCGCCACCTGTAGATTTGTCTAGTTTACTGAAAACAAAAGTGGCAGCAACGGAAACTTTGCCCTCTCAGTTAGCCAGTATTGATACAATTACAGCCCTGACAGATCTATTAACTGATTTCGATGATGTCTCTTATGTCGAAGCAACGACAACCGTTGCAGAAAAGTCGGAAGTAGTGATCAGCGATGAGGAGGAAGATAATCCATCGGATAATTATATTCTGGCTTCACCGCAGGAAAATTTACTCTCTCAAGGAGAAAGCCTGGTTGAGACTATACCTGATATTTCCTTAGATGATGTGCAGTTGCAGCAATTGGAACTGGATTTGGCGCAGTTAGACGGTAGCACAAGTCTAGCTAGTGAGAGCCAACAAGAACTGCACACAGATCATCAACCAACAACAGCTTTCTCGCGGATAGACATATCACAGATAGCCCCTACTGCTTTTCCTCAGCCAGAGGTTGAGTTAGACTTTAGCCCCACAACTGAAAAAAAAACGGAAGTCACAAATCCTGTCTTTGCAAGTTCTACACCGTCCATTGCTAGTAACTTAAATAATCCAGGAGTTTCTCAAATCAATGTTTCTGACTCAGTCTGGTATTTAGGCATCGATTTGGGGACAACAGGAATTTCGGCAGCATTGTTAAATCGCTCCACTTTTGTGGTTTATCCTATCTATTGGTCAGCAGAGAACCAAGCAGGAACCAGTGCTTTTCAGCAATCGTTTCGTTTACCAGCTGAAGTTTATCTACCTACGGCTGCTGTACCGCCAGCAGAAGCTGAAAGCACGGAAGTCATGGAGTCAGCACCACTTCCGGAACTGACGAATAATCTCCACTCGGCACAGTTGAAGCCATATTTACAAGTAGCCATTCCCTATAGAAGCGCCCGCCAAAAATGGGAACCTGTACTGCAATTCAATCAGTTTTCTGCGGGGCCTTTGGTTTGGGTTGTACGATCGCTCTCGAAACTGCTGTTAACTCTCAAGTCTGATCGTAATAGCACTACTCAAGGGTTAACCGCTAATGCTGTGGGTTTAGACGAACACACCTTCACCAGTGTCATGAGTCAAATTACTGGTGTCATCTGCACTTGCCCATCCGGCTGGTCGGAACAATATCGCTTTAACGTCCGGGAAGCTCTACTTACCAGTAAAATTGTCCAGTATCCCCAACAAGTGTTTTTCATTGAGGAAGCGATCGCCAGTCTGTTGAGTGTACTCGATGGCGCCAATGGTGAAACAATCCAGTTAAGCGATCGCCAAGGTTTACGCCCGACAAGAACCACCGAACAACCTTTGGTGGGCAGTACTCTGGCAATCAACATTGGCGCGACGGCCACCGAAATGACCCTAGTTGATTTGCCAGAAAGCTTACTACAATTGGCACATCATGATTTCATGCTCCACAGTTTTGCCTATGCTGGTAAGGGCATTGAACAAGATATTATCTGCCAACTGCTATTACCGCCAAAATCTCGACAATCACGTGCTGAAATCCAAGGTGATAATAAAACTATTACCAGTAACCCTTGGCATTGGCAGCCCACTCTTCCTGGTCTAGACCAGATGTGTTGGCAGAGTTTAGGGTTGGAAGCTTTAGAACTACCCCGTGTCGGAGAACCAGATATCACGGTGCGAATTCGCCTCCAGCAACATCTCGAAAGTTCTCTACTCGGACAGGCGGTATTGGATGCGGCTTTGGCTTTGAAGCTAATTTTGCAACATCAAGAATCTTTTACCCTAGATTTAGCCGATCAGCGATGGGTACTGCAACGACGAGACTTAGAAAGCCAGGTGCTAGTCCCGTTTGTGCGCCGCCTCAATCGAGAACTCAACAAGCTTCTAGTAGCTCGTGGTATACCCACAGAAGCAATTAACCAAGCTATCTTGACTGGCGGAGTAGCTGCTATCAGTACGGTGAACCGTTGGCTACGACAAAAACTCCCCAATGCCAAGATTATTCAAGATTCATATCTGGGTGATCACGGTGCGCTGAATTGCAGTGGGGTGGCTTATGGTCTGGCGATGCTGCCTTTGCATCCCCAAGTCTTAGACATCCCTAAGCAACAATATACTGACTATTTCTTGTTTACGGAATTGCTGCGACTCTTACCAGAACGTTCCTTATCCTTCAATGAGGTTTTGCAGTTATTTGAGGGGCGTGGTATAAATACGCGCACTTGTCAGCAACGTTTGCTAGCTTTCTTGGAAGGTGAATTACCTCCGGGTTTGATCCCTAACAGTCTAGATTTCACCTGGCTCACTCAGAGTTCCCAAGAAAATGTTGACTATCAGGCGATCGCCGCTACACCACTGTTTGAAAAACAAGGTAGTCTGAGCTATCGTCCTCATGCTCAACAACTATTAATTCTACGCCGCTATCTGGATGCGATTCAAGCTAGTACTCAACAGTCTTTAGACGAACCATACACTGTTAATTTCGCCTTAGAAAATTTTCAATAGTCCAATACATTGGCCCACGCTTCTAGAGCTAGCGTGTACGCACAAATTTCGCCAACGGTTGTAAACCGTCGTCTCATAGCCAAAGTCCTCTGTACACGAAGTGTTCCCGGGGAGCATCCCAAATGTGTAAATTTATTTTTTTGTAGTGATGGCTCTCTAGCCCGCTTCCTGGACATTAGGGAGCAAGATGCTCCCACTACAAATTTTATTTTTGCAAAATTGGGATGCTCCCGTATTCCCGTACTCCTGACGGAGAAGGGTAGAGGACTAGTATTTCCTATTTCCGACAAAGTTAATCAGCGCAAGTTCAGTATTTTCTACTTTCTGCACAGTCCATTAAAAATGTACTTTCGCTATGAGGCTCTTATTTTCAATCCCAGACGGCATGAGCACTTTAACGACTTGTGTGTACACCGTAGCCCTTCTAGAGTGAGGGCATTTTGGCTTAGTTCTGTATTATTTCTGTCTACTTAACTTTAACTCAGTAATATTATTTAGATAATCTTAGTGATTTAGAAACCAAGTTTAACATTAATTATTTATTTTTTTACGTAAAATACTGAAAATTCAAAATATCTCTGTTTAATTACAAGATTACGTAAAGATTAGCTCTGTGGATTCCCCTGAGGAAAAAAAATATATATATTAACGCTTAGTGAAAGCTAAGTGCATAAATTAAGTATAAAAGTGAAGTTTTATTCGTGGTTACATCTACTACCGATGCAACAGGCTATGCCGTGGAAAACTTAGCCCTTTTCAGCCAACTTTACTCAGTTCATTTTTCACATCAGCCTTTACACCCTTCTGTCACAAGTTTGACAAAGCGGTTGATTGATATTATCGGTGCGATCGTGGGGCTGATGCTCGCAGCTTTGGTGATTATCCCTATAAGTATTATTACGATAATTGATGATCCAGGCCCGATATTGTATTCTCAAATTCGTTGTGGGTTGAAGGGAAAGCCATTCCGCATTTGGAAATTCCGTTCGATGGTTGTCAACGCTGATCAACTTAAGCATCTAGTCAAAAACCAAGCTCAAGGTCATATATTTAAGTCTGATGAAGATCCACGTGTTACTCGTGTGGGTAAGTTTTTACGACGCACTAGCCTAGATGAACTACCTCAATTCTGGAATGTCTTACTGGGAGATATGAGTTTAGTTGGTACTCGCCCACCTACTCCTGATGAAGTCATCAGCTACGAACCACACCATTGGGAAAGACTAAGAGTTAGGCCAGGTATTACCGGAGAATGGCAAGCTAACGGTCGTTCCAGTATCAAGAATTTTGAAACAATCGTGAGTATGGATATCGACTATCAACGTAAGTGGTCTATTGCTTATGACCTGAGTTTAATTGTGAAAACTATTTTGGTAGTCTTAAAAAAGAGCGGTGCTCATTAAGACTGTGCTATTATATACTTCAAACTTGTCTAACCTTTGACACCACTACCTGTGTCTGTTGGCACAATGTAGCGTTGTAAAAATATAAATAACATCAGCACCGGGGCAATAGAAATTATTGAGCCAGCAGCTACCAACCGCCAATCAAGAGAAAAAGTACCAGCCAGTTTAGCTACTCCTAAGGGCAAAGTATACAAATTCTCATCTTGGATCACGATTAACGGCCAGAGAAAATCACTCCAAGAACCGATGAATACAAAGATCGCCAAAGTCACTAGTGCAGGGCGAATTGCAGGTAACATGATGTCCCACCACAAACCCAACTCTGAACTACCATCCATGCGAGCTGCTTCTTCGATTTCTTGAGGAATACTCATAAAAGCTTGCCGCAATAAAAAGATGCCAAAGGCAGAAGCTAAACTGGGAAAAATTATGCCCAAATAAGTATTTCGCAATCCTAGCTGGACTGTCAAAATATAAAGAGGAATCATGACGATCTGAAAGGGGATCATAATCGTAGAGACGATCGCAATAAAAATCCAGTCTCGCCCCGGAAACGACAGTCTTGCCAAGGGATAAGCGGCTAAGGAACAGAAAAGCAGATTCAACCCCACAGTCAAAACAGATACTAGGGTGCTGTTATAGAGGTACTGAGCAAAAGGTAAAGATTGCCACACGCGAGCAAAGTTATCTAGTGTCGGTTGACTGGGCAACAACTGCG
Source organism: Goleter apudmare HA4340-LM2 (assembly GCA_019359495.1). Taxonomy (GTDB): domain Bacteria; phylum Cyanobacteriota; class Cyanobacteriia; order Cyanobacteriales; family Nostocaceae; genus Goleter; species Goleter apudmare. Next base: position 120,973 of record JAHHHF010000072.1, read on the forward strand.
GCGGTGATTGCAAAATATTTTCTGTTGGCGATTTCAAAGCTGTACTGATGAGCCACAGCAGTGGGAACAACGTGATCAGAGCGATCGCTCCCAACAGCAAATAAATTAGTATGGTTTGTAGTCGTTTGTTGTTTGTCATTTGTCATTGGTTATTTGTCATTGGTCATTTTGTAGCAAGGTCTCTACCAGGATTCTTTCTCATCCTATTGCCTATCCCCCATGCCCCATTCTGTATATACAGCATCTAGTGGCTGATCCCAAGGTTGAATGGGGATTTGGGGTAAGTAGGCAAAACCAAATACTACGCCGATAGTTGGTTTGGTGTTCCATTCTGGTAAACTCAGCAGGCGATCGTAATAGCCCCCACCATAACCCAAGCGATATCCTTGGCGATCGCACGCCACGCTAGGAACCAGAATCAAATCCACTGTGCAGGGATCTAAAGTTGGTGCATCAGGATCAGGTTCATAGATACCATAAGAACCCATTTGTAAAGAATCACCTGGTATCCAGAGATGCCAAACCAGTGATTTACCAACGCAACGAGGAAATCCCCAACGATGTCTAGTCTCTGCAAATAAGGCAGTCAGATCTGGTTCTTGGCGAACGCTGAAATAAGCAAGTATTGTTTTGGCTTGGTTAAACAAAGCTGAGGCTTGTAGTTGGCTACAAATGCGATCGCTTTTTTCCCTCCATTCCTGAATCGGCATTGATTGTCGTTTTTTGAGCAAAGTCCGACGTAGTTGCGTTTTATCCACGACACAAATTCAAGCTTTAGTAATTTTCAGTCTGGAAACATAGCTTCAGTCAATCAATATGACTGTCTTAATTAGCTCAGTGTTAAAAATTATCGTTATGACAAGGCAGAAGGCAGGAGGGAAGAGGATTATAGCTTTGTTTACCTTTCTTCACTTAGTTCTGTTTTTTCCTACCGACTGTCTTATATTTTGAATTGGTATTAGCTGCCCTAAATAGCTAGTAATTTTCTACCTTAGAAGATAAAAGATACACCCAGCATAGCTGATGAAATCTTTACAAAGAATGTTCCCCATATTTTCCTTTGTCAGTAATTTTATTTTTCTTGAGTATTTATACTTAAATTTTTTCCAAAATTCTTCTTAATGCATATTTTTTGTGTATTTTCAATAAAAAAATATAGTCTTTTGATGAAGATTAAGAGTTTTTTTATGTAAAGTTTTCTTTAAAATAAGAAAATTGATGGACAAATAGTTAGATCGATATGTATAAAATTATGTAATGCCGTTAGCGTAAAGTAACACGCCCTACATCTAGTAGATATACCTTTGTTAGAAAATTGAATAATTTGATGGAGTCTATGCAGAATTAGTTTCTGCAAAGGATTTTCCCTGTGCTATCTGACTTTTTTGTTTTCGTAAGCATCTTTACTTAGTGTAGATATTTTTACACAAGTTTTAAACAGCGCTTCTACCAGACTACATTTTCCTGTCCGTATATATTGTCAATAGCCAAAGACTATTGACCAACTAAAACTGTTTGCACTCAAACAGAGGAATTATTTGCAAAACAAAAGCAGATAGTTCTTAAAGGCTTGCGTATGAAGTTATATAGCACTGGGGTGTAATCTAATACTAATCTAAAAGTATGTACACTGAAGTGAGGAGTTGGACAACATGAAGTTAATGTTGGTGTGTACCTCTGGGGGTCACTTCGCAACGATGAAAGGCCTGAAGTCTTTCTGGTCATTACATGAAAGAGTTTGGGTGAGCGATCGCCAGAAAGATACAACAGTTCTGGATAAAGGCGAAAAAGTGCATTGGTTACCTTATCAAGCACCAAGAGATGTATTAGCGATTCTGAGGAATCTTCCTAAAACTTTTAGAATTCTGTATCAAGAAAAACCAGATGTGGTGATTTCCACAGGAGCAAGTTTAGCGATCAACTTTGCATTTATAGCTAAACTAATGGGGATTAAATTTATCTTCATTGAAAGCATTTCCCGCAGTCAAGAATTAAGTGTTTCAGGCAAGTTAGTTTATCCCATAAGTGATGAGTTTTACGTGCAATGGCCCGAACTTTGCGAGAAATATGACAAAGTTGTTTTTAGAGGGTATGCTTCATGATTTTGATTACTTTAGGAACAATATCTTTTCCTTTTGATCGGGCTATTCTTTGGATAAAAATTCTGCTAGACCGTCAAGCAATTGTTGAACCTGTTTTTATCCAATATGGTTCTAGTGATATTTCTTTATTAGGCGCACATCCTTTAGTAACAGCAGAATCAATGATCACTTCTGAGCGACTAATCAAATTAGTAGATAGTTCTCGGTTGGTGATTTCTCATGCAGGACAAGGTTCAACAAGACTGCTGGCTAGTCGTGGAGTTCCTTTTGTGCTCTTACCAAGGCTGAAACGTTATGGAGAACACGTAGATGACCATCAGCTATGGTTTGCGGAAGCGGTAGCTAAATATGGTATCAAAAACTTTGTTTCTTTAGATGAATTAGCACAAGCTATTTTACAACCACCGCCTCATTTTAAAGGGCAGCTTTTTGGTAATCCTAAGCTGACAGATTACCTCTTAAGACAATATCCCCCAGAAGCATCAATTTCTTTGATGACATAGTGATTAGTGAATAGTTTGCGTAGTTTTTTATTAAAAGGTTGCACTCTACCATTAATAAGAAAAATAATTTGTTTTGGGTTGATAGAGTAGTTCTCTAAAACCCCATAACAGATTCAAACTCGGAACTATAGATTCAGTTTGTCTTTCTTAATTATGTAGCTTGCGTCTCACGGGATGCGAGTATTAAGAATTGCTTTAAGACTTGTGTGTTGTGTTGAGGAATTCAAGGTTAATGGTTGTGAAAGTATCGACAATTATCCAAAATTACTGGCTCCCTATTATTGGTTTAAATGGTACTATCCTCGGATGTTCAGTTGTAATTGCTGGTTTATCGCCAAGAACATGGACAGCTAATTCTCAATTTATTTTGCCGGATACTACAACTAATTTAGATGCTAGTTTAGGAACACTAGGACAAATTAAAAACCAAGGAATTGCATTTACTAATGAACTTAGTCCATTGCAAGTTCAAACTTCTATCATCACTAGCAATGAAGTAATTCGTCCTATTTGGGCATCTGATCCAGAAAAAAACAAGTATCCTGTACTGGAGAGTTATAAAAAATTATTCCAAGTCAAAGCAGTAAATCAATCGACAACAATTCAGGTAGAAGTTCAAGGCTCTCTAGCTGAACTGGCAAAACAAAGAACAAACAGACTAATCAAAAGTTATCAGCGTCGATTAAATGAACTACGTCAGGGAACATCAGCATCTCGACAGCAATTTAGTCAGGTGCAGTTAGAAGATGCAGAACGCAAGCTGCGGATAGCAAAGAATAAATTAGCAGATTTTAAAAAGTCTACAGGGTTAGTTAGTAGCGAAGATCAGACTAAAAATTTGGTTGAAGCTATTAAGTCTACAAGGATGGAAAAGACACAGGCATCCGCCCAAGCACAAGCAGCAAAAATCCGGGCGAATGTATTATCTCAACGGCTTGGTATGTCTCCCAGCAAAGCGATGAACTCTTTACGTTTGAGCCAAAATAAAGAGTATCAAGCACTACGACAAAAATTATCTGAAATAGATACTGAAATTGCAGTTGCTCAAGGGGATTTTACTGGCGAACATCCCGTTATTCAATCATTAAAACAAAAACGGGATGAACTCCTGACTGCACTTTATAAACAACGAGTAGAAGTAGTACCAAATGCTGAAGGTATAGATACCAGTTTTGGTGGTAACACCTTCAAAGATACGACTGTGGAAATAATTGCCGAGTTAATTCAGGCTGATGCTGAAAGTAACGCGCTACAAAAACAGGCCTCGCAACTTCAGAACGAGGTAAATAATCTGCAATCACAACTAACTAAGATATCTACCCAACAAGCTGAATTGTCAGATTTGCAACGCAGGTATGATATTGCTGAAGGGGTCTACAAAGGGATTGTCGCCCAATTAGAGCAAACTAAGATTAGCGCTTTTAGTGCCTATCCTAATGTGCAAGTTCTGGATCAACCAAGGGTGAATCCCAAACCCATTAGTCCCAAACTCTCTTTAATTGCCTTGGGTGCGATCGCGTCATCGATTTTGGGTACGAGCGCTCTCATATCATTCTTGGAATCTCGCAATCCACTGCTGAAACCGAAAGACTTGCAGGATATGGAACTCCCTATATTGGCGCGGATTCCCACTTTCAAATCCGCCACCTTGGGATTAATGCTGGAATCAGCTTCAGAAATCGGGTTTCAAAGGCTAGCCTCTACAATTAGCTTAATGCCATTAGAAAACCGTCGCCTGATGGTGACTAGTTCCACGCCTGGAGAAGGGAAAACCACAATGACTCTGGGACTAGCAGCAGCTTTATGTTTTTTGGGCTTTCGGGTGTTGATGGTAGATGCTGATTTCCATCAAGCCAGATTGAGTCATTATTTTGGCTATGTCTTACCGAAGGAAACAACAGCTTTACCTACTCCTGTAAAAATTAACTACAGGTGGGATCTGTTACCAGCAATGCAGATATCTGATGGGAGAGCAGTGGAGTTTGTCGCCCGTGGGGGGTTTGAGAGACATCTGGACGCCATTCAAAAGACTGGTAAATACGATTATGTGATTGTTGATAGTGGGCCTGTTGGTTCCACCAGTGAAGCGGCTTTGATGGCTGCTGCGATCGCTAACGTATTGTTGGTGATTCAGTTGGGGGTGAGCGATCGCTATATGGTACAGGAAACTCTAGAACAATTGATGCGCCACCATGCGCGCATTATTGGTTTAGCGCTCAATGGTGTCGAGGAACGCACTGATGGGTATGTCTACAAGCGTGACGACAAACAGGTTAATTCATGAGACAGCAGATTTTTAAATCTACTTCCACCAATGCAAATAGTGATGTCTTATTTCAGGGAATTTGGCTACGGTGGACAACTTTAACACGGGCAGAAAAAGTTGTCTGTATAGGGATTATCTGCACACCATTGTGGTGGTTCATTGGTTGGGGTGTTATTCCTTTCCTGTGGGTAGTGAGTATCGCTATTTATGAATACTTGGTTTATCAAAAGATCCGTTTATCTAAACCGAGTACAGAAGCGATCGCCATCATGCTCTTTGCCTTAAACAGCATGGTTGCTTACACTCTCAATTCTCCAGAATTTGCCCCTAGAGCTTGGATAAATCCCTTTTTAACCTGGGGTTGTGGTGGACTGTTACTTTGGTATCTTCAAAGTCATCAAATTCGGGTGCGGTTGCAAGTAGCAGCTTGGGCTTTTTCTGTGCTGATCTGCATGATGATGCTTTGGTGGTTATTTTTTCACTTTCTGTTAGCAGAACCAAACTTCATACCCCTCCGCACCCTGTACGCTATAATTTTTGACAAAGGAGCATACGACCCCAGTAAATTGGGTAGTGTGGGTAACTTTTTAGTTCCTTACATGGCGAATGAAAATGGTTTTGGTGGCTTACGCCGTTATACTTTCTTTTTTCCCCATCCCACAACTTCTTCCTTCGTCATTGGTTTTGCCGGACTGATTGCTTTAGATATCAAGAAACGTACTTGGTCTTTACCAATAGTTGCATTTTGCTCCTTTTTAATTATTATTTGTCAAGCTCGTAATTCTTGGTTAGCCTTACCAATTGTGTTGATAGTTCGTTGGCTATTTATCACTGGTAAAAGCAAAGGCGTAACATTCATCTTGATGTTATCGGCTATCATCAGTTTTAGTACTTTGTGCGTACCTACAGTTACAGATTGGCTAATTGAAACCAGAACCAATACAGTTGAAGCTACTAGCAACTTCCGCAAAGATTCCACGGAAATTCGTAATTTAATCTATCAACGAACTTGGGAAAGCGTTATCGAAGAACCTTCTCTCATAGGACGCGGAATCAACGGTGTTTCTGTCCAACCTGGATATGAATTTGCTGCCATTGGTACTGAAAGTTTTATTCTCGGCACTTTGTTATATAAATCAGGTTTTTTAGGTACAGGGTTATTTCTCACATATTTTACATTTTTTCTGGCTGGACTATATAAAACCCATTCAGAAAGACCATCTGGGGCTTTTCTCGTGTTACTATACTTGGGCATAACTTCCCTAGTCACAGAGTTTGATACTCCTACAGTTTTCCTACCTTTAATATCTACGATGTTATGTAGGAATGGCGAATAGGTCATGATGGAGAATTTTTAAATACGTAGAGACGTTGCTTTGCAACGTCTCTACAAATGACAAATCACCAATGACAAATAACAAGGGATAAAGACCATGCGTAAATTACTAATTCTACCGGGGAATTGCGACTCATTAGGAGGTGCTTTAGTTTCATTATCAATGTTGATTGCTGGGGTACAAAAACAGCAAATGTGTGAGCAGGTTTGTGTTTTAGTACAAGCTGATTCGCCAATGGAAAATTACTTACAAAAATCGGGGCAAGATGATTGTATTCAAAGGATTCATGCTCCCAGTCAAAAAGAGTTTTTTTATCGCGCATTGCAATGGGTAAAACAGCAACCGAAAGACTATCCTTTATTGCTAGATAGCTGTGCATATAACTACCTATTACCTAGTTTAGTTATCAAGTCATTGCCATTACGCTTTAGTGGTCGCACCCTCTATTATTTTTGCCATGATTTAGTAGCTTCCAACCATATTTTGGGTTATTTAGCTAGGAAATGGATATTCTTTTGGTTATCTCCTCGTGCTATTTGTAATTCGTATTTTACGGCTCGGTATGTACAATCTTTGATGCCCAATATTCAAGGCATTCTTTATCAGTCAGTCAATCAAGATAAATTTAATGATGCTCCATTATCAACTCCACCAAAAGCCTTACAACCAATTCTGAAATCCGGCTGGAGAATCATGTTAACTCCTTCTCGCATTAATTCTATTTTTAATGGTGGAAATGGCGATAAAAATTTGCGCGGATTAATTCCTGTACTTGCCTATTTAAAAGCTATGGATTATGATTATCATGGAGTAATAATTGGAGAAGATAAATCTCCAAATCAAGTAAATAGTCAGAATTTATTAAACCTTGCAGAACATTTTGAAGTTAGCGATCGCTTCAAAATTCTCCCACCAACTTTAGAGATTGAAGACTATTACAAATGTGCAGATGTAGTCGTTACCCTAGCCCCCCAAGAAGCCTTTGGGCGGACTGTTGTAGAAGCGATCGCCTGCGGTGTTCCAGTTATCGGTAGCCAGACTGGTGGGATTGGTGAAATTCTCAACCACTTTGCACCCGAATGGACTGTTGACCCTACCAATCTTCTAGCCGTCGCTCAAGCCATTATCCAAGTTGCTAGCGACTCTAACACACCCACATTAATTGAAAAAGGGAAACATTGGGTACGTTCAGAGTGCAACATCACCAACTACGCACGCCGCATGATGGACATCACAGGGATATCTACATCTACAATTAAAACCACAGCTTCAGTTTAGATAATCAATAACGCACTCTACTAAGAATTTCAGCTAATACAGAATTAATTATCATCGGGTATCTATATATCTACATCTAGTAGCGTGTCTAAGCTAATTTTGTGTATTAGCAATCTCTTGTAGAACGGGCAAGATGCCCATTCTAATTAGCGGACATCTTACCCGCACCACAAGAAAATTGTTGGGAGCATCTTGCTTCCTAATGTCAAAAATAAAATTTGTAGTGGGAGCATCTTGCTCCCTAATGTCCAGGAAGCGGGCTAGAGAGCCATCACTACAAAAAAATAAATTTACACATTTGGGATGCTCCCAAATTGTTTGCAACATTTTAGCCTAGACATGCCACTAGATTATCTCTGCATGAAGTTAATTCATGTTTGTAGTAAGCACTTTAGTGCTTAAGAGTAAAGGACTAAAGTCCTGACTACAAGCTTTTTAAAAATTAATTGGTATCCCTCCATGTGGAATGTCGCACAACCTATTACCCCCATAAAGAAAACTACAAAATCAGACATTCTAGTCATCTCCCGTGTCTTTTTTCCTGATATGGGAGGGATTCAAGAATACGCCTACAATCGCTGCTTACAAGACCCAGATCAAATCATCGTTCTGACTAGCGCCTGTACAGATGACCAGTCTTTTGATGGTATGCAACCCTTTCCCATCTATCGCTGGCCGATGTTTGCAATGTCCGGTCTAGGTGCGTTAGGAAGTATTCTCAAACAAATCCTGAATATTTTTTGGTCAGTGGTGCTAGCTATTCGCCTGTATCGACGCTACCGCTACCGCTACATCGAGTGGTGTCATGGCTATGACTTCCCTTCCCTGCTATTGTTAAGCTATTTGTTACCCGTGCGGTGTTTTATTTACCTCCACGGTGATGATGTGCTGTGTCCCATGACAAACCCGATTTTACGCTGGCTATTTGAGTGGACACTGCGCCGGACTGAAACTATTGTCTGCAATAGCAACTTTACAAGTAATTACCTCACGAAGCATTTTCAGTTAAATCGCCCTACTCGCATCATTCACCCCACTGTCAGACCAGAAAAATTTGGTCAAGCTAGGGCAGAACAGGCTTTTCTCCGCAATCATATCCGCCAACAGCATCAAATTCCAGAAAAAGCGATCGCAATTTTGTCAGTGGGTAGACTGGTGAAACGCAAAGGCTTTCATCGGGTAATTGAGAATTTACCAAATTTAATCGCTGAAGGCATAGATGTCCACTACATCATTTGCGGTCAAGGTGCAATGGAGTCAGAACTGAAGTTATACGCCGAAAAATTGGGTGTAAGTTCACGGGTGATTTTCGCTGGCTATGTACCTGATGCAGAATTAACTGGCTATTACGCCGCTTGTGACATATTCTCCATGCTTACCTTCTTTGATAGCCAGCAAAAAAGCATTGAAGGTTTTGGAATTGTCTATTTAGAAGCCGGCTATTTTGGTAAACCCGTGATTGCTTCACGAGTAGGAGGTGTAGAAGATGCTGTCCGCCACGGATACAACGGTTTGTTAGTAGATCCCGATTCGACGTATGAGATTTCAACAACACTGCATCAATTATGTGTAGATCCAGAACTGCGTCAGCGTCTTGGTTTCCAGGGTCAAAAACTAGCAACCCGCATCACTCCTCACAGCACACTCTACAGCAATTAAATCGGTGACAAGTATCCCTCAAATCCTGATCAATCACAAATGACAAATAACAAACAACATTATGAAAAGCTTTCAACACTTTATTCTTACCCGCTTCAACGTCAGAGTAGACTACAGCAAATCACGCACCGGGATTAATCCAGATTGGCTAACCCATCGGTTCAAATTATTTGACCAATTTTGCTATCCCTCAGTGCGATCGCAATCAAATCAAAACTTCAAATGGCTAGTATTTTTTGACAGTGAAACACCAAGGCGCTTCCAGACCAAAATCCAAGAATATGCTCAATGGCAAAATTTTATTCCTATCTATGTAGATTGTGAATTTACCGATGAAATCAATCGAGAAACTGTCTTGCATTATTTAAAAACCAACGTTGACTATTTAATCACCACCAGATTAGATAACGATGATGCAGTTTCTCAAGACTTTGTGCAACTAATCCAAAGCAACTTCCAGCAGCAAGAATTTGAATTTCTCAATTTCACCTCTGGCTATGTTTGGCACAACGGTAAGCTTTATGCCTTTGATTACTTCCATAACCCATTTATGAGCTTATTTGAAAAAATTCACGAACCAACTATTAATGGATTCAAAACAATTATCTGTGGACAACATACAGAATTATCCGCACTGGGTAAGATTAAACAAATCAAAACCAAACCAACTTGGTTACAAGTTATCCACGAAAAAAACGTATCTAACAGAATCAGAGGTATCAGACAACCAATCAAACACTTAACTGATAATTTCTCCATTCCTACTGAATATACTGCCACACAAGAACAGTTACTACCTTATTTACTCGATAAAAGTTTTACTCTCCTCAAGTCCCCTGTCGAATCTCTAGTCCTCGCCTTACCCAAAAATACCAGATCCAATTTAAGAAAAGCCTGGACAATCATGCAAAGCAAAAATATCTAACCCCCAATATAACATTTCCTTACGTAAACCTCTGCGTTTACCTCTGCGCCAATCTGTGTTTAAAAAGATTATTTCTTTACCTCAATTCACTTCATCTTCCCATGTCCAATACCCTTGGACTGAGCGGAGCCGAAGAGCATTAATACCTAATTTATGACTATAAACAACTCAAAAAGAATGGCAAAAGCCAGTCTGTGGACAACTGCTAGCTTTGGACTTGGTAAAGTTGCTCAATTAATCGCTCAAGTTATCTTAGCTCGTTTACTATCACCTGATGATTTTGGCATTTGGGCAATGGTGCTAGTATTATCGAATTTTTCGCAGCTTTTTAGAGATACTACTATTGCCCAAGTACTAGTACAAAGAGGTGTAGAAGATACCAAACTAGTTAACACTGTCTATAGCATAGGAGTTAATATTTCCATATTTTTATTCTTCATCCAAGTATTAGCTGGGATGCCTTTATCTAACTTTTTTAACAAACCAATATTATTGCCTTTGACAGCACTATCAGCCTTTGTCTTTCTCATCGGAGCGGGTGCTGGCTCCCATAGTGCAGTCCTACAAAGAAAAATGAAGATTAAAGAATTAGCTATGTGTGACTTATTGGCTAATTTTGCCAGAGTCTCTGCCCTAATTATTAGCTCATTTTCTGGCTTGGGGTTTTGGTCATTTGCCATTGGCGAGATTGCCATGGCTGTAGTTGATTCTTTATTAAAACGGCATTTGAGCCAGTATAAATTTAAATATTACTTCAAGTTAGAAAAATCCAAAATTAATGAAGTTAAAGAATTTATTTTTGGTGTGATTGGTAGTCGAATGGCTCTACAACTCAATATTACAGGTGATAACTTCATCATTGGGAAGCTAATTGGTACTCAAGCACTCGGATACTATAGTGTGGCTTATCAACTAGCAACTACACCAGCCGTAGCATTTTCTCAAATTAATAATCGAGTAATTTTCTCTACAATCTCACAAGTAAATGAGCAGAGTAAATTAAGGATGATTCAAAGACTGCTGGAATATTATGCAAGTGCAGCTACATTAATATATGGTCTAGCATTTACTTTAGCTCCGTGGCTAATTCCCATAATCTACGGTGCAACTTGGCAACAATCTATCATCATATTTCAAATCATTCTCATCTATGCTTATACAGGAGGAATAATGTCAATTGTTGGCGCTTATCTCTTATCTATTAATAAATCTATGGAAATTGCCCGCATCGATTGGTTTATCGTACCTTTTTCTCTAACTGCTTATTTCATTGGCGCTCAAATAGGCGGAATAAAAGGAGTTGCGATCGCTGTCATGTGCGTGATGGGATTTGCTGGTTTAATCTGGTACTTAATAGCAGCATGTCGTGTCAGTAAAGTCAGCATTCAAACGTTCTTAAAACCAGTATTTATCCCTTCAGTTTCTATGCTCATAGCCCTGGTTTTATCACAGATTACACCTTATCCCCAACAGGCAGAATTTTCTCTCAAAGCACTCACACTAATCGCCACTTACATATCAATGCTGATTTTACTTTCCAAAGGAAATCTACCCTTTAGCCTCATGAAATTTATGTTCCACAGAGGTTAGATAACATCTTTTATTTCTCTCTGCGCCTCCGCGCCTCTGCGTGAAATAAATCATCCCGTAATTATGCTACACCGCAATTTTTCAGCACTAAAGTCCTGACTACAAACCTAATTGAGATAACACCATGAACGCCAAATACGAAGCCTTATCAATTACCAGCCAGTTTTTAGGACACCGCACCTATGGTCAACTGTTAAGGGATTATTTCAAAAACACCAATCTACCTGGTTCAGTAGACTTCCATTGGTTTATGGACGAATGCAAAAACTTACAATGGCTACTAACTAGACCCTTTTACCGCAAGCTTCCCAACTCTTGGTTACAACAACGCAACTTAGATTTTCAATACTTTCGTTCGGAATTAATCTCTGCATACATTACTAAATCTTTGCTGAGACGTAAACTCTCGCAAAAATCATATACAGTCATGCATTTACATACTCAAGTTATGGCTTTTTTAGCCCTTGAGTATATGAAAATAATTCCTACCGTCGTTAGTATTGACTATACCGCAGCACTCAAAGCTCAGGAAATAATTGATAATCGCTTCCAGTGGACATATCAACCGAATATTGTCATGGAGCAAAAAGTTTTTCTAGCGGCATCTCGGATTATTTCATGGTCAGAATTAGCGAAGAAATCTGTTGTCGAAGATTATGGAATTAGTGCAGATAAAGTCATAGTAATTCCCCCAGGAGTGAATTTAAATGCTTTAAAATACGATGAAAATTCAATCAAGAAGAATGATGATACCTGTAATATTCTGTTTATAGGTGGTGACTTTATCAGAAAAGGCGGGGAAGATTTACTATCAGTGTTTCTTGAAAATTTTGCTGATGTTGCCACCCTGCATGTAGTGACTAACAAACCAATCAATTGTCATCACCATCGGGTACGAATTTATCATAATATCAAAGCATATACTCCTGAATGGAAAAGACTTTATCAGCAAGCCGATATGTTTGTCATGCCTACTTACAGTGAGGGATTACCCCAAGTTTTTATGGAGGCTATGGCCGCAGGACTGCCAATAATTTCTACTAATTTACCCCAGATGCAAGAGGTAGTTAGTGATAGCATCACAGGTTTTCTTGTCCCGCCGGGAAATCGTGATCAACTAGCTAATAAACTCAAGACTTTAATTAATCACCCGACATTAAGAACAGAAATGGGGATGAAAGGTAAACACATTGCCCAGTTAAAGTTTGATGCTCACAAAAACTGTTCACAAATAGAAAACATCTTTCACGAACTATCTGTAGTTTAGCGATTACTGTTGTAAAAAATCAAATTGGAGCCAATTGACGTGAATACAAACACCATTACTTACTCGGAAAAATATTTTCAAAGTAGAGATTTTGCTACTGATTATGAAACCTTAGCGGCAGTAATTTTTCACCTTTATCATCCACAAACGGTAGCAGAATTTGGTTGTGGACCGGGTCATCTCAGTACAGAACTAGCCAAGCTTGGGGTACAGGTGATAGCCGTGGATGGTCACTCCCAACCTAGTTTTGGTGGATTGACGATAGAATTTCATCGACTCGACTTGAATGATTCTACAGCGATCGCCAACTTCTGTGCTAACAAACGCGTTGACTTAGCTATCTGTCTAGAAGTCGCCGAACACCTACAACCAGAAAGTTCCCCAACCTTAGTGAAATGGTTGACTAAAATCGCTCCCATTGTCATCTTTTCCGCAGCTGTTCCCAAGCAAGGGGGACACGGACACATTAACCTGCGACCCCGTGAATACTGGTACAATGAATTTACCCAACGTCAGTTTATCGCAGCAGATCGTGTGCGTGAACAGTTACGCGCTACCCCCAGCGTTGCCCCTTGGTATCGTTACAATATCATTGACTACGTACAGATTCAGCACCCCCAAGCGCCAGAAGCAGCCGAAGTTATTCCCCGTCTCATCGCCTCTGAATCAGCAGCAGCATCCGGTTATTATGAAGAATATGACAGACGATTTCTAGCAGAACGTCGTCTAGAATATGCACCCATACAGCTTCATACAACCGTGAAAAGACTGCGTGCATTCGCTAAACGCCTTCTCGGTCGCAGTTAGTAAAATACAATAGGGAACAGGTCTGAATTATACCTCCTATACCTGCAATCTGTTGTATGTTTTAGAGGCGTCATTACATATAATGCCTCTGATGTCAAACGCTCCACCCATTCTTGGGATGGGGTTTTACCCTCGATCAATAAAATTTGGTAAACCTCCGCGTACCTCTGCGTTTCCCTTTGTGCCCCTCTGCGTTTAAAAAACGAAAAAGCTGGGTCAAACCCAGCTTCTTAGTTACGCGGCGTTTTGCCGATACCACTCAATCGTGTTCTTTAACCCTTGTTCAAAACTGACTTGAGCAGTGAAATTAAATGCTTGTTTGGCTCGTTCAGTATCCAAACAACGACGGGGTTGACCATTGGGTTTGTCGGTTTCCCAAACAATTTCACCGTCAAACTCCATCAATTCACAGATGAGAGTAATCAAATCGCGGATGGAGATTTCATGACCTGTTCCCAGATTGACTGGTTCAGAGTCGTTGTACAACTGAGTACCCATGACAATTCCCCGTGCCGCATCTTCAGAATAGAGAAATTCACGGGTAGGACTCCCATCACCCCAAACAGGGAGTTGCTTTGCTCCCTGAATTTGGGCTTCGTGGACTTTGCGAATTAACGCCGGAATCACGTGGGAACTTCCAGGGTCAAAGTTATCTTCAGGCCCATATAAATTTACTGGTAGCAGATAGATACCATTAAAGTCGTACTGCTGGCGATAAGCTTGCAGTTGCACTAGGAGTGCTTTTTTCGCAACTCCGTAGGGGGCGTTAGTTTCCTCCGGGTAACCATTCCAAATGTCATCTTCTCTGAACGGTACCGGGGTAAATTTTGGATAGGCACAAATAGTACCGATACAAACAAATTTTTCTACTCCAGCTTGATAGGCGGCGTGTATTAGCTGAGTGCCCATCATCAAGTTATCGTAGAATAATTCTGCCGGTTTCTCACGATTGAGACCGATACCGCCGACATGAGCTGCAAGGTGGATAATAATGTCTTGCTGATCAACAACACGTTGGTTATTTTCCCAAAGCCGAAGATCATATTCACGCGATCGCGGTACTGTAATCTTTTCAGGATCAGCTCCAGACTGACACAGTTGCTCTATGACCTGACGACCCAGAAACCCTGCTCCACCCGTAACGAGAATCCGTTTATTTTTTAGCTCTAAGGCAGTCATAAGTTTATCCTTGGCTATGTGCATCAGAAATGTAGAGCACCCAATTGTTGACGAATAGTCGCAATATCATTTAAGACTGGTGCACTCTTGACATTTGGGGAAGTATAACCCAAGGCTTGGAGGTCGGCTTCCACCATTAAAGCCACCAGTCCCTCAAAGGTGACAGATGGTGTCCAACCTAGCTTCTGCTGTGCTTTGCTAGAATCACCAATTAGCAACTCTACTTCAGATGGACGCAGATAACGCTCATCAAACTCTACGTAATCTTGCCAATTGAGGTTGACATAACCAAATGCCAGTTCCAGAAACTCCCGCACTGAATGAGTTTCACCAGTAGCAACCACATAATCATCTGGCTGGTCTTGTTGCAACATCAACCACATTGCCTTCACGTAATCCTTGGCATAGCCCCAATCACGCTTGGCATCTAGATTACCCATGTAAAGCTTTTGCTGTCTTCCAGCCACAATTTGCGCCACTGCTCTAGTAATTTTGCGCGTTACAAAAGTCTCACCACGGCGGGGAGACTCATGGTTAAAAAGTATACCATTACAAGCAAACAAACCATAGGATTCACGGTAATTGATGGTTTGCCAATGGGCATAAACCTTCGCGCAAGCGTAGGGGCTACGAGGATAAAAAGGTGTTGTCTCACTCTGGGGTACGGCTTGCACCAAACCATACATTTCTGAAGAACCCGCTTGGTAGAAGCGCACCTGAATACCAGTGCGT
The DNA here is from genome assembly GCA_019359495.1 of Goleter apudmare HA4340-LM2. Classification (GTDB taxonomy): domain Bacteria; phylum Cyanobacteriota; class Cyanobacteriia; order Cyanobacteriales; family Nostocaceae; genus Goleter; species Goleter apudmare. The sequence goes on from JAHHHF010000072.1 coordinate 136,618, forward strand.
TGCTGGTAGTCACGAATTGCTTCTAGTAAGCGCAGAGTTCCCATCCCTACAGCATCCACCGTGTATTCTGGTGAATCGAAGCTGACTCGGACGTGGGATTGAGCACCCAAGTTGAAAATTTCTGTGGGCTGTACTTCTTCTATAATGCGGCGCAGCGTTGTACCATCCGTCAAGTCGCCGTAGTGAAGGAACAACCGCACACCCTCTATGTGAGGATCTTCGTAAATATGATCAATGCGGTCTGTGTTAAAAGTAGAAGTCCGGCGTATGATGCCATGAACTTCATAACCTTGTTCTAGTAAAAACTCACTCAAGTAGGAACCATCTTGACCAGTAATACCAGTAATCAAGGCTCGCTTCTGTTGCGTCATGCTCAATTATCCTTTGTAATCTTGAATTAAGTACTTGCAGTCCATTGATACAAACTAGCAGCTGAGTGCTTGATTGCCTAATGGGAAACCTACGTGTCTTGCTTAATGAAAGAATCTTAACGTAGATAAATATACTTAAATTGCATTTATTTAAAAAAGTCAGCCAATCAGGCTGAACTGAGGATTATGAAGGTTTTGATCTAGCTTTTTAGTCTTTGCTAAAACTTTATATAACTTTGGTTTTTGTGAAATTTAAACTAATTGGCTTGACTTAAAACTATCTTTTTAATAAAAAACTAAATAGTGTGCGCTTATAAATATAAAGCTATACAGTAGTTTGAGTGGATATTTTATAAAAATTCCTAATATTTACCCAGAAGTTTGCATCTAGGGGCATTAACTGCCCCAAAGAATTAACTCTCAGTAGACATCATAAACTGGGCACACCAATGAGGAATGATGAATAAACTTAGAGACTAGAGGCTAGGAACTAGCCCCTTTTTTCCAGTTAGTCGTGTTCAGTATGCTCCGTTATTTTTGGGCATAATTACGACATTAACTGTTTTTAGTATTATCCATAAGTCGAGCCAAAAATTTCTAAATTTGACATAATGTAAGTCTATTTGGACTCGTCGAGGATAAGGAATGTCATTACGTCCAGACACTTGCCATAATCCAGTAATTCCTGGACGTATAGTTAAAATCTGATCGATGTGACAACCGTATTTTGGTAATTCTTCCGCTACTAAGGGTCGGGGACCAACAACGCTCATGTCACCCCTTAACACATTCCAGAACTGAGGGAATTCATCTAAGCTAGTAATTCGCAAAAACCGACCAATTTTTGTAATCCGGGGGTCATGCTTGAGCTTAAAACTACTCTCAAATTCTTGCCGCATCTGGGGAGAGGTTTCCATCATTTGCATGAGGATTTCATCGGCATTGCTGACCATTGTGCGAAATTTAATACAGTTAAAGGGTTTGTAGTTTTTACCTACCCGTTCTTGGACGTAAAAGATTGGCCCTTCTGAACTGAAAGCAATCAGCAAGGCCAAGATTAAGTAAACGGGGAGAAACAGGATCAAAACTAACAGCGAAAACACAATATCAAACAGTCGTTTGGCAAACTCTCCGTTCAAACCTTGAAAAGACAAACCTTGAGGTTTTATCCTAGGTGTCTTTTTCTGTTGACCACGTTTTAAGAAAGTACGCGTAGACGCGCTAGCGTCTTGCCGTAGGCTTCGCTTGCCGGAGAGGAGTGAGCTCTGGGCAGTCATCATACTCCTTAATAATCCACACCACACATAGTCCCAATCTTAAAGCTAAAAGGAGGTGCTTCTGGGTTTAATTTTCCAAAAGCTGATCAAACAAGTGCAAAAATCCTGACTATTCCTCTAAAGAAAGTCTTTTTTGATAGCACTTGTCTACAAAATCTCGATAGCGCTGTGCAAAGGCTTGCCGAGAAAACTGGGCAGCGTGCTCTCGCGCATATTCGGGATTCAATGAACCCTGGTACATTTCAAACTTTTCCACTGCCTCTATTAAAGCTGCCTCTACTTGCGCCTTGAAGAAGATACCGGTTCCTGTATCTTTATATGAGCGAAGATCACGCACAGTTTCTAGCGCACCTCCTGCGCCGTAGGCAATTACCGGAGTACCACAAGCTTGTGCTTCCACTAAGGCAATGCCAAAATCTTCACAAGCTGCATACACAAATGCTTTGGCTCTGGCCATATATTTTTTTACCACGTCATCAGGTTGCCATCCCAGTATTTGAATATTAGGACTGGCGATCGCTTGGAGATGTTTCATTTCTGAACCTGTACCAATCACTACTAATGGTCTTTGCAGTTGATTAAATGCTTTGACAATTAGAGATACTTGCTTGTAACTCACCAACCGGGAAACTGTGACGTAAAAATCCTCTTTGTCGGGAAAAAAAGGAAATGCCTCGACATTTACCGGTGGATAGATGACTGTTGCCTCTCGACGATAGCAGCGCCAAATTCGCCGAGCCGTATACTGTGAATTGGCAATAAAATAATCAACGCGATTTGCACTCAAGACATCCCACTGGCGCAAATGATGTAATAAGTACCGCGCCACCCACCCTGAGATACCTCTCCCCAACTTGCTTTGATTGAGGTAGTCAAAGGTCAAGTCCCAGGCATAGCGCATGGGGCTATGGCAGTAGCAAATATGTAATTGCTCAGGAGTAGTGAGAACCCCTTTTGCCACAGCATGGGATGAAGATAGAATTACGTCGTATTGTCGTAAGTCCAGTTGCTCAATTGCTAATGGCCACAAAGGTAAGTAATTTTGTATACCATTACAGGCATAGGGAAAACGCTGGAGAAACGTCTTGCCAATCTGACGTTGGTATAAATAACTTTCAGGATTACTGGATTCAAAATCGATCAGGGCATACAAATCAGCATCAATGTGATTCAGTATTTCCCGCACAACTAGTTCTGAACCCCCAGTGGCTTTGGGTGTCAGCCACTCATGAACCAGAGCATATTTCAAGGGCACCGCTAACTTTAATAAGTAGAAAATAGTTGAGGTAATCCATGAGGTTAACTGAAAAGTTTCCCCTGGTAATCAAAGAATGGGAAGCGCCCCAGATTCATCTGAAGACGTAGTTCTCCTAAAACAGGTTCCATAGGGGTACTGTGACCTGATAACCTCAAAGGTATTGGGAATGGGGCATTGGGGAATGGGGCATGGGGGAGTAAAATCTTCCTTATCTCCCTTATCCTCCTCATCTCCCCAGCCACCAATACCTCGGTAATAACTGACATAGAAAGTGGGAATTTATGCGAATTTTAATTATGGGTGGCACTCGGTTCATCGGTGTATACCTAACTCAACTGCTAGTGGAACAAGGGCACAAGGTGGTACTGTTCAATCGTGGTAATCGTTCCGTACCATCCTTACAGGGAGTAGGACAAATTATAGGCGATCGCACTGACGTTACCCAGTTAAAAGCAAAGTTATCACAAGAAAATTTTGATGTCATTTTTGACAATAATGGACGGGAACTTACAGATACACAACCACTGGCAGAAATTTTTTCAGGTCGTGTGCAACATTTTGTCTATATGAGTTCTGCTGGAGTGTATCTCAAAACTGACCAACTGCCCCACGTAGAAGGTGATACGGTAGATCCAAAAAGCCGCCATCGAGGTAAACACGAAACGGAGACTTACCTATCCCAATCAGGATTGCCCTTTACCTCAATTCGTCCGACTTACATATACGGCCCCCTGAATTATAATGACTTGGAAAGTTGGTTTTTTGACAGAATTGTCCGCGATCGCCCCATTCCTATCCCAGGTAACGGCTTACATATCACTCAGCTAGGTCACGTAAAAGACTTAGCCCAGGCTATGTCTCAGGTGATAGGTAATCAGCAGGCTGTAGGAAAAATTTACAATATTTCGGGCGATCGCTTTGTCACTTTTGATGGTTTAGCTCGTGCTTGTATACAAGCCTCTGGTAAATCACCCGATGCTGTGAAAATTGTCCATTATGACCCGAAAAAGTTTGATTTCGGTAAGCGCAAAGCTTTTCCCCTAAGAGTGCAGCATTTCTTTGCATCGGTGCATCAAGCAACTACAGAGTTGGGCTGGAAACCTGAGTATGATTTGGTTTCTGGACTGACTGACTCTTTTGAAAATGATTATTTGGCTAATGGGCGAGACAAAGTTGCAGTTGATTTCTCTCTAGACGAGGAAATTTTGTCAACTTTGTGAATGCATAAGTAATTTTAAACCTTATGTAAAACACCAAATTTACCGCACAGACTCGATTTTTCAGTGCTCCAAGCAGTTTTACCGCTAGGGTGGTACTCAGTCCCCTAGTGGTCTGTTGCACAAATTTTGAGGCGTGAAACTGTTCGTAGTTAAGACTTTAGTCCTTGACTAATAAGCACTTTAGTGATTTTGAGCAACCTGACAAAACTTCAAAAATCAACACCACTTCGGAGTTATACCAAAATACTGTAAAATCTGAAGCTAAATAATTACCAAGCTTTAATATTAAATTATTTCAGTACAATCGTGTATTTTAAAATACATATATTCACAATATTTTTGCTGATTATTGGGAACTAGTAAAAAGTTACATTAGTCTTGATAAATACTTGAAAGGCCTTGGCACACAATTCTTGCTTAATCATGAATAGTCTCAAGAAATTTCACTACCGAAATAATAAGGTCTTTCCTTACCCATATTAAGGTCACCAATATAGCTGCTCAACAAGAGCAAATATTGCACTGCTCAATCCAGCCCAATTATCAACTAGTAAAAAATGTTAGCGAGGAACTTTGAGGAATTATGTCAACAGTATTAGTCACAGGAGGAGCGGGATTTATTGGTGCTAACTTTATTCTCCTCGCAAGAAAAGCAGAATGGGCTAATGTAATTAATTTAGATAAGCTGACTTACGCCAGTAATCTAGAAACATTGGCAGCACTACAAAGCGATTCCAACTATCATTTTGTGCAAGGAGATATCGGTAACACAGAACTAATCAGTTATCTACTGCAACAGTATCAGCCAGATGCAATTATTAATTTTGCGGCTGAAAGCCACGTAGACCGCTCGATATTTAGCCCCCGTGACTTTATTGAAACAAATGTAGTTGGAACTTTTCAACTGCTAGAAGCTACTAGGCTTTACTGGCAACAACTATCATCACAAAAACAACAGCAGTTTCGTTTTTTACATGTGTCTACAGATGAAGTATACGGCTCCTTAAATCCACAGGAACCAGCCTTCCGAGAAGATACTCCTTACGCGCCCAATAGTCCTTATGCTGCATCTAAGGCAGCATCCGACCATTTTGTGCGAGCTTATCATCACACCTATGGACTACCGACACTGACAACAAATTGCTCCAACAACTATGGGCCGCGTCAGTTTCCCGAAAAACTCATTCCTTTGACCATTCTCAATGCTCTAGATGGTAAACCACTACCTATATATGGAGATGGTCAAAATGTCCGAGATTGGCTTTATGTCACTGACCATTGTGAAGCTATTTACCTAGTTCTCCAAAAAGGAAAAATTGGTGAAACTTACAATATTGGTGGATTAAACGAACAACCTAACTTAACAGTTGTGGAGAAAATTTGTGCGCTTCTGGATGAGCTAGCACCAAAATCTGATTATCGCTACTCCTCGTTGATTACTTTTGTGAAAGATCGTCCTGGACATGATCGAAGATATGCAATTGACTGTAGTAAAATCAACCGCGATTTAGGTTGGCAACCCCAAGAAAACTTTGATAGTGGTTTGCTAAAAACAGTCGAGTGGTATCTGAGCAACTCTGATTGGGTGAATCAAGTACGTTCAGGAGCTTACCAAACCTGGCTCAAACAAAACTATGACAATCGGAAAGTTTAAGACTCCAGCTAATAAGTAATTTGTTGTGATGAGGAAGGCAAAATGAAAGGTATTATTCTAGCTGGTGGCTCCGGTACACGTCTTTATCCGATCACCTATGCTATTAGTAAACAACTAATGCCTGTTTATGACAAGCCGATGATTTACTATCCCTTGTCTGTATTAATGTTGGCAGGTATTCGAGAGATTTTGATTATTTCAACTCCCAGAGATTTACCGTTTTTTCAGCACCTGTTAAAAGATGGCAGTCAATGGGGTTTACAGTTTAGTTATGTTGAGCAGCCTCAGCCAGAAGGGTTAGCACAAGCCTTTATTTTAGGCAAAGATTTTATTGCTAACGAGCCAGTGTGCTTAATTTTAGGTGACAATATTTTTTATGGACATGGGTTGACAGAAATACTAACCAGGGCGGCAAATCTCCAAGAAGGCGGATTAGTTTTCGGTTATCAAGTGAATGATCCTCGGCAATATGGAGTAATTGAATTCGACGCCAATCAGCGAGCAATTAGTATAGAGGAAAAACCTGTCAATCCCAAGTCTAAGTATGCTGTTCCTGGCATTTACTTTTATGATCATCACGTAGCAGAAATCGCTGCTAATCTGAAACCTTCTACTCGCAATGAGCTAGAAATTACAGATTTGAATATAGCTTATTTGCGGCGAGGTCAACTAAGAGTAGAACTTTTGGGTCGAGGATATGCTTGGTTAGATACAGGGACTCATGAATCTTTACATCAGGCAAGTAATTTTATTCAAACTTTAGAAGAGAGGCAAGGGTTGAAAATAGCTTGCGTTGAAGAAATTGCCTATAGCCAAGGATATATAGATTCATCTCAACTACGCCAGTTAGCTCAACCTATGTCCAAAAATAACTATGGTCGTTATCTGATGGCACTGTTGGAGCATGAGCAAAATTCTGAGATGATACCACACAAAAATGGTGTAGCAGTATCTCCTTTGGTATTACAAACAAATTCTTAAGTTCGTAGTAGGCACTTTAGTGTTTAAAAATAAAGGACTAAAGTCTTGACTACGAACATGCAGCAATTTTTGTAGTTAATTTTAGAGTTATACAATGCAAGTTACCCAGACAGAAATTCCTGATGTATTAGTGATTACACCACGGGTGTTTGGAGACGATCGCGGTTTCTTTTTTGAAAGTTATAACGAAAAAGTCTTCCGAGAAAAAGTAGGTATTGCCGAGAATTTTGTCCAAGACAATCATTCCCGTTCTGCGAAAAACGTGTTACGTGGTTTGCACTATCAAATTCAACAGCCCCAAGGAAAACTTGTGCGAGTAGTAGCGGGTGCTGTGTTTGATGTGGCTGTGGATTTAAGAAAAAGCTCTAAAACTTTTGGTCAATGGGTGGGGATTCATCTCACAGCCGAAAATAAACAACAGCTTTGGATACCTGGCGGTTTCGCTCACGGTTTTGTGGTGCTGGCGGAAGCTACGGAAGTTTTATATAAAACTACAGATTACTACGCACCCCAGTATGAGCGGTCTATTTTGTGGAATGATCCAGATTTAGCGATCGCCTGGCCTATTCAAGCAACACCAATCTTATCTGCCAAGGATCAAGCTGGCAAGTTGCTACAAGATGCAGAGGTGTTTGCATGAAAATCCTCCTGACAGGTGCTACTGGACAAGTAGGTTGGGAATTACAACGCACCCTAATGACATTGGGGGAAGTGATTTCTGTAGGACGTGGGCAAATGGATTTAGCCCAACCAGACACAATTCGCCGCACAATTGAGGAAGTCAGACCAAACTTAATTGTCAATCCGGCTGCTTACACAGCAGTAGATAAGGCGGAATCGGAACCAGAATTAGCAATGGCTATCAATGGTATTGCGCCTGGTGTGATTGCAGAAGCGGCAAAAAGTTTGGGTGCAGCCATCATTCACTACTCCACAGATTATGTCTTTGATGGCTCTCAAACAACTCCCTATACGGAGAAAGATCAACCAAACCCACAAAACATCTACGGACAAACCAAACTAGCTGGTGAGCAAGCAATCGCTGCTGTAGGTGTACCACATTTAATTTTACGCACCAGTTGGGTTTATAGTCTGCGGGGGAAAAACTTTTTACTGACAATGCTGAGGTTGGCGCAAGAACGGGAAGAAATTCGGGTTGTGGATGACCAAATTGGCGCCCCAACTTGGAGCCGAATGATTGCAGAGGTGACATCTCAAATTTTGGCTCAGGCTCCAGAAAATGTCTCTGATTTCATCGCTAGTCAAGGTGGAGTATATCACTTAACCGCCAGTGGCAAAACTAGCTGGTATAGATTCACCAAAGCAATACTTACTCATGATGAAAAGCCAGGTGATCGCAAGTTGCAAAGATTAATCCCCATTACTACTCAAGAATATCCCACGCCAGCAAGTCGTCCAGCCTATTCTTTATTAGACACTCAAAAATTGACTCGCACCTTTGGACTAGTTCCACCAGATTGGGAAAGGAGTTTAGAGTTAGTATTGGCGACAAATTTATCGAACTGCTGGTGAATTTCAGGATTTGACAGATTAGCTAATGCAGGTTTGTATTTGTGAGTAAAGGTTCGTGAGTCAATATATTGTTTGCAAATATCAACGAATTGCGATCGCTATTTTTTCCTTTGGGATTCTTTTTTCCAGCCAAGTTGCGTCAGCAGCCTTTATTGCACCTCTTCGCACCAAAAAGGGGATGGTTGTATCGGCTGATCCTCTGGCGAGTGAGGCGGGGGTTTCAATGTTACGCAAGGGTGGTAATGCAGTTGATGCAGCAGTAGCCACAGCCTTTGCCATTTCTGTAGTCGAACCTTTTTCGGCGGGAATTGGTGGCGGTGGATTTTTACTGATGCATTCTGAAAAAACTGGCGAGATGAAAGCGCTAGATTTCCGAGAACGCGCACCACTAAAAGCCACAAAAAATATGTACTTGGATGCACAAGGGAAGGTGCGTCCGAATGCAAGTGTGAATGGTTATTTAGCTGTGGCGACACCGGGCACAGTGGCAGGATTGTATGAAGTGCATCATCGCTATGGTAAGTTGTCTTGGCAAGAGGTAGTGAAACCTGCGATCGCTCTGGCGGCAGATGGTTTTATTCTTAGCCGTGTGGTAACTTCTCGTTCTTTGTCAGCTCATAACCACCGCAAGCAGATAATTCTCAACAATCCAGCCGCACGGGAAATTTTTACACGTCTTGGCGAATATTATCAACCAGGAGAAAGGTTGATACAGCGCGATTTAGCAAGAACTTTAAAAACTATTGCCCAGAATCCCCAAAGTTTTTATACAGGCAGTATAGCCCAGGCGATCGCCTCTGATATGGCTAAAAACAAGGGTTTAATCACTCTAGAAGATTTGCAAGCCTACAAACCCATTTGGCGTACTCCCCTTTGTGGCAACTTCCGCCAAGCTAAAATCTGTTCCATGCCACCACCATCATCGGGAGGTGTTCACCTATTGCAGATTTTAAATATAATCGGTGACACAAATTTCCAGATATGGGGATGGCATCACCCTCAGATTTTACATTTAATGGCGGAGGCGATGAAGATTGCTTACGCCGATCGCTCACAATATTTAGGTGATCCGGATTTTGTCAAAGTTCCCGTAAAACAACTCCTGAGTTCTGCATACGCCAAAAAACGCCGTCAACAAATCAACATGCAAGTGGCTAAACCCTCAACTGAGGTAAAGCCTGTAGATAAGGAGACACTAGAAAAACTGACATCAAATTTGCCCCATGAGTCTCCTGAAACCAGTCACCTATCAGTTGTAGATGAACAACGCAACGCTGTTAGTCTGACATTTACCATTAACCTGAGCTTCGGTGCTGGTGTAGTGACGCCAGGAACTGGAATTATCCTGAATAATGAGATGGATGACTTTGCCATTGCGCCAGGAGTAGCTAATGCTTTTGGTTTAATCGGTAACGCCGCCAATGCCATTGCACCAGCTAAAACTCCCTTATCGAGCATGACACCCACAATTATCACCGCAAATGGTCACTTACGCATGGCTACAGGAAGCCCTGGTGGTAGCACGATCATTACCCAAGTGTTGCAAGTTATTCTCAATATTTTAGAATATAACATGGATGCTGGTGCAGCTGTATCCGCACCACGCATACATCACCAGTGGCTTCCCGACGAATTGCGAGTAGAACCTTGGGGTTTGGATGTACTGACTCTACAAGAGTTACGGCGTCGCGGACATAAGATTAAGCAAACAAGTCCTTGGGGCAATGCTAATGCGATCGCCGTAACTACAGATGGTACTCTAGAAGGAGCCGCCGATCCTCGTGGTGGAGGTGCAGCCCAAGGGTTATAAAAAATAGGCAATTGTCCAGAATGATCACACCTGACTCTTGCCCTTTGTTTATTGATTCTGGACTATCGACTCTGAGTCTTTAGTGCCAAACTCATTAGCCCGTGCGCTTGATACCAACGTCCAGCCTGCTTTATGTAACTTTTGATAAGTCGCCCATCCCTTAGAACCACCAGGAATTTGATAATCTGGTACTTTGAATTGCGGAAAAGCTGTGTAAGGACGCCAAGGCTGGTTGGGTGCAATCTGCAAGTACAAAATTTTCTCCCCATCGCTACCAAAATTAGATAACCAGCACATTTGTCGATGCATGGTAAACTCCTTTGCGTTTAGCCTTATATTGCATAATGGCAGTGCTTTGTCAATATGTGCCTCACCCCTGTGGGGTAATTTTAGCGTCTGATATTCAATAAAATCGTGAGATTGAATACTCTATTAGTCATAAAACTATCCAAATAAAGGGAAATCAAGTAAATGCAGCACAGAAGATAGCGATCGCCAGATCCTTTTACTTAAGGTTAAGATTTTTATAATGGTACTTGTGGTTTTAGCGATTGTATGTAGCAATAACTACTGTTTTTGTTTTCAACAAACAACAGGGAAGGGGGAAAGAAAAAAGCCGTAATTGCTGATTACTCTCAGGCGATCGGTTGAAGCGTACTAGTATGATTGTTTTAGGCTGGATACTGGAATATTGTCTTGTCCCAATGGCCAAACCCGCAGATGTCAGCACCAAAAGGTTAATCAGTCTCGCACCCGACAACTGGGTAAGATGGGTAACACAAATACCCGATCTTGTCGCCAGTGAAATACTTAACTCCGAATTCCAGTGGATTAGCCGAGAGAGTGACGTTTTAATCCGCGTCCAAAATCCCCAAGGTGAGGAATTTCTGGTTCTCAACGAATTACAGTTGCGCTACAGTGATAAAATGCCGCGACGGATGCGTGCCTATACCGGACTTGCAGAAGAGAAATATGATTTACCAACTTACCCCGTATTAATCAACATTCTCAAATCCACAAACGCAGAAATTCCCACAACATACAGATCAAATGTTGCCGGTTTACAAGCACGTCAAGACTACAGAGTGATTAATTTATGGGAAGTAGATGTCAATATAGCTTTTCAACAACCATTACCTTCATTGCTTCCCTTCGTACCAATTCTCAAAGGTGGAGAGGATGAGTCTACAATTCGAGAAGCTTTACAGATTTTACGTGCTGATGAACAGTTAAACCAACTGGAAACAGTTCTAGCTTTTTTTGCTACGTTTGTACTAGAAACGGCATTAGTTCAAGAAATCATGAGGTGGGACATGGCTGTGTTGCGCGAGTCGCCTTGGTATCAAGAAATATTACGCGAAGGACAAGCACGGGGTGAAGCACTAGGTGAAGCACGGGGTGAAGCACGGGGTGAAGCACGGGGTGAAGCACGGGGTGAAGCACGGGGTGAAGCACGGGGACAAAGACAAGGAATCATTTCTAGCATCGAAACTAGCTTAGAAGTAAAATTTGGCAGCAACGGGTTGGAATTGATGCCACAAATTGCCCAAATTTCCGATTTAGAGCGGTTGAAGGAAATTTTACGGGATATTATCACAGCAAATACTTTGGAAGAATTGCGGCAACTGCTGTAATGCGATATGTTTTGGGCAAAATCTTCACTTATTCCCCGTTCTCTTTCCAAAAGACTTGTTCACCAACAATCCCACGAATTTCTGCGACTAACTGAGTGTAGCGAGAATCTGACAAAACTGGTTCTGTGGTGGGGATATCAAAAGACTGGGTTAAATCAATCCATGACTTGCAGCCGCCATATTTGGTGTTGTAGGGAATTTCTTGTGCTTGGGGGAGTTTATAAGCCCGCAACAGGAGAATATACAATGGCTGACGCGGTTTCCACTTGAGGCGATCGCTAATAAAATACTCGTTCCAAATATGGAAGGGGAGTAAGGCGTTAACCACTGACTCATCACTAACTGGCAAAATATCAGTAATTTCTGCCCAACTACCGATGCGGACTGTTTCTGGATGCCAACCTGAAGTCACTGGACAGACAAGATTCGCATACTCAGCTTTCAGTAAAAAATCTTGTTGATGTTCGTAAGTAGGATAGAGCAAAACTTGTTCATGGGCAATTTGAAACTGTCCATTTCGTTCATGGATACCGCCTTTGCGGAGCAACATAATAGTGTTGCCGTTTTCTATTGCATTTACAGCAACAGCCCATTCTTTGAGTGCATGAAAATTTGTAGTCAATTGCATTAGCATCTACTCTAGCTCTGATTTAATTTCACGCTCAGACCGATAAAGTATAAAACTATCCAGGGAGATGAATTAGGGAAGCATTATGGAAAAGCGAACACTGGGTAAATCATCAGTTCAAATCACACCAATCCTCATGGGAACTTGGCAAGCGGGTAAAAAAATGTGGGTGGGAATTGAAGATGCTGACTCGATTCAAACTATCCGAGCTGCATTTGAAGCTGGAATCACCACAATTGATACTGCGGAAGTTTATGGTGAAGGACATTCTGAGAGCATTGTAGCCGAAGCTTTATCTGATGTGCGCGATCAGGTGCAATATGCCACGAAAGTTTTTGCCAATCATCTCAAATATCAACAAGTGATTGCAGCTTGCGATCGCTCTTTGCAAAACCTCAAAACTGACTATATCGACCTTTATCAAATTCATTGGCCTGCTGGTGCATTCAATAGTGAAATAGTCCCGATTGAAGAAACTATGAATGCGCTCAACCAACTCCAACAGCAAGGAAAAATTCGGGCGATCGGTGTTTCTAATTTTTCTCGTGAACAACTGGTAGAAGCATCAAGATATGGACGGATTGATAGTTTACAGCCTCCCTATTCTCTTTTCTGGCGACAGGTAGAACAGGATGCCGTACCTTATTGTATCGAAAATAATATTTCCATCCTCGCTTATTCGCCTTTAGCACAGGGATTATTAACTGGTAAATTTGCTCGTGGTCATCAATTTGAGCCTGGTGATAACCGTGCTAAAAATAAGTTGTTTCAAGGCAAAAACTTTGAACGTGCCCAACAAGCTTTAGAAAAACTGCGCCCCATCGCCGAGAGACATAATTGTACCCTGGCTCAATTAGCATTGGCGTGGTTAATTGCCCAACCTCAAACCAATGCGATCGCAGGTGCGCGTTATCCCCAACAAGCAACAGACAATGCATTAGCGGCTGAGGTCAAGCTTTCTATCACTGAACTTGCAGAAATCGATGCGATCGGACGGATGGTCACTGATCATCTTGATGATAACCAAGTTATGTGGGAGTGGTGAACAACCAGATCCCCTATTTCTTTCAAATTTGGGGATCTATGACTTTCAGAAAAGTCATCAAAACTGGTATTGCAAAATCCAACAAAATATCAACTTTGGTAAATAATGGATTTCTACTAGTTAATTGCGTGCTAATTTAAATAGTAGGACACCAAAGTAAAAAAAACAACCAAACTGAATGGGTCAATGACTCAGTGTCTCCTGTCATCAGCCCAGGTAAATTTCAGCATAATTATCTTCCAGTGGCATAAAGTTTTTCAGAGTTAAAGACTAAGCCAAATCCCAAAGCGGAAAAACAGAAAATGCTGAGTTTGCCAGTTGTTATGTAAACCCTAGTTGTTGAAAAATTTGAAAACTGCGAACTTGAGCGAACCTGGTCAAACTTGACCAGGTTTTTGAGTTTTAGGGTAATTTTTATTAGAAACCGCCAGATGGTAATTTACCTTGCAGTAACTGAAATTTTGACTTAACACAGTTAGCACAATTGCAACCAAGTTGATCCATAATCGGATTCGATGCAGTAGCCAAAGTAGGGGCTACAAAATGAGAAATTGCTGGTACATATACTACTGTGGTTATTTGTGCGGCAGGTGCAGATTTTATACTAGATGCCTGTGCGGGATTAGCTAGCATGAGCACAGACGCTATAAATACAGGACAAGCAAGCAAAATTAATTTGACTATGTTCATAATGCACTTTCAGGTACTTCTGGTGATACAGCATAGCCAATAAATTGGCTACATTCAACTGCAATTACTGAGACTAATGACCGTTAAATTTAGCAATTAGTGCCCAGGATGGGACATTGGGCAGCCCTGCGTTGCGCGGGTTCCCAAGGCAGCTTTTGGGTGGAAACTTCCCCCCAAAACGTGCCGCCGTGTTGTAGCAAGTGGCGTCATGGGGCATTGTAATTTTGAATTTTGAATTCCCCGTAGGGGCTGACCCTTGACCAGTTCCATCTGTACTTATTTACGCCCAAAGCCTTGACCGCGAGTGACTTTTGACCAAACGAGTAATTCCCCCTTTTCACCACCAGCAGCCAAAAACTTGCCTTCGGGATGCCAAGCTAGGCAGGAAAAGCCTGCTGAAACACCCGTTAATACCTGGGATACACTCTGGCTTTGGTTCCATAAACATAACCAGCCATCGGCTGCTGCGGAAGCGAGAAGGAAGCTATTTGGTGCAAAAGCGATCGCATTAATGACATCCACATGGTTAGTTAATATTCGTGCTTCCCAACCTAAAGAGTCATTTTCTAACTTTTCCCAAGCTACAATACCTTCAACACTGGAAGATGCCAAGATAGGCGCGCCTAGTTGGGTAGTAGCTTCGGACCATGCTAGTTGGCGAATCTTTCCAGGGAAGCCACGCATTACCCAAGGATCGGAGTTTTCCCATTCCAAAACAGTGACACTGCGATCCATGTTGCCCGACGCTAAAAATTTACCATCAGGTGACCAAGCCATAGCGACGCTGACAGTGGGCATAGATAAGAAGTATGGTTCCTCATCCCAGTTTTGCGTGTCCCAAATTTTCACGCCTTGATAGCCACCAATGGCTAAGTACTGACCATCAGGACGCCAATCAATACCTAATACTGATGAGTTGTCAAAATTCAACGTGACCACAATCTCACGCTGCTGTGCATCCCACACTTGGACATAACGCCCTAAACTAAAAGCTAGTTGGTTACTGGTATGACTCCAAGCTAGTTTGTCAACCCAGGCGGGAGCATTTTCTAAAGTGGCGATTAATTCCTGTCCTCGCCAAATTTTTACCTGTCCCTCCTGTCCCCCAACGGCTAAAAATTGCCCATCCACAGAAAAGGCCACGCAATCTACTGACTTACCGTTACCAGTCTGCAAGGTTGTGAGATTGCCATTATGCCATAGCACTACTTCCCCAGCCGCAGAAGTTGCTGCTAGGGTGTTACCATTCGGTGACCATGCGATCGCAGTTACATAATCTGCAAGCGTCCCCGAATGGTGTTCTTCAAATTCTTTGTGTTTGCTGGCGATGGAACTCATATTTATATAGATGGGAAAGAGGGGCTAGAAGTCGTCGTGAACTAAATGAAAGACTGAAACCCATGTTATTCAAGTATTAACCCAATACTAATAAAAAAAGAACACAAAAATAACCAGCAACATCGCATTGTCAGTTTGAAGCTAGAAATAATTATTCGCTAGATTTTTGAGTATTGCTTGCTACTCTACACTGAGAGAGTTGTAATCCTTTTATCTATCAGTCTTTTGAGCGATCCGACCTCTCTGATTAAAATCTGCCCAAAAAAAATCAATGCCTATTCGGCTAAAATATCCGGTTTTATTAGCTTTGTGCTGATAAATAAAAATAATGATGTTAAATATCAGGTTTTGCAAATCAACGAATAACCAAGATGCTTGACTGTGCAAAATGCTAAAATCGTGTTACTAATGATACATACTTGATTTTTTTCACAGAAGCTCACAGCCTCATCCATAAAATCAATGCTGAGTCTCAAACCACATCCGTCGCCAACCAGTTTTTATACTCATCATTTATTTGATGAGGACTTGTAAAAAATTTAGTGAAATCGTTCTTAGGGTTATGAGAGTCAAAATGTGGTGTCAAATACAATTTTTGTGGAAACTCTATAAACCTGCAAACCGAGGAACATCAAAAGATGCAACCATAATAACCGCACAGTACGTAAGTAACTCTGCTGATAAGTTTAAAGTTTTGACTGTGTAATTAAGCAGATTTTAAAGGAACAGTAAAGGGCAGATTGCCATTTTGGCAGGTTTTTCTAGGATAGATACGATATTAGTAGATTGTACAAATCGTTATTGATATTTACACATTAGCTATCTACCTAAAACTGCTAAACCTGAACCAATCCTCACATGGGTGATTCTCTAAGCAATTTCACGTACTAGGAAATAATACATGGTATTATCACTGTCTTCTCATAACGTTATCCAGTATCTGCACAATGCAGGTCTGTGTAGCTCAGAAGATGGATCATCAGACGACTCTGAGTTACCGGACAGTCATAAAAATCTCAATTTATTGGTGACTTTGGCAGATAATCACCAGCTGCTAGTTAAACAAGAACTTAGCACTAATCAGGCTGGAACGCCACATGAGTTTTTTAACGAGTGGTTGTTCCACCAATTGTTACAGCAGTTTCCCGTGATTGGCAACATTTCTGCGATCGCATCATTGGTACTGCACTTCGACGAAGAAAATTCTATCCTGGTTCGTAAGTACTTAAGTGAATACCTAGAACTTGGGAGTTTTTACCAAAATCAGGATATTTTCCCAGTGGAGATGGCTACGGCTATTGGTACAACCTTAGCCGGACTACACCGCGCCACCTTCAACCGCAAAGAGTATCGTGATTTTATGGCTACTGCGCCCCAAGGACAGTTCCGCTATCACTTCTACAACCCGGCTCAAGGGATAGAATCAATTGGGCCAGAGATTTTTGGCACGGTTCCCAGTGAGGCGTTGAAATTCTACGTCCTCTATCAGGGGTGGGAGAGTTTAGAATCAGCAATTGCAGATTTGGCATACGTATGGAAACCTTGCTGCTTGACACACAACGACCTGAAGTTGGACAACATTTTAGTTCATTCCAGGTGGGAGCAGCTAGACAATTGCTTGATCAGGCTGATTGACTGGGAAGCTTGTGCATGGGGAGACCCAGCCTTTGATTTAGGCACATTAGTGGCAAGCTATTTAGAAATTTGGCTTTCTAGCCTTGTAGTAGACCCCACAATCGAGTTAGAAGAATCTCTGCGCCTGGCGGTAACACCGCTAGAGGTTCTACAACCTTCAATCCTGGCTTTGATTCGGTCTTATCTCAATGCGTTCCCCATGATTTTGGAGTATCGTCAGGACTTGATTTTGCGCGTTATCCAATTTGCAGGACTAGCACTGATTCATCGAATTCACGAGATGATTAAGTGCCGCAAATACTTTGATAATGCCGATATTTGTATGCTCCAAGTCGCCAAAAATCTTCTGACAATGCCAGAACAAGGTGTGTTGACTGTTTTTGGTATTTCCGAGTCAGAAATCTTGAAACCTGTAGCTAAAGTCCATAAACTTCCTCAGCCAGTTAGAGAGCAACAGTTGGTTCGTCTTTATTACGAAAAAACTCGCCTACGGGGTTGCTAATTATTAAGAAGTTCAAGAACTCTCACAGGAGTTTAGGGGCTAGGGACTAGAAGTGAGGCGAGAGGAACAGTAAACACAACAATGTGTAAAAATCCCTCTGTTCTAAGACCAATTCGTTATCCTCATTGCCAAAGATTCAGATCATTTTTGAGACTTGGTGTAATTTCTCGTCTCTAGTCTCGATATTCAAGATCATCAGTTCTTAATTGATTTATGCTAAATTCTACCGCCAATCAACCACTGACTTCTCTGTTTGACATTGCCAACAATATCCAGATTGAGTCAAACTTTCGGATTTCTCATCCCAATTATCAACCCTTTGCTCTGCCAACTAAAATAGCAGACAGATTTAGGCAAAATTCGGTAGATTTACAACATAAGTATCTTACCCTGTTACTGCGAAATTTCCTGTACGGTATCTATTACAATGGTTCCCTACAAAGTATTTTGTCCGTAAATGCTGATCAAGCTAACCCCTCACCTTATCAAAATTTAGAAAACAATTCCATTTTAGGAATTGATGGGGAATTTTACGAACGTCTACACAATTCCAATCACGGCACAGGGTACTTTGACCCTAGTTGGGAGGTGTTGCGCCGGGAACCAGATGGTAGCATGGCGGTGATTAAAGGTGGTTTGACACTATATATTGAGCCAGACTGTCACCTGAAACCTAGTTCTAAATCTGCTACGGTTGGGGAGTTAGTTTCTATCTGGATGCCGAAAAATCGCTTGCAAAACGGTTGTTATTTGGCTGTGAGCAATTATGGACAAGAACAACAGAGCAACCCAGACGCTGATTTAGGAGCAGGACGGATCTATTTTAACTTTACTCCATCAGGTGCGATCGCTCTCATGGAAAGTCTCACATTGCAGCTGAACACCGCCGCCATCCCGTTTACCTTTCAGGTGCTGTATAACCCCTCTGCTTACGGACGCTATGACTCCGGGGTACTTTACTTTGAGCGTAACGACTATCCGGCAATCCGTACAGTCCTTCAGGCTGTGTATGCAGAAAATCAATCCCATTTTCACCCTGAAATACCTCTGTTCACCAAGTTTTTAGCGCCAGGACTGGGTTTAGCTGAAGAACCAAGCCAAAAATTTGCCGCCCAAGAAAGTTTCGGCATGAATCGTTGCCAAATTGTTGCGAATGCTTTATTAGAAGCTTGGGAGAAAGGTAAAAACGCCCTTGATGAACGGATGAAGGTAATTGACCAACACTTTGCACAAAACTTGATTGATTTGCAACGTCCTTACCTTAATCCCAGTTCTGAGGATATTTATTCCCCCTTGAACTGATAACTGTTGTCGTTAAGGTAAGATCATTCATGAAAGCAGGCTTTTGACCTGCTATTTTTGTGATTTTGTTTTTAACTTCAAGTCACAATTTGTGACTTTTGATAGATGTCTTTTATTTACAAGCGGAATGTTCATTTCCAAGATACTGATGCTGCGGGCGTAGTTTATTTTGCTAGCGTTTTGAGTATTTGTCATGAAGCTTATGAAGAGTCTCTAGAAGCATCAGGTATTAATATCAAAGCTTTTTTTGGTAATTCCTCTGTAGCTTTTCCGATTGTTCATGCCAGTGTGGATTTCTTGCGTCCAATGTTTTGTGGTGATAAGTTAGTAGTGGGTTTAATACCCTATAAACTAGGTGTTGATAAGTTTGAAATTAATTATGAACTTACGGTTAGTGAGGTAGTAGTTGCTAAGGCAATTACCAGGCACGTTTGTATTGATGTGAATAGTAGAAGTAAGCAGGAATTGGCTGGGGAGATTGTGCAGTGGTTGGAAAATAACCGCAGAGACGCTGAGGGCGCAGAGAGAAGAAAGTCAAGAGAGGTTATGTGATGGAGTTTTGCAGAAGTTCTGTGGCTATTTGTTGTAGTTGTTGGCGGTTGATTTTACCTTGGTGGTTGTAGGGTAAACTCCTGAGAGGAATCCAATGTTTGGGAATTTTAAATTTACTGAGTTTGCCTTTAAGTAAGGTTTGAATTTCTAGGGGAGAAGTACTGAAATTTTTGGGAACGTAAATTGCTGTTACTACTTGTCCCCATTGTTGATCTGGTATGCCGATAATACAAATATCAGTCACCATTTGAGTAATTCTAATCGCCGACTCAATTTCTGTAGGATAGATGTTTTCACCACCAGTAATTATTTTGTTACTGTTCCTTCCTACAATGTTTAAATAACCTTGTGAATCGAAAAAACCTAAATCATCTACTGGGAAATAATCTTGGTTTTGCCAAGTTTTTGGATAGTAACCAAGGTTGAGGGACTTCGCTCGAATGACTATACTTCCCGTTTGATTTGCAGCTAAAATTTCACCTTTTTGATTATGAATTGTTACCTGAGCATGAGGAAGTATTTGACCTGAGCTAACTTTACCATTGAGAAAGTCATCAGGTTTGAGGGTGGCAATTTGGGAAGCGGTTTCTGTCATACCATAAGTGGGTGCTAACCGGATACGGTGGTATTTTGCTTTTTCGAGTAGTTCATGCCAAGCAGGCGCACCTCCTAAAAGGACAGTTGCAAATTGAGATAGCCACTCGCTTAATGCTGGTTGTTGCAGGAGACGTTGTAACTGAGTTGGCACTAAAGATATAATAAAATCTGTAGTTTGAATATGGGATATTTGACCAGATTCTACTGCTTTAAATGATGAAATAACTAATTTTCCAGCAGTGGTAAATGAGCGCATAAACTGCATTAATCCACTGACATGGTAAAGCGGCAATACACAAAAAGAATTGACTTGATCTAGCTGAAAATATTCAGTAAATCCTTCTACAGATGCCATCAGAGTTTCCCAAGTGTGGATAGCAAACTTAATCTGCCCTGATGAACCACCGGTAGGAATCATAATTAGTCCTGAGTCGGTAGATTGGGGAGATGAGGGGAATGGGGTAGTATTTTTCTGCCATTCTCGATTCTCTATTCCCCAAACTATATCTGGTTGCACTAAATCTAAGACTTGTTGCCATTCTTGTGTTCCCCAATCGGGGTTACAGAGAAAAACTGGACAACCAGCAGCACAAGCTGCTACAAAACTAGCTAAAAACCGTGTGGGTTCGCGTTCAGCTAAGATGATTTTTGGTGGTGTTGCTGATATTAATAATTGGGTTAATTCTAAATATAATTCGTCAACTAATAGCTGAAATTGACGACTATCTCCACCAATTAGCCAATGGCGCTCGCCTAAATTTTCTAGATAGTCTAAAGGTCTTGTATTACATGTTGTAGCCATGTTTCTTCTTGTGCAAAAAAATGGTTGATACCAAAACCCACTGCTCGATGATGCCGAGATAATTCTGCTGCTAGCTGGAGTGCTACTTGTCTACCAATGGCAGTTTCAAAAACTGATGAAAATACCGCATCAATTTGATATGTTTGGCAAAACTGCCGCAGCCGAGATGGAGAACCAACTATCCCTGGTTTAATTACAAAAATTCCTCGCCAACCTTGTTGATAGACGCTGGCGATTTCCTTGAGTGTGGCGACAGATTCATCTAATGCGATCGCTGTACTGTAGCATTCACTCAAGGCCCGCATCTGTGAAAATTGCTCAACTGCTAGCGGTTGTTCGATAAATTCGATATTTCTCTGGAGATTGTCGCAAGTCTCCAGCCATAGTTTCGCTTGCTCATAATTAAGTCCACCATTGGCATCTAGTCGCAATTTGGCAGTATTGGGTAGGGTGTGAATCAGTGAATGGAAAATTGCCAATTCTTGAGCGATCGCATCTACTCCTATTTTCCATTTAAATGTACGATATCCCTTGTCCCACAAACCTTGCCATTGGTTTAACGTTGCTTCCCCTGTCGGTAATAAGCCACTGTACGTTAGGAGTGATGAATCTTGAGTTATCGAATTCTCTCCCAGTCCTTCTAAGGCTGATTCAAAACCAAATTGACAAGCACTTAACTGATCTGGAACAGAGAAAATCATCTCCTCTGTGATTTCCTTGGGTAATTGGTGACAGAAATCTAAAGCTTGTTCTAGAGTTTCGGAACCAAACCAGCTAATAGGCGCAATTTCCCCCCAGCCAACTCTCCCCGCTTCATCAGTAAGACGGAGAATAATGGCTTCGCGGATATCCCAGTTCCCATGACTGGTAACTAAGGGTTTGACAAATTTCCTAGCTATGGAACGAAATGCAAATTTGTACACTTTGGAAATTGGGCATTGGGGAGCCACTGCGTTGGATGGGTTTCCGAGCCACTCGCTCATCTTGGCTCGTAGTCAAAATGAGCAAGTGGCGTCATTGGGCAATAGGCAATAGGTGATAGTTATTAACCAATAACCCTTGAACAAATGACAAATGACAACCCTAAACCATAAACCCCGCCCCCAATAACAAGCAACTCCAAAAATGCACGGTGACGGCGATGAATTTACAATTATTAACTTTGTCCGGCAGGTGATGATTTTGTTGGACGTGGCGGCATAATTTGAAGGCAAAGGGTAAACTCACCCAACTCAGCAACGTCCATACTGGGAAGATGCCCCACAGTACCAATATCAAACTTAAAGGATAAATACTACCAGTAACCCAAGTTAAAACTTGGGCGGCCTTTGCTGTTCCCAGACGCACGATAGGCGATCGCTTACCTGCGGCGATATCATCCTGAACTTGGTGAAAGTGTGAGCAAAATAATATCAAACTGGTGGCAATACCGACAATCACTGAAGCTAATAAACTCGTTATTGACCAGGTTTGAGTTTGGCTGTAGTACGCTGCTGATACTGCCAACGGCCCAAAGGCAAAAAAGCAGATAATCTCTCCTAAACCCTGGTATCCTAAACGAAAGGGGGGGCCTTGGTAAGTGTAACCCAAAGCACAGCACAGCAAAATTATTCCGATTACAGTCCAGTCTTGCTGCCAAAATGCGATCGCTATTATTCCCAATAAGCCCAAAACCAAACAGAAATTTCCTATCCAAAATATTAATGGCTTATTGCCAGTCAAGTTGACCAAAGAATGGTGTTTATTTTTATCAATCCCGGTTGCTGAATCAAAAACATCATTACTGAGGTTTTCCCACGCCAAAATTAAAATTGCAGCAGCTATAAAAGTAGAAAATATTGCGCCATTAAAATTTTTTGTTTCTGTAAATGCTACTGCTGTTCCTACCCAAATAGGCATAATGGCAACGCTGTACATTGGGGGTTTAATCGCTGCCATCCATAACTTGGTCTTGGGATATAAAATTTGCTTGGTGGTCATCAGCTTGATTAATTAAATTACCAGAAACTTACTCATACCTTCAATTTTATTATTTTGAGAGACTCTACATGCTACTAGTGTGCAAATTCGCCTTGCACTGGTAAGACTCTCCTTCATATTGCAGCCTAAAACTAGGTATGGCTTGTCCCGGTCTTGCAACACCAAGAACAAAGCAAACCATACTCTGGTGAAATG
This sequence comes from Goleter apudmare HA4340-LM2, assembly GCA_019359495.1. Taxonomy (GTDB): domain Bacteria; phylum Cyanobacteriota; class Cyanobacteriia; order Cyanobacteriales; family Nostocaceae; genus Goleter; species Goleter apudmare. Next base: position 159,622 of record JAHHHF010000072.1, read on the forward strand.
GCGACTTAATATGTTACCTGTAGAAATACGACCACGTTTAATTACGCTTTAGGAAGATAACTTAAAAAAAATTTACTATTACTAGATCCATGACAGTTTCCCCATGTCGCACTAACTTCTTTGTCAAGCACAAAGACCTACACCAATTCCTTTTAACGACTCAAGAAAATTGCCTCAAAAATCATTGCAGGCAAATTGTGAGTATCTCCCTAGAGATTGACTTAGTTGACCCTTTAGTTGTTTTAGATAAACTAAGTCAAGCAAATGAAATAAATTTTTACTTTGAGAATAAAGGCAAAGGAGAAGCGATCGCCGCCATTGATGCTGTAGCTAAATTACACGTCGATGGTGTAAATCGTTTTGCTCAAACAGAGGACTTTATCAAAAATTGTCTAAAAAATATAATTAATTTTGGTAATACCAATTTATCTTTTTCAGGGCCACACTTTTTTTGTTACTTCAGCTTTTTTGATCAAAATTCTCAAAGAGATTACCCATTTCCCTCAGCTAATATTTTTCTTCCTCGTTGGCAAGTAGCAGTAAAAAACCAACGATGTGTATTAGTAATGAATACAATTATCAATGCTAATGCCAATATTCCCCGAATTTTACAAACTTTGTGGAGTAAAATCGAAAATATCCAGTCTCTAGAATATTATTCTCCTAATATCGAATCTTTACCGACAAAATTAAGCAAAAAACCTGTTACTAACGCTACTCAATTTAAAAATTCAGTTTTGTCAGCACTGAAAAAAATTGAATCTCGTTGTCTCAACAAAGTTGTTTTAGCTGATGCTTTAGATGTTAAATCAAGCAATAATTTCAACTTATTTAAATCCTTAAATAATCTCCGACAGATACACCCTAACTGCTATATTTTTTCTACAAGTAACGGCAAAGGACAAAACTTTATTGGCGCCAGTCCAGAACGCCTCATTAGTATTCACCAGCAACAGTTAATTACTGATGCTTTAGCTGGTTCTGCACCACGAGGTAAAACACCTGCTGAAGATGCAACTAATGCTAATAGTTTGCTAAATAGTGAAAAAGAAAGGCATGAACATTCCCTAGTGATTGACTTTATTACTCAACGCTTATATCAGCTAGGTTTGTTACCCCAGATCCTACCACCACGCCTACGACAATTATCGAATATTCAACATTTATGGACACCAATTAGTGCCATAGTTCCTGCTAATGTCCACCCCTTAAAAATTGTCGCCCAACTACATCCTACACCTGCTGTAGCCGGTGCCGCCAGAGAAATTGCTTGTAGGGAAATTCGGCGTTACGAAAATTTTGAGAGGGGTTTATATGCTGCGCCGTTAGGTTGGGTGGATTCTCAGGGAAACTGCGAGTTTATTGTGGGAATTCGTTCAGCATTGATCGATGGCGATCGCGCTAGACTTTACGCTGGCGCCGGTATCGTCGCTGGTTCCGATCCAGAAAAAGAGTTTGCTGAGGTACAACTTAAACTACAGGCCTTACTTAAGGCTTTGGTTTAAAGCGTTTATTTCCTGACAAACAAAGCACGATAAACCGGCTCACCCCTTTGTTGAGTGGTTATTTCCCGTTCTGTAGGGACTGGTAACGGGTTTTCTGCTAGCCATGCTGCTGTCCCCAGTTTCTCAAAAGCTGGATGTTCCGCAAAGCGATCGCGCATTTCCACAGCAATAAATTCCATATCTGATTGTAAAAACACCACTCCGCCAACATCCAGATAATTTGCTAACTCTGCTACCAATTCTGGTTGTACGACTCGACGTTTAGCATGGCGAGTTTTAAACCAAGGATCAGGAAATTGAATCGTGACGCGTTGCAATGTTCCTTCGGGAAGGGAAGATAAAAGCACTGACAATGAGTTATTCACATTACAAAATAAATAATGCAGGTTGGTTAACCCCAAATCATCCCTTAACTTATTAGCCTCAATTACTAAAGGTTCCCTAATTTCCAAGCCGAAAAAATTCCAATTTGGTTCTATCTCTGCCATCTTTAATAAAAATCGCCCCCTAGCGCAACCAATATCTAAATGTAGCGGCTGATTTGGTTGGGCATAAATTTTTTCCCAGTTGATCGTACTTACTGGTGTTTGATACTTTTGGGCAAGTGGATTAACATGTTGGCGGACTCGCACAGGTGCCAAATTTTATTCTCCTTTAACTACTGAAATTTTTTCCACAATCAAACAGTATTCCTATAATTAAAATCAGCATTTAGGTCTATTTACATTATTGCATTTCATCGACTCTTAATATGTATAAATGTTAAGAGTAGGTACTCCTACACAGGTTGACAAAGCAAGGGTTATACTCTTGGAAAAAGACCAGTTTTAACCCCTAATTTTCAAATCAACTTGAAATCAATGGCTCTAAATTTTCGTTTTGCCATAGTCAGCGATTTACACATCGCACTTCCCCACACAATCTGGGATCATCCCAGCCGATTTCATTTGGTGGAAGTCAGTATCCCAGCTTTTGAAAGTGCGTTAGAACATTTAACACAACTAAATTTGGATTTCCTATTACTTCCAGGAGATTTGACTCAGCATGGCGAACCAGATAATCACAACTGGTTGCAAAAAAGGTTAGCACAGCTACCTTTTCCCGTCTATGTTGTTCCTGGCAATCATGATGTTCCTGTACTGATGGCAGACCAGCAATCAATTGCTTTTGCCGATTTTCCTCATTATTATCATAAGTTTGGTTATCAAGATCCCCAACAACCTTACTACACTTCCCAGATATTACCTGGAGTCCGCTTGATTGGTCTAAATTCTAACTCTTTTAATGACCAGGGTCAGCAGGTGGGGCGTTTAGATAGCCGACAATTAAGGTGGATAGAAGATGTACTGGCGGCCGCTAGTGATGAATTAGTACTAGTGATGATACATCACAACGTGGTTGAGCATCTACCCAATCAATCACGCCATCCAATGGCAAATCGCTACATGTTAGAAAATGCTGGGGAACTATTGCAGTTGCTTAGGCAATACGGAGTGAATTTAGTATTCACAGGTCATTTGCATGTTCAAGATGTTGCCTGCTCAGAGGGAGTGTATGATATTACCACTGGTTCTCTAGTCAGCTACCCTCACCCTTATCGAGTATTAGAGTATCATCAGGATAACCACGGAAAGCGGTGGTTACAAATTTTATCCCACCGAGTAGAATCAGTACCAGATTTTCCGGATTTGCAACAGTCTTCGCGGCAGTGGATGGGCGATCGCTCTTTTCCCTTCCTCATAAAATTGCTGACTGTACCTCCCCTCAGTCTACCGATGGACGAAGCCAAAGAACTAGCCCCTAGTTTGCGAGATTTTTGGGCAACTATTGCCGATGGAGATGCCTTGTTAGATTACCCCCAATTTCCTTATAGAGTGCGGCGCTACATTCAAAAATATGGCGCGATCGCCACTGGTGGCACTCCTACCCTAATTGATAACAACAGCACCATTCTGCTGGAACAGAGATGAATAGGTAGATGGACAGATGGGGAGGCGGAGGAAGCAGCGCCTCGACTCCGCTCGGCGGATGGGAGCAGAGGGTGCATATCCTCCTTATCCTCCCAATCTGTGCTCAAAATTTCTTTAATTTTGAATTGTTTCCCTATTCCCCATCTCCCAAAGCCTTGCAAATGCCAAATACTGAAGTATAACCATGTAAAAAGGTGCTACCACTCACAGGGCCAATTTCACCGTTACAGAAAAAGCCACCGACAGGGATATCCTTGATGTAACGCCTAAATAACTCGGAATCAAAATTCGGCTTACCGTAGAGTCCTTCGCCTCTACCCACACAGGAAAACATCAAAGCCCCAATAGCAGATGCTTCTGTATCTTCATGGTTGTGATATTGCTGTAGGAGTAATTCCAGGTCTTCGGCAGAGGCTTCCGCATCCCGTAAGTGGAATTGTAGACGTTGGCCGGGACGGACGCGATCGCCAATTGCGATCGCACCTGCTGATGGATCTACCCCCAAAATACCGCGAATCAAAAAGTCTCCCTGTTGCAAAGTCGGCTTAAACCCATCCATCGCCACACCCACAAACAAAGAGTGCTGGGCTAGCATCCGCTCTTTCTCACTGAGATTAGCAATCACTTCTCGCAACACCACAAGTGGTACTTGCTCATCCAGTTCCAAAATAATATTGCGTTCTGCTTTAGTTACCTGTAACGGCTCACCAATTGGTCGGCATCCTTGGGCGACAATTGTTTCTAAAGCAATATTGCCACTCAAAGCCAAACCCAGCGTACCCTCTCGATACAGACCTTGGGGCAATTCGCCGCCAGCATAATTACAAAATAAAGCAGTCCGTCCACTCATGCCTCCTGCACTGGCATGTCCCCCCACAGTCACCGAACCAGGATAAGCAAAATCCAACCCCTGCAATAAATCATTGATGCCAGAAGAGAAAGAACTACACAGCAAGATAAAGTGAGGTGTTGGTGATGGTGGCACACCAATCAAATCGATCCAAGCATTGGGCGGACTATCCAAATCAGGTAATTCTTCGGACATCACATGAAACACTTGCAGATCCACACCAGGCAAATGAGCCAAAGTCAGACTCAAGGCAGCTTCTGCTTCCATCTCTTGAGTCTGTCCGTCAATTGTCGTCCCAATCACACCACCACCACTACAGCCAATGAGTACAGGTACCGAAAGCTTCTCAGCTAGCAACGGTAAAAGCCGAGAATACTCGCTCGCAAAAGCAGACGAAATAAACACCAACCCCAAATCCGCAGGTGCTGTTAACGACGAAACAGCCCTTTCTACCACATCTGTAACAGCTGCTTCTAAAGAGGGACGGGTTGACAGGGCGTTTGCCCACTGCATTTTGTCTGCCATGAGTTTTAGGCTTCTTTCTCTTGTGAGGCTATTAGTTTTGATTTTTCATCCTGGGAAGAATTGCATCCTACAAGAGTTAACGGCAACTAACTTGATCTTTCCTCCATGCCGTGTCAATCCCAGGAAACTAGGGTTGCTATTCCCTGCTGTCTGCATTCAAGTTATTGTATGATTATACTTTTAAGGTACTGACTCTACCAAATCTTAAAAGATAAATACAAATCTAGTGTGCATCCGCGTATTTATTATATTAGTTATGGACATCGGCTAAAATACTTACTTAACAGCTAAATGGTTAGAATGGTGAACACATAAAACAGAAAACGGCCATTTTTGCAATTTTTCCATACTGGTATTAACACCACACAACGAGACTAAAGACTATGAGCGACATCCAAGAAAAAATTCAAGAAGAAGTTGAACAAGCTCGCGCTACCTGTGACATCACAGGTAGCAACTCTGCTAAGTGTGCAGCAGCTTGGGATGCAGTAGAAGAACTGCAAGCCGAAGCCTCTCACCAGCGCCAAGGCAAGCAAAAAAACTCTTTAGAACAATATTGCGATGATAACCCAGATGCGGCTGAGTGTCGGCTTTACGAAGACTAGAAATTAATCTGGTGAATTTTCAATTTGTCTGAAAGATAAGCAACCAGAACCTATTTACTAATATTTTGTACCTCCGCTTCACTCCCGGCTCCAACCCCACTCAATCCTCTTTTGCGCCTCTTTCCCCCTATTGGAGGATTGACCAGTGCATCATCGGAGATTGAGAAGAATTAGAGGCTTAAGTCTAAGGTATTATGCCCCTCAGAGGCTGTCTCTTCTTACCAAGTAGGGTTTTGCCGAGTAGTGATCAGCATATAGCCTAGGAATGGTTTTATAACTCTTCCTTAGTAGGCTGTAAGTTGCTGCAAGATATAAGTTTATTCGCTCTGAGTTGCTTGTTTTTTTGTGGAGCAAATATCTTAAAGAGATATATATCAGAGGCTAGTTACGAAAGTATTTATTTTGATTAAACTGTGATGTACTCAAATGTCAGTTATTAGCTAGCTAGTAACTGACAAGCGCCTTCAGGGACTCCCAAATAGAAAAATCAGCGATCGCTCTGAATACAGGTAAGCAGGGGAAACAGAATCTGAATATCCGTATGTTAGATGTAAGAATTGGATAACTTATTTTTTGGAGTTCCTGAAATATGGGAACTGGTTCTTAGTTAAAAGTGTTTGCTATTTAGTCTGGTAAAACTATGGGAAATAATGTTTGGTTTCGTCCGTTCGTCTGGATTGACTATCGACTAGCGCTACTATTCACGGTGATCATCCCCCTAATTCTCTTGATTTGGGCGTATGTACAAAAAGCCGAAGGAATACAACGCTTGTTAAGCATTTACTGGCGAGTAGCCAGTTTGTTAGCAATCACAGTTTATTTAATGATTGGCGGGTTCGGAGTCAGTTTTATCTCTGGATTGATGGCTCGTATCCTAATCCCCATTTCACTGTGGTTCTGGGTGGATCTGAATGATGATATTGAGTATCAATCTAGTGGTCCGCTCAAACTGATTTTTACCTCTTGGCGCTGGGCCGTGAGCGTTTATAGTGTTTTAAGTGCGATCGCTTTCGTCCCGTTATTAGGTTGTGCCTTTTCGGAAGCAGCCCTCAAAACTCCCTCTTGCAGTGTCTGGTTTGAAGCCCCATTACTGTTTAAAGAATATTTCCATGCCAACAGCAAACCTGGTTTTCTCGGCTTTTTGGGCATAATTGGCTTAATCATCTACGTGCTTTACTTAGTTTATTTTGTCCTAGTCAAGCTCGGTAAACAAGGACGTTCTGCCATACAGCAGTAACCGTCCCTACACTCCAATTCAAAATTCAAAATTTTTGAATTTCCCACAGGGGTTTGACCAATTAAATGAACACATCCATTGGCAAACGGCTAGAACAATACACGACTAAACGTCCCCAAGAAGTCTTGCTCGTCACGGTAGAAGTTGCCAACGAGCAAGACCAAATTGCTATATTCAAAGGCTTTTCCAGTTCTTTGATGCACCCAACCGCCTTTGATCCAGATGTACCTGTGCTAACCGATGAGGCCATAATTCTCAGTATTGATCGCATAGCCAGTCCTTACAATCCTGAAGCACCCCGCTATATCCAACAAGGTTTATCTTGGGAGGCTATGCAAGTTTTGTTATCAGAGGTTGGTGTTTAACTAAATTTACGTTGGAGAGGGCGCAGAGACCGCGCCCCTACGAAAAATCTATGTGTATCAAGATTTCGGTGAATTGGTATTATTAGGAGTTTGTACCATTTTCAGACTCCCTTAACAAGAGTCCATGATTGTGACTTTACTTGTTATTCTACAAATGTCATAGGTAGTTGTCGCAAATACATCATTGCTTTCATTTGGATGTGTTTCTAGATCATTTTCCCTGGCCTTAGTCATGAACGGGAGCATCCCAATTTTGCAAAAATAAAATTTGTAGTGGGAGCATCTTGCTCCCTAATGTCCAGGAAGCGGGCTAGAAGCCCGCACTACAAAAAAATAAATTTACACATTTGGGATGCTCCCTAGTTATGCACAGGCGATCGCTGTCCTAGAATTAGCATAGGATAAATATTCTCGTGGGATTGGTTGCCTTACAATGGACACTAAATCTTGAAATTGGGAGGCAGGTGATGAATCCTACAGATAATTCCCCTATTGAGGATACAGGGTCTGCGGCCTTGGTGTCTGTGAAAGAATTACAGCACCAGCTTAATGATTTACTTGAGCAACTATCACCAGAGCGATTACGGGTGTTGGTTGATTTCGCAGCTTATTTGGCAAATGCCGAAAGCGAAGCTGCAACTAAAGAGATTTTAGCAATTCCTGGATTACTAGAACGAGTTCAACAAAGTCAAGCCATCCAGAAAACCGATTACAAATCCTGGAGAACCCTTCGTTCTGATATATGAAGTTCTTCTCCAGCCTGATGCTCAAAAGGTTTATATCAATGCTGAAAAAGCCCTAGCGAAGAAAATTGCCCGATGTTTGCAGCAGCTAGAGCAAACCCCTCGGTTGCACCCTAACATCAAAGCCCTTCAGGGTGATTATGCTGGATACTATCGCTACCGAATCGAAGACTACAGGGTTATCTATTCTATAGAGGATGAACTGGCACAAGTATTTGTTGTGGCGATCGCCCATTGTGGTGAGGCGTATGCACCATAAATACCAATTCCGCTTCATGACCATTTTATTCTGCAACTGTTTAATTTTAAATTGATAAAATGTCCCGTTCTGGATACACCCTCCCTATCTTTGCCTGTGCTTCTGCGATTGCCGCCTTACAATGGTTACGCGATCGCCAATCCCTCACAGTAGCCTCGGTAGATTTAATTACACCAGCCCAAATTGCAGAAATAGCGATCGCCCAAGTAGCAGGGTTATCAGAAAATATGGCCTTAGCAATTACCCACAGCGATCCCGGTGATAATCTTGACCTCACCAGAGATACACCGATTTGGGCGTTGGTGGAATGGCGACAACAGGGAGAAGCGGCTGTAGTTATTCAAGGGGGGGAAGGAATTGGTAGACAGATGAACGCTGGCGATCGCCCGGCGATTTATGCTTATGCTCACAGGCTGTTGCAAGAGAATTTGCAGCGAATGCTAGCACCAGGGGAAAGAATCACGGTGACGATTATTTTACCCGAAGGGCGACGCTTGGCTGTGCGTACCTCTAATTCTGCCTTTGGCGTGGTAGAAGGGCTTTCTTTGTTGGGAACCACAGGAATTTCTCAACCTTTAAGTTCACCTGACCAACTGACTGCTTTTCGTGCCCAATTGCAAGCAAAAGCCAGTCATTTTGATAGCTTAGTATTTTGTATTGGTGAGAATGGCTTAGATTTAGCGCCAAAAATCGGTATTAATCCCGAACAATTGGTAAAAACGGCTAATTGGCTAGGGCCAATGTTAGTAGAAGCTGAAAGTTTGGGTGTTAAAGAAATCTTATTGTTCGGGTATCATGGCAAACTCATCAAACTAGCAGGGGGAATCTTTCACACCCATCACCATCTTGCTGATGGACGCCGGGAAATTTTAGCGGCTCACTGTGCTTTAGCTGGTTTAAAGTCTTCAGATATACAAGTAGTTTTTCATAGTGCCACTGCGGAAGCTGCGCTAACATACCTGAGAGCGCTAGATACTGAGACGGGCAGTTATTGGGTAAAGCAAGTGTATAGTGCGATCGCAGAAACTATTGACTCCCGCGCCCAAGAATATATCCACAGCCATAGCAATAGAGATACATCTGATACTATCTGCGGATCGATTCTCTTTGACCGCGATCGCAAAATTATTGTGAAGAGCAAAACTGCTTGTATCTTATCCGGAAAATTATGTTAATTTAATATGAATTATCATAAACAATCCAAATAAATAATCTTTCAGTAGCAAGTCTAAGGTAAGTTTCTTCTTTTAATACCAATGCCAAATTTATCGGCTAGGCAGACGCGCTTAATCTCGCGTTTGTAGGGGATTTTATTACCATTACCAGCCAACCCAGGCAAAGCAATGGTAGCAATTAGACCACACACCAACGAATTATTATTACTGGCACACTCTCGCAATCATGAATACAGCGGTGACTCTACTTACAGAACAAGCACCTCAAACACTAGAAAACTGGACGCGGCTAGATCGCCAATTGATCGTAATTCTCGATTTTGGCTCACAATATTCCGAGCTGATCGCCCGCCGCATCCGTGAGACTCAAGTATATTCTGAAGTCCTGTCCTATCGTACTCCAGCTGAACAACTGCGGCAACTAAATCCCAAAGGAATTATCCTCTCTGGTGGGCCTAATTCAGTTTATGGTGATAAAGCTCCCCATTGTGATCCCGAAATTTGGAATTTGGGCATCCCTATCTTAGGTGTATGCTACGGTATGCAACTGATGGTGAGCCAACTGGGTGGGGAAGTGGCTAAGGCTGACCGGGGCGAGTATGGCAAAGCGTCACTATATATAGATGACCCCACAGACCTACTCACTAATGTTGAAGATGGCACCACCATGTGGATGAGTCATGGAGACTCAGTAACTCAAATGCCACCAGGATTTGAATTATTAGCTCATACCGAAAACACACCCTGCGCTGCCGTTGCTGACCATGTGAAAAAACTCTATGGTGTGCAGTTCCATCCAGAAGTAGTGCATTCCATTGGCGGACTGGCGTTAATCCGCAACTTTGTTTACCACATTTGCGAGTGTGAACCCACCTGGACAACAGCAGCTTTTGTCGAAGAATCCATTCGAGAAATTCGTGCCAGAGTTGGTGAGAAACGGGTGCTTTTGGCGCTGTCTGGGGGCGTGGATTCTTCTACCCTGGCCTTTTTGCTATACAAAGCCATTGGTGAGCAACTAACTTGTGTGTTTATCGACCAAGGCTTCATGCGGAAGTATGAGCCTGAGCGATTGGTGAAGCTGTTCCAAGAGCAGTTTCATATCCCCGTTGAGTATGTTAACGCCCGCGATCGCTTTTTGGCAACAATTGATGGCATTACAGATCCCGAAGAAAAGCGCCGCCGCATCGGTCATGAATTCATCCGGGTATTTGAAGAGACATCCAAGCGCCTTGGTCACTTTGATTATCTCGCTCAGGGCACCCTATATCCAGATGTGATTGAATCTGCTGACACCAACGTTGATCCCCAAACAGGTGAACGGGTAGCAGTGAAGATTAAGAGTCATCACAACGTCGGCGGCTTACCTAAAGACCTGCGATTTAAATTAGTGGAACCCCTACGGAAACTATTTAAAGATGAAGTCCGTAAAGTTGGACGTTCCATTGGTTTGCCAGAAGAAATTGTCCAACGCCAACCGTTCCCCGGCCCTGGTTTGGCAATTCGTATCCTCGGTGAAGTTACCTCCGAACGATTGAATATTTTGCGTGATGCTGATTTGATTGTGCGACAAGAAATCAACCAACGCGGTTTATATCACGATGTTTGGCAAGCATTCGCTGTCTTGCTACCTATTCGCAGCGTCGGCGTTATGGGTGATCAGCGTACCTATGCTTATCCAATTGTCTTACGGATTGTCACCAGTGAAGATGGGATGACTGCCGATTGGGCAAGAGTACCTTACGATGTTTTGGAAGTGATTTCCACCCGGATTGTTAACGAAGTCAAAGGCGTCAACCGTGTGGTTTATGACATCACCTCCAAGCCGCCTGGAACCATTGAGTGGGAGTAATTAGTTTTGAGCTAACTACATGACTCATCCATCTTCTTGGATATTTTTCTTCTAATTGCTAGATTAAACAAAAGTGCAAAAATGTCCCTTCCCAACTCGGAGAGGGACATTTTTGTTTAGTTAAAACCTCTCAGAGTTCTTTTTGTGATTTTTATTTCTAGCAAAACTTAGATAGTATCCTATTTGCTCTGACCAAGATTATTAAAATTGGTATAAATAATACTAATTTTTAAGTACAAATACTAAAAATTAGACAAATAGTTTTAATTAATCGTAAATTTTACGTATAACTACGAATAATCAGGATGTTTAATATTGATTTAGTCTAATCTAATAAGAACTCAAGGCTTGAATCTAACTTACTCAATAGGTAGAGGTGAAGTATGGCTAGAAATAGAGGCTTTTTCGAGATACTTTTCGACTTCTCTTTTTCGGAATTTATTGCCCTAAAAGTTATTGGTGTCCTATACGGTATTGCGATATTTTTTGCAGGTATAGGTGCTTTGGCGATCCTTGGAGGTGGTTTTCGGCAAGGATTTTTACCGGGTATTTTTAGCTTAATCATTACACCTTTATTTTTCTTGTTGTATGTAATATTGATCCGAATTGGATTAGAAGGTTTGATTGTGGCATTCCGCACAGCAGAAAATACAGGTCGCACTGCCACTAACACAGAATATTTGAGAAATCCCTAAGTAATATTGAAATTACTACAAGGGTAGTTTAATAGTGAAAGTAGAACCCAATCCTAAACCGGGACTGGCTACTTGAATAGTACCGCCATGTAATTCAATTAGATGTCGAGCGATCGCTAAACCCAATCCTAAACCAGCTTGTTTATGAGTGCGATCGCCTTGATAATAGCGTTCAAAAACGTGGGGTAACAACTCTGGGCTAATGCCAATACCTGTATCAATGACAGTAATTTTGGCATGAGTGCAGTCCTGTAATAGTTGCACTTCTACCTTGCCGCCGGAAGAGGTAAACTTAATAGCATTTGAGATCAAATTCCCTAAAACTTGTAATAAGCGGTTCCAATCGCCTCTAATTGGTGGCATTGAGCGGTCAACTACAGACTTGAGATGAATATTTTTAGCGTTGGCAGACGGGTAGGCTGTTTCTATCGCCACCCCCACAATTGCAGCTAAATTGACTTGGCTAAAATCAAGTTGTAGTTTCCCCTGAATCATCCGAGACATATTCAGCAAGTCTTCTAGGAGTGCTGATTGTGACTTGGCATTGCGTTCAATAGTTTCTAAAGCATTGTTGATACTAGCTGTATCCATTTGCCGAGTCCGTAGCAGTTGTGTCCAACCCAGAATCGCGTTGAGTGGCGATCGCAAATCATGAGATACCATCGCTACAAACTCATCTTTAGTATGATTTGCTGCCTCTGCTTCCGCGCGGGCAATTTGTTCTAACTGTAATAGCTGAGTCCGTTCAGCTTCTAATTGTTTGCGATCGTTGATATCTGTACTTGTACCAAACCACTTCACCACATTTCCTTGCTCATCCTTGATGGGAACAGCTCGCGCTAAATACCAACGATAAATGCCATCGTGACTTCTATAGCGTATTTCTTGTTCATAAGGTTCTCCTGTCTGCAAAGCTGCTATCCATCCCTGCATAACTTGTTGAGTCTCATCTGGATGTATAACTTTTGTCCAATCTAGCCTCATCCCCTGCTCAACAGTTTGTCCAGTAAATTCACTCCATCGTCGATTAACATGCTCATATTCCCCATGAACATCACAAATCCATACAAGTTGTGGAATGGCATCAGATAGGTAGCGGTAACGTTCCTCACTTTGGCGCAAAGCTACTTCAGCAAGTTTGCGTTGGGTAATATCAAAGGCTGTACCCACAATTTGACGAGGCGAACCGTCAGCATTTCTGGTGAAGATAGTGTCTCGACTATAAAACCACCGCCATTCACCATTGGCGTGTCGTACTCGATACTCATTTTCAAGAATTTCGCCGTCTTTAATTGAGTTAAACTCTTGGAATAAAAGAGCAACTGAAGTTAAATCCTCTGGATGGATTAATTCTGAAAGAATTCTCCTTCCCTGAGCTTGAATTTGTTGAGGGTTATAACCAAGGAGTTGATTAACCTGACGATTTATATAAACATTTCGCTGTTCCAATAAGTCATAAACATACAAAATCCCTGGAGTCGTTTCAGCAATGCGTTCAATTAATTGTTGACTTTCCTGTAAGCGCTGCTCTGCTTGCTTTTTTTTAGTCACATCCCGCCAAGAAGCAACAAAGCCGTCTCCCATTTTGGCGATGCGAATATCAAAGGCTTTGGTTAACTGCTGTTGACCATAAAAAGAAGTATAAACCAGTGATTCTTTGATTAAAGGTTCCCCTGTTTCTACAACTTGGCAATATTCATTAAATAAACCACTTTCTCGGTGAATAGGTAGAATTTCGCACAGCCCTTTACCCAGATGTTCCTCTGGTGTCATCTGGTTAAATTCACAAGCTGCGGCATTCACATAATCAATGCGAAAATCTGTTATTTCACCTGTATGATTGCGAATAGCTGAGTAAATGCCAAAGCAATCCAGCATATTCTCGATAGAGGTGCGAAAACGTTCCTCGCTGCATTGCAGTTCTTGAGAGAGTTGGGCATTTTTAATAGCTGAATGGATAGTAGAACGCAAAAGCTCTGCTGTTGTTTGTCCTTTAACTAGATAATCTTGCACACCGCTTTTCATTGCCTGTACAGCAACAGCTTCGTTGCCATAGCCAGTTAACATAACTACAGCAGGCATCGCTCCTTTCGCTTGTTGTTGTAATTGCTCCAGAAACTCCAAACCATCTAAATCTGGTAAGAGAAAATCTAATAATATTCCATCAGGATGAAACTGCCGACATAATGCCAACGCCTCTTCTCCCAATTCTTCTTCAAGAATGGTGTAGTTGTATTCTCTATCTTGCAGAAGATAGCGGCGATAAGCTTGGCGGTCTTCAAAACAATCATCGACGATTAAAACAGTTAGGGCTGACGCCATGACTAGTTACTAACAGTATCAGGAAGAATTACAATGTCCAACCAATAATTTATGAAACTTTGAACTGTTTGTGTCAATCTATTAATGTCAATTGGTTTCAAAATATAGCTAGCCACAGAATATCGGTAACATACTTCAATATCTCTGGGGTTAGAAGAAGTAGTAAATACAACTACAGGAATATATTTCAAATCTTGATCCTGCTTAATTTGTTCTAAGACTTCCCGTCCATCAGTTCCTGGTAAATTCAAGTCCAGCAAAATAATTGCTGGGCGCGGAGCAGTTTGGGGATTGCTATAGATACCAGTGTGATAGAGAAAGTCTAAGGCTTCATCGCCATCAGTGCAGCGAAAAATAGGAGTGACTACCGCCTGTCGTCCCATAACACGACACAAAGCTTCAAAGTCTTCATCACTATCTTCAATTACCAATAAAGGTTGGGCAAAATTATTAATCATGCTTTTAGCTCACCTCCCTGCAATGTGAAATAAAATGTACTACCTTCACCATAGTTAGACTCTACCCAAATTGTACCGCCATGTCGTTCAACAATTTTTTTGGCAATGGTTAAGCCTGCTCCTGTACCACCACCATATTTGGTAGGCCCATGTAATCGTTTAAAAATCCGGAAAATTGCTGCAAAATGTTTGTCTCGAATGCCAATACCGTTGTCTCGCACGTAGAATTTAGTAGGTAAAGATAGATAATCAACATAGCCAATTTCAATCCATTTTTCGGCTTTGTCGTTGTATTTAATGGCGTTAGCTATGAGATTGTTGAAAACTTCGGCGAGTTGGACGCGATCGCAATACACTGTTGGTAGCGGTCGAGGAATGCGGATTTCTACACCTGTTTCTTCAATGCGGGCGCTTAAGAGTTCTAAAATACTGCCAACAACAATATTGAGGTCAGTATACTGCATGGAGAGATCCATCCTACCCAACCGGGAAAAATGGAGCAGGGAATCAATCAAATCCTCCATTCGTTGTGTGAGCCGAATCAGGGTGTTGAGTTTAGCTTTACCTTCTGCGTTTAAGGCGTCGCTGTAGTCTTCAATCAGGAAATTAGAGTAATTGTGGATACCACGTAGAGGTTCTTTTAAGTCATGGGATGCAATATAGGCGAAAGCATCTAATTCTTTATTGCTGCGTTCTAGTTCAATATTCAGCTGTGCTAACTCATCTGCTTTCCGTAGCACTACGGTAATAATTGCACCCTTTAACTCCAGTGCAGCAGCCACCTCACAGGGTTTCCAGGGTAGAGATTGCGATCTCACTGTTTCTTTCCAGAGAGCAAAAGACTTGCGGGGTGATAAGCGTAATTCGCCATTTTCTGAAACTTCTACAGGTTTATGGGGGTTTCCTCCCCAATCTACAGTTTGTACCACCTCTGGACGAAACCACAAAACATAAATTTGCTGAGTTTTAGAAATCGAAAGTACTATCAAACCGCTAGCAATATCTCGAAATTTTTCGGCTGCTGGATAAGCCTTGGATAAGGCATCAGTATAAAAAATATTTTCCTGGACATTTTCATTTATCCATTCTAGTAAATGTTCGATATCTTGTTTTTGTGGTGTGTCACCAACAGTAAAATGCTCCCCATGAAAACAGACAGCAGATCCTTGAGCATTAACTAGATTAAGTATATTTGGCTCGTTTTTAATCAAGGCATCAATAAAGTTCTTTTCAGCAGACATATACTCTACTAACTTTGACTGCACAGACTTTAATTGCATTTTGTATACAATATCTTCGTTGTCTTCTTTTGCAGCTAGTTCTAGAGAGGTCATTTGCCCTAAAAATTCACAAGCATTACGAATTTCGTAGGGAATGTATTTAGGCGTTTGATGATGGCAAGCAATTAATCCCCATAATTTTTTATTTTTCATCAGAGAAATCGACATTGATGCTGTCACGCCCATATTATGCAGATATTCAATGTGTAAAGGCGAGACACTCCGCAAGACCGACCCACTTAAATCTAAGGGCTGACCAGTCACAGGATTATTCACTGGCACAATTGACGCAGGTTGATAATTAATATCTGTTATCAGTCTCAGCCAGTTTTTGCTGTAAAGGTCTCTAGCTTGTTGAGGAATATCGGATGCTGGGTAGTTTCGATCTAAATAAGATGCCAGATATTCTAGTTTTTCTTCCGCAATAACTACGCCATGCCAATTTTCATCAAAGCGATAGATCATTACTCGGTCAAAACCACTAATTTTTCTCACTTCCTTAACAAGATTTTGACTGAGTTCTTTAACGGTTGATGCATCTTGTATTTTAGATATAGACTGTTTTAATAAATGATAAAAGTGAAAAAATGCATGACTTTTTTCGGTAAAATTTGGCTCTAGCTCAAGAATAAAAATGCCATTTGAGCGATGAATTATCCCATCAAAACGGATATTCGTATTGCCAATTTTAATCACAAATTCAATGGGATTGATAAACTGTAGTTCTTCTTGGGAACAACTATCTTTTAAAAAGTTGAAATGTTCGCTATCAAGTAACCTACTCACAGGTTGATTTAACAATTCTTGAGGATACAGACCAAAAAACTGAAATGTATTATCGCTAATTTGGATAATAGTTAGCTCTGGTTCTTTTAAGACTAACAGAACTCCATGAGGCTGAATAGCACCAGGAATATGAATCATTTCTTTGTCGCAATTACTGAGGTCAACCTGGAATGGGGTAGGAAGTTCGTTGTTGTTCATATTTCAGTCCCCAATGATCAAAGTGGGCGCGATATGTTTTACCCATTAGTTGTTTAGATTAGTTTATACAAACTTTTCTTCTGTTCAATTAAATGTTCTTGTTAACTAGAGGCTATTTGTGACATGCCTATTTAAGTATTGGAAAAATTATCAAGATTTAGGAAAATTTCGGTGAGTAGGAATTACAAATGCTATTCTAAACTACTAAATCAGTGAATTTATTTTGGCAGTTAAGAATTGACGCGATCGCAGTAAAATTACCATTAGTATGGTTACGAAAGAGCAAACAAGAAGCTTTTTCGAGAAAATTCTTGATATTTCTCAACTTTTAGTTGGTCTAGCCCAATGGAGACTGTATGCAACCTCTTCTCCCGCTTGTAGGCTTAAGCATCCTCGTGGTGGACGATGACGATGACAGCCGCTTTTATATTTCTACGGTCTTGGAAGCAGATGGCGCAACTGTCAAGGCAGTTGCATCAGCTGCAATGGCGCTAGAAGTGTTACCCGACTTGCAGCCCGATGTTTTGATTTGTGACATTGCTATGCCTGATGAAGATGGCTATGCTCTGATTCGTAAGGTGCGTACATTAAAACCAGAACAAGGTGGAAGAATCCTTGCTGTTGCCTTAACTGCTTATGCTGACAGTGAAGATCGTATCCAAGCCTTAGAAGCTGGTTTTCAAACTCACGTAGGCAAACCAGTTGAACCAGAAAAACTAGTGGCGATCATAGCAAACCTGGTTGCTCATTATCGGCAATAGAGCATAAGGAAAAACACTCTTGACCCTTGTACAGACGTTGCACTGCAACGTCTCCTCAAATGACAATTCAGACTTCAAAGCTAATTTTTTCTGACTTGTATGCTGGTGGCTCAATGTGAATTACGATCCTGACAGGGTTGTAACGTGCTTCTAATCGTCTCTCTACTTCTTCAGTGATGCGGTGAGCGGTTTCTACGTCTGCTGCATCGACGATGAGGTGCATCTCCATAAAAACTTGGCGACCAAGAACACCACGAGAAGCAATATCATGGCAGTTAATCACCCCAGGAACAGAAGTAGCGATCGCTAACCATTCATGAGCAAAAAGATCACCGACTCCTTGAATAATTTAGTGCTATGAAGTTGGTGATTTCAGCGCAAGTTACGCCAACACAAATCAGATTGCTATATCTACCGACATACTTCCACCTTGATCAGCATGATTGTCTCAGATATGAGATATTACCGCCCACACTCCGCGTAATTTATATACTTTTTACATTTTCTCATTGTTTTTCTTTTTGGTTGAGATACTTCTGTCTTCAGTAGGGTTAAACCGCGTATGTAACTTTGATACTGTTGATTGTGACATTAATGAAATAGCAAAGGGAATTTGTAATGACATACACTCAAACAGGAGATCCAACTATTCGTGAATATGTCCAATCATGGCAAAAGTTAGATGTAGCCCAACAGCTGGCATTATTCTGGTTCATTTACACAGAAATGGGTAAGGCGATTACACCAGCAGCCCCTGGTGCTAGTACTGTTTCTCCAGAAATTGCCGAAGGTTTGTTCAATCAAGTTAAAGAATTAACTCACGAGCAGCAACTGCAAGTTCAACGAGATCTAATTAATCAGGCGGATACTCAAATTTCTCGTGAATATGGCTCTTTGGGTGATACAACAAAGCTACTATTTTGGTATCGGTTAGCTCAAGGGATGGAAAATAGTACTATTATTCCCCTACCTTCTGATTATCGACTATCTTCAGAAGCCGAAGCACTGTTTAACAAAATTAAGGCATTACCTTTTCAGCAGCAAATTACTCTTTTCCGTGATTATGTTTCGCCTATGGGCGCTACAGCAAAAGCAGGTGCCGGAATTTAAAATTAGTCAGAGATAAGTTACTTTTTTCGTAGAGTTACAAGCTCTACGAAAATTAATTCAAATTTTCTTATAACTGTTACGCTGTGCGACAACACACCCTACATGTGCTTCTTGTGAAAAAAGGTAAAAACAAGTTGGAAATTACTAATGAATACAGAGTAAAAAATAAATTTTTACTCTGTGTCTACCTAGGTTAATTATTCAAGTAGATGCACCCTAAATAAATATGACGCCCTTTGTTTATATTCAACAATTTAAATGGCTTGATTATTAATTCCATCTGTCTTTTGACTGGTTTAAATTTCTATATACTTACAGTAATATTCTATCTTTTTACAGTGTGTCCACCATTTGCAACTTTATAACCTAAATCTAAGCATTGGTAAGGGTGATACCAATACACAATTCAAAATAGCATGAGCGCTAATGCAGCTTGATAAATTAGTGTTTTTACTGAAGCAAGTCTTGTAAATTTGGAGATTTTTATGACTTCTAAAAATATTGATTCTTTGGTTCAAACAGTTTCAGCTTTTCAAGATTTAGATGTAGACGATAAACTGGCAGTACTGGGGTTAACTTATGAGCAGATAGCCGATGAAATACCTGCTAATCTTACTGATACCTCACTAACAGCAAATACAGCAGATTTGGTAGCACAAATTCAGCAGATATCTCCAGAAGAACAATTGTATGCGCTGCAGGAATTGATATTAGCAAAAGACAGTAATCGAGATGAAGTGATACTTGATCCTCACCCCACGAAAGCGGCGATCGCACTAGCCCAAGGTGGAACTACAATTCCCACAGGCAGGTATGGTGAGTTGAACTCTGAAGAAAAGTTGGCTTTTTGGTATCTTTTAGGAGAAAGATTAGGAAGCGTAGTTATTGGTATACCACGAGACTACAGCCCCTCTGAGCCAGCAAAAGAGGTAATTAACTCGCTCGAATTGTTAAATATTCAGGATTTAGTGCATTTCTTCAAGCAGGTTCTCTAAGAAATGGGGCATGGGGGCAGCCCTGCGTTCGGTCGCCAGACTTGTAGCAATTGGTGTCATGGAGCATGGGGTATGGGGAATGTAAAATAAGCACTCCCTTTGCCTTCCACTCTCCCTAATCTCTATTCCCTAATGTCAGTCGATAGCGACTGAGGGCTATTAGGGGAAAGTATTGTTGATACATGTGATATTTCAGATAAAAATGGCCGGGGAAGCCCGTACCTGTAAAGTATGCTTCGTACCAAGTACCATCTGGTTTTTGAGTGTTCAGCAGGTAGCTGATTCCCTGTTCAATGGTGTTCTGAGCAAATTCGCCTGTGGCTTCACCAGCTGCTATTAGCCCAATTAAGGCCCAAGCGGTTTGAGATGCTGTACTAGTTCCTTGTCCTTTAAGACTGGGGTCATCGTAGCTGCGGCAAGTTTCACCCCAACCACCATCTGGGTTTTGACAGCTAACTAACCAAGCTACACCGCGTTGGATACTGAGTTGATGTTTTTGGGGTTCAATGAGCGCTAAGGCTGAGAGAACGCCACTAGTGCCATAGATATAATTGACACCCCAACGACCAAACCAACAGCCTGCGGATTCTTGCTCATCTGTAATATAAGCGATCGCTCTGGCTAAATTCTCAGGTGCAATAGACAGGTTGCATTCCCCCAGCATTTCTAGCACCCTGGCGGTGACATCGGCTGTGTTGGGGTCAATCATGGCTTTGAGGTCGCCGTAGGGTATGGCGTTGAGCCAATCTTGATCGTTGTCGATATCAAAAGCTGCCCAACCGCCTGGTTGACATTGCATTGATGCCATCCAGTTTACAGCACGAGCGATCGCCTCCTGCTTTAATTTTTCATTGGGGAGTTTTGCTTGATTTAGTGCCATGACAACCACCGCCGAGTCGTCTACATCAGGATAAAAGCGGTTATCAAACTCAAAAGCCCAAGCCCCTGGTTTACCTTGACGATTTTTGACCGCCCAATCACCGTAGTCAAGAATTTGCTTGTCTAATAACCATTCTCCGGCCTTGACTATGGCGGGATGATCTGGTTTCAAGCCAGAGTCTATTAATGCACGGATTGCCCAAGCCGTATCCCAAACCGGGGAAACACAAGGTTGCACGCAGTAAGTATCTGCGGTTTCAATGGCAAAGTTATCAACTGCCTTAAGTCCTCGTTCCACAATTGGGTCTGATGGTTTGTAATCTAAGCAACGCAAAGCCAAGAGGGAATTGAGCATTGCAGGGACAATACCACCCCAATCGCCTGTAGCTTCTTGCCGTTCTAGAATCCACTTTTCGGCGGCTTTGATACCTTCTTCGCGGAAGGGTACTAAATTGAGGCTTTCTGCCAGCTTAAATCCCTGATCAAGGGTGATGAATAAATCTGTCCAATCACCATTGCGGGGTAACTCAAACTGAGCTTGTTCAATACCTTCTGTATAGAGTTCATCTAAGTTGATCGTAGGGTCAGTAATAAAAACAGGTTTCCGATCCAGGACAATTAGTAGGGGGACTGTACTGGAACGTGCCCAACTGGACATTTCGTAAATATTAACCGGGAAAGTAGAGGGTAAGAGCATTACCCAGGGCGGTAGTGAAGGTAAACCGCGCCAATCGTAACAGCCAATCAAGGCGAGGTGTAATTTAGTAAAGATGCGAGTTTTGCTAATACCACCCCGTTGCAGAATAAAATCTTGAGCCTGTAGCATTGCTGGATCATTAGCCGGCACACCCAGCAGCCTCAAGGCCATGTAAGCTTCTACAGAAGTACTGATTTCCCCTCCATCGCCATAAAACAGTTCCCAACCTCCATGTTGTCGTTGTTGTTGTCGGAGGTAAGTTTCAACTTTATGCAGGGGTCTGGTGGCGTCTGTCCCCCAAATTTTATGTAGCAGGACAGCTTCAGCAGTGATGGTGACATTAGATTCTAACTCTGCCCACCAGTAACCTGTAGGATTTTGAATTGAAAGCAGATATTCTTGACTAGCGGCGATCGCTGTTGTAACTTGATTGAGAATAACCCCGTCTTGCGTTTGCATCAAAATACTCCCCACCCTCAGCAATAGTACAAATACCACAAGTAAGGGCGAAAAAGTTTTCCAAAGTAGTAGTCTATTAAGATAAAAATGATGGACTGTAGTGCGGGCATCTTGCCCGCGTGAGCGAGACGCTCTGTAGTGAGCGAGACTGTAGTGCGGGCATCTTGCCCGCGTTAGCGAGTCTTGCCTGCGTGAGCGAGACTGTAGTGCGGGCATCTTGCCCGCGTGAGCGAGTCTTGCCCGCGTGAGCGAGACGCTCTGTAGTGCGGGCATCTTGCCCGCGTGAGCGAGACGCTCACACTAGTAGGAGCGAAGCGATCGCTTAGTCATACATAATTTGGCGTTGCCTAACAAAATAATTTGCCTAAACCAAGAAGTATTGTATTGTGTCTGAGGCAAGTCGAATTGGCAAGAAAATATGGCTGCACTTGTATTAGGATTGACGCTGTTATCTTTAATCATCTGGATAGGATTACTGAGCTTGTGGGGGCAGTTTTGGCGAACAGATCAGCAATTAGAGACGGCAGAAATTCAGATACATTCTTTTCCGACAGTTTGTGCAATAGTTCCGGCGCGGAACGAAGCTGATTTATTACCAATCACCTTGCGATCGCTTTTACTCCAAGATTATCCCGGTGATTTTCAGGTGATTTTGGTAGACGATCGCAGTACAGATGGTACAGCTGATTTTGCTCAAGGGGTTGCCTATGCTGTGAACAAACCCCAGCAACTACACATCATCTCTGGCGAATCATTACCCCCAGGTTGGACAGGTAAACTCTGGGCTGTTGAACAAGGCATTCAAAAGGTAGAGGCGTTACATGTAACGTCGTTACAAAAACAAAAACCAGACTATTTTCTCCTCACCGATGCAGATATTGAACATGATGTGAGGAATCTCCGTCGCTTAGTCGCCAAAGCTGTGCAAGAGGACTTAGACCTAGTTTCTGTGATGGTGCGGCTCAGGTGTGAAAGCTTATGGGAGAAACTTTTAATACCAGCTTTTGTGTTTTTCTTTCAAAAACTCTACCCCTTTCGCTGGGTGAATAACCCCAAGAAAGCTACTGCGGCTGCGGCTGGCGGATCTATTCTCATTCGTAGAGAAACATTAGAGCAGATTGGTGGGATTGCAGTGATTCGCCAAGCTTTGATTGATGATTGTGCCCTAGCTAATGCAGTCAAGAAAAAGGGGAGAATTTGGCTAGGATTGAGTGTTTTAACTCGCAGTTTACGCCCCTATCCTTCTCTAGAGACAGTTTGGCAGATGGTGGCGCGGACTGCTTACACCCAACTGTATTATTCACCATTACTACTGGCAGGAACTTTGCTAGGAATGACGTTAATTTATTTAGTTCCCCCTGTGGGAGCGATGATTGGTTTATTAATAGGGAATGGGGCAGTTACTCTGACAAGTTTATTGGCGTGGCTATTGATGACTTGGGCTTACTTGCCCACAATCCGGTTTTATAAATGTTCTCCTTGGTTAGCTTTTTGCTTACCTGCGATCGCTTTTCTTTATACTTTAATGACCTTAGATTCAGCCATCCGTCACTGGCAAGGGCGGGGTGGTGCTTGGAAAGGTCGCGTTTATCCCCAGTAAAATCGGTGGTTAGAAACCGCACGCCAGTCGTCACTCTCCGAGAAGCCGCCTCCGGCGTCTACAAGTCGGGAAACCCGCCCACGGCGCAAACCTTACTCAATCTTAGAGTTAAAAAACAGCAACCTTGTCACGTCCTCCAACACTCTTAATGCTCGTAAGGAACCCCGAATCAGTCGCGTAGCTGCCACAGGTTGACGGATTAATTCTAAAGCTAGAGGCCAAGGTTTCAACGCCCCATCAGCACTAATCGCCGATGTGAGGTCTGGAATATCGTGATGAGAGTCATCGCTGACGACTCGCAGCATTGCTACTGTCACTCCCACTTGCTGAAAAAATTCTAAGGCAGCAAATCCTTCCATGTCAACAACATCAGCCTTATACGCTTCACCTAAACACCGTTTTTCAGTAGCTGACCAAACCACGCGATCGCTTGTTAATGATTTGACTAAAGAAACTTTATCTGATAGACACGAGTAAATTTCTGCTGT
The DNA here is from genome assembly GCA_019359495.1 of Goleter apudmare HA4340-LM2. Lineage (GTDB taxonomy): Bacteria > Cyanobacteriota > Cyanobacteriia > Cyanobacteriales > Nostocaceae > Goleter > Goleter apudmare. Next base: position 183,433 of record JAHHHF010000072.1, read on the forward strand.
AAAAATGCGATCGCACTCTTGGCGATGCTCTTGATAAACACAATCCTGATACAAGACAATATCACCTACAGAATATCTGGAGCTTAAGCTGCCGCATATACCCATAACCACCACTTGAGGATAGGGATGATTTAAAATCTGTCCCTTCTCTTGCAATTTATGCAGATATGTGGTTAAAGATTTCATACCCATGGGAATTGGTATAACCCTTGGTGTGGAACCCGTGACACCTCCTAAGCCACGACACACGGCTTTGTATTCAGCTCCTTGAGGCACGAGGATGGTTTTGTGATTTGTCATTGGTTATTTGTGATTTGTTATTGGTGGCTCTTTGCCATGCCCCATTCCCTATTCCCATACTCCCAAAGTGCAGGTGATTACGGTAGTATGACTAAATAAATTGTGTCAATTTAAGTAGCTCTGTCCATTAATTACGAATTACGAATTACGTAGACGCGTAGCGGCTTCCCGCAGGGTATTACGAATTAGTAATCATTCGGTCATCCACACCATGATTTTCCAAGATGGTCAAGCCTAGTAGCTCGAAATCCGCACGAGAACGCTTCAATATTTCCAAATTGGCGATTCAATTTTCGTGGTTAACGGTAGGTTTTTGGATTGCTGTGACGGTAGCTGGTATTTTTGCTTTCAGTTCCCTCAAGTATGCTTTGTTTCCAGATATTACTTTTCCTGTGGTGGTGGTGAATGCCCAAGCACCTCTAAAAACAGCCCTGGATACAGAGTCCAAGCTTACCCAACCCATAGAACAGAGCCTAAAATCCTTGCAAGGATTGGAGAATATTCGTTCATCTACCTATCCTGGTCAAAGTGCTGTTAGTTTAGCGTTTGCTGTCGGTACAAACTTAGAAACATCAACGCGGGAAGTAGAAACAGCACTGAAGCAGTTAAAACTGACTCAGGGAGCAAATTATAAAATTATTCCCCTGAACCTGAATGAGTCAGCCGCTATTAGCTACGCCATCGAGAGTCCATCGGGGAATCTCACGGATTTGACTAAGTCGGCGAAAGACCAGATTGTACCGGCGATCGCTAAATTGCCGGGAGTACTCAAAGTCTCGCTGTTGGGTGTACCTAGTCCACCCACACCGCAGCTATCAGCGACTAAGGCTAGTTTACCTACAGATGCTGCCACTTTAGTCCGCTTTAACGGTAAAGATGCTTTAGCATTTCAAGTAATTAAAAGTGGTAACGCTAACACACTAGAAGTGGTGAGCCGGGTAGAGCAAGAAGTACAGAGACTACGTTCTACCCTCAAGGATGTTAACCTCACCCTAGCTGCTACACAGGCTAAATATATCCGCCAAGCTACCCAATCAACAATCGATGCGCTCCTCGAAGCGATCGTGTTGTCAATAGTAGTAATTTTTCCATTTCTCTGGAATTGGCGAGCAACTCTGATCTCTGCCTTGGCGATTCCAACTTCTTTGTTGGCAACGTTTATTGTCATGGCAATTTTTGGGTTTAACCTAGAGACAATTACGCTGCTGGCTCTGGCTTTGGTAATTGGTAGTGTGATTGATGATGCAATTATCGATGTAGAAAACATTCTGCGCCACATCGAAGAAGGAGAAAGCCCCCGCCAAGCCGCGTTCTCAGCTACCAAGGAAATTGGGTTAACAGTCGTCGCTACCACTGCTACGGCAGTAGCGGTGTTTTTACCTATTGGTTTGATGGGTGGTGTGGTTGGACAATTCTTTAAACCATTTGGGATCACAGTTTCGGCTTCATACATAGCCTCTACCCTGGTGGCTCGGACACTATCACCAGTGCTAGCTACCTTCTGGCTCAAGCCCAAGTCCGCAAATCCTCGGCGTCGAGATACGAATATTGGCGCAGTTTTCACCGCAGCTTATCGAAATTTGCTGCAATGGTCTTTAAACCATCGGGCGATCGTTATTGGATTAGCTGTTCTGAGTTTCGTCGCTGGAATAGCCCTGATTCCCCTGATTCCCAAAGGTTTTATTCCCAAATTAGACCGGGGCGAATTTAACATCACCTATACGGCTCCTTTACCCCAGATTCCTGATATCGCTACCTTGCAAAAGCAAGCCGCACAAGCCCCACAAGCAGGAAGAATCCCCCCAGCAATACCCATTCCCAACCCCTTAAACAACTCCTTGGAAGTAGCCAAGAAACTCGAAGAGGTGGTGAGAAAATCACCAGTCGTGGAAACAGTCTTTACCACAGTGGGTTCTCGTGAAGGTGAGCCAAATAAAGGCTTGCTGTATGTGAAGCTCAAGGAAGACCGCAAAATCAAAACAGCACAACTCCAAGACGAATTTCGCGCCACTTTACCCAATCTCCCTGGAGTAAGTACCAGCGTCGAAGATATCCAATTTGTGGATACAGGCGGTCAAAAACCTCTGCAAGTGGCATTAACTGGTAATGACCTGAATGCACTCAACACAGCAGCCAAGTCCATTAAAGAGCGATTGGTAAAAATACCAGGATTTGCGGATGTCACAGTTACAGGTGAAACCAATCAACGAGGTCAGGTTTTTCAGATTGAGCGTCTAAATAATGAGCGGGTTGCTTATGTCAGCGCTAACCTTGGTCAGAATCTATCCCTGGGTGACGCCACCGATAAAGTAGTAGCCGAAGCTAAAGCTGTCTTACCCAATGGTGTTTCCCTAGACTTAGGCGGCGACTCTGCCCGCTTGGGAGAGGTTTTTGGCAGTTTTGCCACAACTTTAACTCTGTCGGCATTGTGTATTGTCTTGGTACTGATTGCCCTGTTTAGAAGCTGGGTTGACCCTGTAGTCATCGGCCTTTCTTTACCCTTAGCAATAGTAGGGGCAATGCTGGCATTATTAATTACCAAGAGCGATTTCGGGATGATTTCCCTGATTGGCTTTGTGTTTTTGCTAGGGCTAGCAAATAAAAATGCGATCGTCCTGGTAGATTACATCAGCCAACTCCGTGACGATGGCTTAGAACGCACAGAGGCGATTCTCAAAGCCGGGCCAGTACGCTTACGCCCCATCATGATGACCACTGTCTCCACCCTATTAGGGATGCTACCCATCGCTTTAGGTTTAGGAGCAGGTTCCGAATTGCGATCGCCTATGGCTGTAGCGATCGCCGGCGGCTTAGTAACCTCCACGATTCTCAGCTTGATTGTCATCCCCGTAGTCTACGCCATCATGGATGATTGGTTTCCCCGCTATAGCAAGAAGAAGGGAAGCAGGGTGAGATCCGAGAGATTGTCTTAATTACGAATTAGCAATTACGAATTAGTATGGTGCAGGTTTTTGTGACAGGGGGAACGGGTTTTATTGGTTCCCATGTAGTACGTTTGTTACTGCAACAAGGATACACAGTGAAAGCCTTGGTACGCTCTAGCAGCAACTTGGAGAATCTGCGAGGATTGGCGGTAGAGCTAGTTACAGGAGATCTGAATAACCCGAACCTTTGGCAACAGATGCGTGATTGTCAGTACCTGTTTCATGTAGCTGCCCATTATTCCCTGTGGCAAAAAGACCGAAAGCTACTCTACCATCACAATGTGCTCGGTACACGTAACGTACTCGAATCTGCCCAAAAAGCCGGAATTGAGCGCACCGTTTACACTAGTTCTGTAGCTGCGATCGGTGTGGGGGCATCTGGTAAAGTCGTAGATGAAACACATCAAAGTCCCCCGGAAAAATTGGTCGGTGACTACAAAAAATCTAAATTTCTGGCAGAGCAAGTAGCCATGCAAGCGGCTCATGGAGGTCAAGATGTAGTCGTAGTCAATCCCAGTAGCCCAATTGGCCCATTGGATATCAAGCCCACCCCCACAGGCGATATTATCCTGCGGTTCTTACGGCGGCAAATGCCCGCTTATGTAAATACTGGTCTAAATTTTATCGACGTGCGGGATGTGGCCTGGGGACATTTACTGGCATTAAAAAAGGGAAAATCAGGCGATCGCTATATCTTAGGTAATCAAAACCTCAGCCTCAAACAAATACTAGAGCAACTTGCCCAAATCACAGGATTACCAGCCCCCCAACGATCCGTACCCGCTTGGTTGCCCCTCAGCGTTGCTTGGGTTGACGAAAAGATACTCGCACAGCTAGGCAAAACCCCCTCCGTTCCCTTAGATGGTGTCCGCATGGCGCAACAACCCATGTACTACAATACTTCCAAGGCAGTCAGAGAGTTAGGTTTACCCCAATCTCCCCTGACAACAGCCCTTGAGGATGCCGTCGCCTGGTTCATTGCTCAGAAATATGTGAGCGAATAAAAGCTTGTAGATTCGTAGGTTGGGTTTTGCTCTGCTCAAACGCCACTTCACTCAAGTCGGGGAACCAGCCCACGTGAGTGGCTTCCCAACCTACCAAAACATGGCTTTAATTTTGAATTTTGAATTTTTACCGTGGTGTTTCCATATACAGGAGTGAGAGCATGGCAGTTAACATCCAACAAGCTATGGATATTGGGAAATATCTGGTTACCCAACGCTTAAAAGGGCGTAAACGTTTCCCTTTAGTCTTAATGTTAGAACCTCTGTTTCGGTGTAACCTAGCCTGCACCGGCTGTGGTAAAATCCAGCATCCCCCAGAAATATTGAAGCAAAATCTTACCCCAGAGCAGTGCTTCGCCGCCGTGGAAGAATGCGGTGCGCCCGTCGTCTCGATTCCTGGAGGGGAACCGCTACTACATCCCCAAATTGATCAGATTGTCCGGGGATTAGTTGAGCGGAAGAAGTATGTTTACTTGTGTACCAACGGTTTATTGTTAGAAAAGAGCCTGCATAAATTCCAGCCTTCCCCTTACCTGAGTTTTAGCGTACATCTAGACGGGTTGCGGGAATGGCATGATAAATGTGTTGATCGCCAAGGTGTTTTTGATACTGCTGTGAAAGCCATTCGCGCCGCCAAAGCTCAAGGCTTCCGCGTCACTACTAACACCACCATCTTTGAAGGTTGCGATCCCAAGGAAATGCAAGAATTTTTCGACTTCCTCGGAACCTTAGATACTGATGGGATGATGATTTCCCCTGGCTACAGCTATGAGTGGGCACCAGATCAGGAGCATTTCCTCAACCGTGAACAAACTCGCGCCCTCTTCCAGCACATCCTCGCCCCCTACAAAGCTGGTGAAAAAAACTGGAACTTCAATCACAACCCATTATTCCTAGATTTCCTCGTCGGTGAGAAGGATTACGAATGCACGCCTTGGGGTAGCCCCAGTTATAGCGTCCTCGGTTGGCAAAAACCTTGCTATCTACTCAATGAAGGCTATTACAGCACCTTTAAAGAATTACTCGAACACACCGACTGGAGTCAATACGGTCGTGCTAGTGGCAATCCTAAGTGTGCCGATTGTATGGTTCACTGTGGCTACGAACCCACCGCCGCTATAGATGCGATGCAACCGCAAAACATGGCTCGTGCCCTTGGTAGTGTGTTTGGGAAGTAAGGGGAATAGGGAAGCCAGTGCCGTGGGCGGATCTCCCGACTTGTGGCAACTGGCGTCATGGGGCATGGGGCATGGTAGAAATAACTCATTACTATTCCCTATTCCCTGTTCTCTGTCTCCCCGAATAAATTTAATTTTGTCCAACTATTCATAACACTATGTCCCAAGACAGCTTGGTTGTAGGCACAAAAAGACGCTCCTTGTGGGAAATGGCACTACAGGCAGTGCGGGATGGAGGCCCTGCTACCTGTCAATTTGCAATTACCAGCGTCTGCAATGCGCGTTGCGGCTTCTGTAACTTTGCTGTAGACAAAATGCCTCTGGATGAGCGGCATAACGTCACACTGGAGGAGGCTAAACAAGCGGCGGAAATTCTCTATCGCAATGGGGTGTATTTTTTAATCTACGTTGGTGGTGAACCAATGGCTCATCCCCACTTGACAGAGATGATTGCTCATGCATCTAGCATTGGGATGGCGCCGATGTTAGTCACTAACGGTTCTCTGCTCACACCAAAACGCATTGACGAGATGGCTGATGCGGGACTTGTGAGTATCATTATTTCCATTGACGCGGTGGAGGTAGAGAAACATGAGCAAAACCGTGGACTCAAGGGAGTGTGCGATCGCATTCGTGATGCCAATGCCCATTGCCAACGTCGTAAAATTGGTACTACCGCTTCTGTCACCATGAGCCGATTGGTAGACGATTACTCACAACTACCGCCATTCCTCAAGTCTTTGGGATTTAACAGTGTTACCTTCTCCTATCCACTCACCACCCTCGCATCCTCCTATCTTGGTTTTGCAGAGTCCAACTTAGTAGATTACACAGTCGAGGAGTTATATGAGCGGTTCGAGACTGTGAAAGCACTCAAAAGTGATTTTCTAGTTGTCAATCCTACCGCCTCCATTGAAGATATGCAGCGCCATTTACGTGGCGAACCAGAACAATTTGGCTGTCTCGGTGGCTGGAAATTGTTTTATCTCGACTGGCATCTTAACCTCTACCGTTGCCATAATTGGGACAAACCCATGTGCCACATCACCGAGTTTGATGGTTCTCAACGAGTACGTGACGGCTGTACCGCCTGCATGATCGACTGTTATCGTGACTCCAGCGTTATGCAACATGTAGGTATCGCTGTCAGTGATGGGGTACAAGCAGCCACCAAGGGACAATTCCGTAAAGCGTGGAAACATTGGTTTAATCATCAAAATCTAGTTTCCCTGAAAGCTGTTTGGGAACAAGTAAGTTGGTTGCGTCAACTCTGAACGAGTAGGGTAAGCACTTTAGTGCTGAGAAAGTCAAGATAAAAGGGGAAGAAAACTCATCAAATCAGCTTGTTAACATTTTGATCATTTGCAAACAATCACCAGCAACAGCATTTTGTGGATCAAACTTGAGTGCTTGTTGCCAAGATGCGATCGCTTCTCGAAATTCTCCTTGCAATGCCGATAATTTACCAGCTAAAGCATGGAAGTCTGCATTGCTGGAATATAAAGCCAGTGCTGCATTGTTTTGCGCTGCTGCTTGGGCATAACGCCCTTGTGAGCATAAATGCAGTGCTTGTCTGTGATACCAGATAGCTTGGTCATGCAGACGGAGTAAATCGGATAAGTCTGCTTTGCAGCGTCTGCAAGTTGGAGAGGGGAAAGTTTCTCCTGCACCCGTGCTTTGTTTCGTTGGTCGATAAACTGCTCCACAAACGGGACATTTCATAAATAATTTGGTTATTTGTTATTTGTAGAGACGTTGCAATGCAACGTCTCTACACCCATCACCCCTATTCTCCATCGGTATTAATGTAGTACAGAAAATCTTCCAGTTCTGTTTGTAGTTGGGGTAGTTCTGCACTGTCATCTGCGATTGCATTTTCTATTTGGTCTAATAAATCTTGTAATTCTTCTGTTTGTTCTGCATCTACGGTTTCCAGGGCTTGAGTGGCGCGGTTTAAAAGTGCTGCCAATTCCGGAGCAATTTCTACTACTTCGCTAGCCTCTTGTGCAGAGACTTCAATTGTTTCATCATTTGTAAATAATGCTTCTAAATCCGCTCTAGCTTGCTTCAATTCATGGCTAGAAAGTTTTTGGATGCTGGCATTATTCACTACCAGCGTTCCTTGTTGCCCTTTGCCTTTCTCAGTGGTGGTGACGGTGAGAATGCCGTTCAAGTCAAAGTCAAAGTGAACTTCAATTTGAACGCCTCCTGCGGGTTGGGGTGGTATATTCTCGACTCGATAGGAACCCAGAGGTACATTTTCTTCAGCGATCGTATTTTCACCTTGGAACACTTCGATTTCCACGATTTCTTGCTCATCAAAGACGGTGGAATAAACATGAGAGCGAGAAACAGGCACAACACTGTTCCGGGGAATAATCACACTAAAGTAACCCGGCATAATCCCCATTGGTGTTTCCACCGCCGCCGCAATCCCCAAGGAATGGGGAATCACGTCTACAAGAATGGCATCCACAGATGCACCCACCAACACCCCAGCTTGTAAAGCTGCGCCTAAAGCCACACACAAATCTGGTTGAATGCCATCGGTGGGGGCTTGTCCCAGATGTTCTTCAATCATTTGTTGCACTAGAGGAATGCGTGTAGAACCACCAACTAAAATAATCCGGTCAATTTCTTGGGGTTCTAGGTTGGCGTCTGCAAGGGCGCGGTCAATTGCTTCTAGGGTTTCTTCTAACAGAGGGCGAATCAATTTTTCAAAATCTGCGCGCGCTACCTCTGTCTCTAAATGTAGCGCTGTCTTGCCTTTGCTACCCAAAAAGGCTTCCCTGACTGTGGCAAAGGCGTGGGAACTCAGGTCAATTTTTAACTGTTCTGCGGCGCGGAGCAGACGCGCCTGGGTGGCTGCATCATCTGGTACATCCATTCCATGTTCTTTGCGGAATAAATCTACTAGATAGAGTTGCAAAAGCCTATCAAAGTCATCTCCACCCAAACGGTTATTGCCATGACTGGCTAGTACTTCTGTCACCTCACCTGTAATTTCCACAACCGACACGTCAAAAGTACCGCCTCCCAAATCATAAACTACGACCCGTTCTGTTTTTTCTGAACGCAAATCGTAAGCTAAAGCCGCCGCCGTGGGTTCGTTGATAATTTGCAGTACTTCTAAACCTGCGATTTCGCCAGCAGTTTTAGTTGCTTGGCGTTGAGCATCGGTAAAGTAGGCTGGAACTGTAATCACTGCTTGGGTAATTGGTTCTCCCAAAACAGTTTCAGCCCGTTGTTTCAAGGCGCGGAGAATAATTGCCGAAACTTCATGAGGTAAATATTCTTTATCGCCTAAAGTGGTTTTGTGGTCGGTTCCCATCCAACGCTTAATTGACTTGACGGTACGTTCAGGAGCCGCCGCATATTGCCGCAGTGCTTCGCGTCCCACCAGCAGCTTACCTGTATCGCTAAATCCCACACAGGAAGGTAAAATCAAGTCGCCATCTTCACCTGGTAATACCCGCACCTGTCCGTTTTCGACGATCGCCACTTCAGAATTCGTTGTGCCTAAGTCAATACCAACTGCTTTCATAAAATCTTATTTGCAAAGGTTATGTAGCCCACGAGTGCGATCGCACTGGGTTGGGATAATTGCAAAGTATTATATTTTAGAAGCGTGACAGCTTCACCATTTAGCTTAAACCAAATGTGCTGTTTAGGTAACTTTAGCTGTGAGGAAAAAGTTTATTACCGAATGGTTGCTTGTTTAGTAACAGGTCTTTACCCCAGTTCAGTCGGGTTACTTTCCTACGATTACACCTGACTCATAGGAGATCGCTCACTTAACATTCATGCTTTAAACATCAGTCCGAGCAGCGAGAGTTTCTGCCTCCCGACGCGGCACACCAAAATTCATCAGCGTGTCAACATCTCGAATATAAATGTATTTATTTATACAAAAATGACAGCTTGTATAGCGATCGCCTATTTCGCTATACAAGCTATTCCCATATCCTCTGAACAGAATAAGCGTCGAATTTTTTATCCCTGCTAATGATGATTAATGAATGATTAATCGCCTGTGCAATCAACATCTGGTCAAATGGATCGCCATGATGTAGTGGGAGATTCCGGATTTGAACAGTATCGGCAAATGAGATCGGAAGCATCAGGATATCTGAAGCGTCAATTGCAGGAACTATCGTTTCATAGCTCCGTTGCAGCGATAATTTGCCAAGGTTTAATTTGATGGCAATTTCCCAAAGACTAGCAATGCTGATATAAACGATATCTGCGGTATCAATGATTATCCTCAGCTGTTCTGGAAGGCTGGAAGACGAGAGTGAGATTCCCACAGAGGAAGACACGTATCAATGATTATCCTCAGCTGTTCTGGAAGGCTGGAGTCATTTTCAGTTAGCCAGATAAAGGCATGAGTATCTAACAGGAAAGCACTCATTCCATATATTCCTGAAAAACTGCGAGTGGTTCATCAAAGTCATCAGGTAAAGGTAAAACAAAAGTTCCTTTTAAGATACCAGAACGGCGATTTTTTTGTAGTGAACTTTCTTCAGAAACACCTTTTGAATAATTCTCAACTAAATATTTAGCATAATGTAATAGTTCTTGTTTAAGTGACTCTGGCATTTGCTCTAATGTTTGTAAAATTTCTGCTTCAACAGTCATGATTACTCCTGACATGCGCTCTCTTCATCATTATATTCCTCTCCACATCAATGCATTGTTGAGACGCCATTAGTCAGTAACTCGTGTCGCTACAATCACCTGTGCCTCTCTAAGAACTTTATCTCCCCATAAATAACCCCGGACAACTTCCTGAATTACAGTATTATCTGTAACATTTGTTCTGGCTTCACGTCCCACTGCATACATAGTTTGAGAGTCAAAAGGTTTACCCTCGGCGACGATGGGGACAACACGCCGTTGTCGTAGTACTTCCAAAAGCGATCGCCTAATTAACTCTACTCCCTGTTGATTGCTGGTGAAGATTTCGCTTAATGATACTGATTGGGGTGATTTGTCAGACTCTGTTGGCTGCGTTTCTGTACCATTTAACCACTTTCCTAGCCTTTCCCAAAGGCTTTTTTGTGGTGCGGGTGCTGTAGTTGCAGTGGTAGATAATGCAGATATTTCATTGTGCCAATAATTACAAGCCTGATCTAAAGCATCCAAGATACCCAGCAAATCTTTTAACAGTTTCTCCTGCTGTTTCTCAAATTGAGTCAGAGCCTGTTTTTGGCTTTCTTCTTGACGTGTTTGTAATTGTTCTTTGTCTGTACGAGTGACTTCTAATGCTTGCGCTAAAGTATCTTGAGTAGAACGCAACAATTTACCCTGCTGCTTGAGTTCATGGCGTAGAGCAGTCCATTCTGCCACCATTTGATAAGGATCAAAGGTATTAGCTGATGCTGGTGCTTCACCCAAATAGTCAGGGGGTGCTTGTTCGGAGTGTAAATAATCTAGGAATTTGGTAAATAATAATTCTTTGTCATCTGTCATTTGTTATTTGTCATCTGTTATTTGTTATTTTTGTAGAGACGTTGCACTGCAACGTCTCTCTCTCATTCCCCCATGCCCAAATAATTAAAATGTGGCACGAATTAAATCATCTAGGCTCACTTCTAGTTGAGCGATCGCTTTTTCTCGTAACTGTTTTAATATCTCTGGATTGAGTTCTGCTTCTAGGGGACGCATTTTCAAGAAATCTTCGTTTTGAGTTGTTATTCCTTTGCGGAGTGCTTCATAAGCTTCTCGAATTGCTTTAAACTCTTGGGGATAAGTATGTGCGGGAAATTCTCGCAACTTAGCATGATAGGCTGCTTTAATTTCCGTTGGGGTAGCACCGGGAGAGATTCCTAATTTTTCGTAGTGGGAAGTCACGTCGCTTCGCTCCAGATTCAAAATTCAAAATGCTCGATTAGTTATGAGGTATGGTTTTTACTCCCTCATATTCTCATCCTTCCTGTCTGATTTAAAATAATTCTTGGAAGCCGCTTTTTTTTCTACCTTTGCGTTTTTTAGATGTAGGTGATGAGTTGCCGAAGATAAAGTCTAAATCTATTTCATCCTCATCATCATTATCATCTTCACCAAAGTCAGGCATCCTGTTTAACATCATTTCTTTGAGTTCTGGTAACATTCTCTCAAACTCAGCTTTGGGAACTTTGTCACTAAAGAATTTTCTCAGCATTCCTTCGATTAATTCATCCATATCTGACATATCGAGATTGTCAAATTTCTCTGGATCTGGCATTAGGCTTTGGGTTTCTCTGGCTGCTAGAAATGCCTGTTCTTCACGGAATGCTTGTAATGCTTTAGCATCTTGTAGGCGACGAGCTAATTCAAATCCTTCTTGTTTTAATTGTTCATATTTTGCTTGTTTAATTGGGTAGGTGGTGGCTCTGGCTAATAGTAATAAGGGGTTTTGGGGTTCTCGACGTAATGCTGCATCTAAAGCAGTGATCAGAGTTTGAATCGTGCCAAAACGCCGTGCTTGCAGTTGGATGTTTGCTAGCACATTACCTGGCTGGGGTACGGTGTCGAGGTAAGCGCGGAGGAAGGGTTGGAGTTTTTGGGGATTATTTTCTTTGACAGCTAGGACGACTAAATGGGTAAATCTGGCTTCTGGGTGTTCTGTTGATAAATCAAACAACCTTTGCAGATATTGATTATTGAAGGCGGCGATGCCTTTTTCTCGTTTGGCGAAGAGGTGGATAGCAAGAGCGATCGCTTGTAATACAGGAATTTGTTCTTCACCAGACAATTGTTGCAGCAGATGTTCCCAGTCTGTGGCGGCGGCTTTTTGGTTTAAGGAAACTTTACCGCCGGAGTTGGGGGGACTCTGGACTGCATTCACGAATATCTCACAGGCGTGGATGGCGGGATCTTCTTCGTCTGTTGACTGTACTAGACGGCTAAAGAAGGGATAACTTAATGTAGACAGTGCATCTATCCAAGGTAATATTTCCACCTCTGTTTCCATGCCAACATCGTCAAAGTATTTACCAAAACGGCGGCGAGCTTCGTTGTATGCTTGTTTATCTCCTAGCTCACTCCAACATCCTAGTAAAACCTCATAAACTGCTTCAAATCGACAGCCGCTTTCTATGGCTTGGGTAAGGAGAGCGATCGCCTCTTGATAGTTTCCTTCTGAGGCTGTCACCAATCCCTTACGTCCCAATACCTCTGGTGATGTGGGACAGATGCGTTCTGCTTGTTGCAAGGCTCCTAAAGCAGCGCGATCTCGATCCATTGCCAAGTAACTATCTGCCATCCAACAGTGGAGGTGAGCTAATGTTGGTTTTAATCGCTCATCTGGCCATAGTTGCGGTTTTTGTTTGGCTTCTTGTTCTAACCACTTCAAAAACTTAGTGATCAAATGTTGGCGTTCTCGCTCAGAATCATTAGCATTCAAAACTTCTAATAAATTAATCGCCAACTGCGGGTTAAAGGGTGTCTCTGTTACTAAAGGCTGCCAAAATAGTTCTGCACATTTTAATTCTCCCTGATTCAATGCCTGTTGTCCTGCCAGGGTTAAGAGGGATGTCCGCAAACTATTGAGTTCTGGAAAGCGACTTGAACCACTTTTCATTCGTAGTAACACATGGGCGGCATCATGATGATTGCCTTGATCAATGAGTTGCAAGATTGCCAATGCTGAGACTGCATCTTCAACTACCTGATCTTCTCTTTCTATATTTTCTGGTCTGAAGGGAGGTTCTCCGGTCTTGGCTTGTTGGGTAGTTGCCAATCGCTCTAAAATAGGATGCTCTAAATACTTTGGTCTGCCAAAGGTGTATTTGGCTGACTCTAAACCCAACAGATTAGCCGCAGCACTCCAATTATTACTTGCTTGCTGACTGTAAACAACCCAAGCAATGGGTAAATCTCCTGGGGTGTGGGGGCGCTTAACTTTTTGTAAAGAGGTTAAAGCGTCTTGTGGCTGACCATTTTTGAGAGCCATTACTCCTCGCACCCAGTGGAGTTGAGCCGCACTAAAGCGTTTTGACTGTTGGTTGATTAACTGCTCAACTGTGGCGGTATCTCCTTTAAGCAATAGGAGTTTGAGGTAGCAGATATTGTAGTCTTTAGTGAGTTGCTCTGCCTCAAAAGCATCACGGAGCAATTTGAGCGCTACATCCAGTTGATGTAACTCCAGCAGACACTTAGCTAGCCAGTAGTGAGCATCCCCCACTAAACCCAATTCCAGAGCGCGTGTGAAGGATTTTTCAGCCTGTTTAAAATCTTGCTTTTGGAATTCCTGCTGACCCCGGAGCAACCAAATCTCCGATTCTGAGGGAGTGGAGGTAATATCAGGATGCGATCGCTGAATTTTTTTGATTTCTTCTAACGCTTGCCGATATTTTTTTTGCTTGAGCAATGTTTGCAGTTTTATTTGGAAGGAGTTTTCTACCGTTTTTGTGTCTGTGTTAGAGACTGGTGATTGTGGGCTTTGTTTTGCTGGATGTTTAGCCACTCTTGGTCTCCCTCCTGATTGTTTTCTAGTTTTCCCCTCATAGGAAAGGGTGGCATTAACTACTTTCTTACTTTAAATATTAATGTAGTTATGCCTGCTGCGGACTGCGTCAACGCGATTAATTTTACATCGCCATCACCTGTTCTCTTAATTCTGTTACCCTCTCACAGGAGCGATCGCTGTCACTTTAGTAGCTTAGGTATCCAATGGCTTGAAAAATCGTCAAACTAACCATTGGCTATTTAGTCAAGGATTGAGCAATACTTGTAAATATATTTAATCATTAACTCAGAGGCGATATAAACATGCCTAAATGGAAGCTCACAACAGAATTCACATTTGACAGTGCTCACTACATCAAGGATTACCAAGGCCCTTGTGGCCGGATGCATGGGCATACTTATAAAGTCCAAATTGAGGCCACATCATCACAGTTGCACTCTTCTGAATATTGTCCACACTCAGTCATGGTAGCTGACTTCAAAACCTTACGCTGGGCTAAACAAGATGTGACCAAGGGAGGACTTGACCATTGTATTCTTAACGAAGTCTTGCCTCCAGAATATGAAACCACTGCCGAGATGATTGCCAAGTATATTTATGATCAAACCAAGAAAAGAGTACCCGCAGGTGTACAACTGAAAGTCAAGGTTTCAGAAACTTCTAATAGTTGGGTAGAGTATGAAGATTGACCTTGACTCATTAACCTGCCCTCTATCTTTAGATGTAATCATAGATATATCTACAGTAAAATTACTCAATATTGTGATCTAAAAATTTTTAAATGCAATTTTTAGATCATTCAGTTTAATTTGCTGATTCTTAATCTTCATCAAGATATAAATCGCTTTATTAAGCTTTTGATAATACTTGTCTCAGCTTCTACATTTATGACCTAATTTGCGGTCGGAATTGTGTAATCTGAAAACAGCATAAGCTAAATAATTAATATTGAGGCCTGATGACTCCTAAGATTATGCGTCAGCTTTGGTCTGTGGTTGAAACCGCCCATGCTAAGACTCTTTTACAGCTAGACGATGCTAGCTTGGTGGAGTGGTTGGTTAAACAAACCCACACTCAAGTGTTTCTAGAACCCACAGAAACTGATTATCTCAGTGACTACATCCAATCCCGACTCGCCTTGATCCGCGATCTGGCTTATGAGCGACAGTGTTGATTTAGTTGTGATTTGTCGTTGGTCATTTGTCACTGGTTTGAGGCAAATAACCTTCAACTAAGCAGTCAGAACCCACCACACGCCAACGGACGCGTTCCAGTGTCAAAGCCTCTGTCATCGAGGTCAAACCTAAATCGCCTACAGGTGTAGGTGCATGATGACCACCAATGATTTTCGGTGCAATAAACGCCAAAACTTTTTGTACTGCTCCTTGAGCGATCGCACTAGCAGCTAATGTACCGCCACATTCCCACAAAACGCTACAAAAACCCCGCTCATACAAGTGCAACATCACTTGTTCAGGAGTCAGAGATGTAAATTCCACCACTTCCACCCCCTGCTTGAGCAACAGTTCTCGAAAATCGGGTGAGCTGCCTACCTCCGTCAACACCAGAGTAGGAGCCTCCGTAGTTTGCCACAGGCGGGCATCTTCCGGCAAATTCAGCTGACGACTCATCACCACCCGTAAGGGATTATGAGGCCCTACCTGATGACTCGTTAAGTAAGGATTATCCTGCCGCACGGTATTTCCACCAACAATCACCGCATCACAAGCTGCCCGTAGTTGATGTACTTCACTGCGGGCATCTTGATTTGTCACCCAAGCACTATGACCAGAAGTGGTAGCAATTTTACCATCTAAAGTCATGGCGTATTTCAAAATTCCCAATGGTCGCTTGTGCAGAATCCGATGTACAAACCCTTCATTGAGACTTTGGCAAGCCTCTTGTTCCACCCCTACCACCACTTCTATTCCCGCAGCGCGTAATCGGGCAATACCACCACCAGCTACCAACGGGTTAGGGTCAACCATCCCCACCACCACCTTTGCCACCCCAGCCTGAATTAACCCTTCCGAACAAGGCGGAGTGCGTCCGTAATGGTTGCAAGGCTCCAGGCTCACATAAACAGTCGCACCACGAGCTGCATCACCCGCCGCTCTCAAAGCAAAAACTTCCGCATGGGGTTCACCAGCGCGCGGATGAAACCCTTCCCCAATAATCTCCCCATCTTTGACAACCACTGCACCCACTAACGGATTTGGTGAAGTGCGTCCCAAAGCCTGACAGGCGAGTTCTAAACACCGTTGCATCATCCGGGAATCAAAATCACTTCCTACCCTGTTCTCAGATGAATCTACTGGTAGCGTATTTTTCGTATAGTTAGGTAGAGATGCATCTGGTTGAGCGATCGCTGGGGAATTATCCATAATTTTGGGCAACACTCTCAATATTTTCTACGCTAGCTGGTCTTTTGCGCGATCTTTTAAGGGTAATATTCAGGTTTTACTCTTGGTGATCTTAACTTACAGCGATTTGGGCATGGGGCATGGGGAAGAAAACTAACCACACTCCCCAATCCCCAGTCCCCATATTTACAATCGAATCATCCCTACACTTAATACCAATTCCTAAAAACCTTGATACACATAGATTCCTCATAGTGGCACAACATTGTTGTGCCCTCACCAACGTATGTGCATCATTATTAAACTGAAATGGTGTTGGAGTTGGTATAACCGATATAAAAGAACATCAAAACATCAATTATCCATTTAGGGGCCCGGCATCGATAAGATATCTGTTTCATCGAAAACTTTCGGCTGCCGTGCCTGCACAATGGGGGTATTTTTTCAATTAGAATTCTCTAAAAGAGCATAATTTGAGTTCAGAATGTGAAGATTGATTGAGCCTCAAAGCCTCAACGTCGAACCTCAAAGGCTGGCGGTTAAGCCTCAGAACCTCAATGATGCTGAATAATCATCAGGGCACAACATTGTTGTGCCCCTACGGTGGTTTATTTAATTGCAAAATGGTCTTTTCCTTAACCCTAGCCACAAGTGAAAACTAGTTGGCAAAGCAATGCTACTTTTTACCAGTGCCTATTGCCTATTCCCTAATTTACGATTGCTCTAAAAATTTTATCTGCTGCCACCAACGATTCAGGGGATAATAAACCACCGGTGCCCAAAGACTGCTGAGAATAGCAGAGGCTAAAGCCACACGCTGGTAATATGTCCAAATATCTTCTACTTTGCGTAGGCTGTGCCCACCGGAAGCATTGCTCATCATAGTCAATTGCAACCCAAAGATAGTTTCTGCCACCACAGCCATAGCAAAGACAATTAAAGCAATAGAAATAAAGTCTTCTTCTATAAAGCGTTGCTTCTGAATCAGACTAGTTAACATTCCTACCACCCCCAAAGTCACTGCATGAGTGGGGTTAGCTGACGTCATTGAATCTTGAAGTAGCCCCAGAACTATCCCTGCAAATGCGCCCTCCCAAACTGTGCGCTTCACACTCCAAGCTACCACCCAAATTAACAGCCAGTTTGGACCTATTCCCAATAACTCCATTCCCGGCCAACGAGTCGGCAACATTAGCAAACATAATAAGACAGACCCACCTGTCACCACCCAATCCAGTATTTGCCGTGTGCGTGGACGCCAACTAGCCAGAGGCTTGGTAGGAATTTTAAATTTTCGCTGTGAAGATTTCGGCTTTTTTTGCCTGCGATTACCAAATGCAGGATGGTTCATAATTGATTAATTGAGAAATTTGTGTATTTGATTAAATATTGCGATCGCAAAATCAGCATCGGAATTCACTCATAAAAATCTGAGTCGAGGTTTTCCCGGCTCAAACTTTCCAATAAATTTATTTATGGTGATTGTAATTTTGAATTTTGAATTTTGAATTTTGCATTCTCCGTAAGAGTTTGCTGGTTTTCTAATTCTGGGCTTTCTGGCTTCGGATATACAGCCACCCAATCTAGTGAACGGATGGGAGGAAACAGTTCCACCTTGGCCTCTGATGTGGGCAGTTTCTTTAAATCCAAAGACTTGATTCTACCTACTGCCAAACCAGAAGGAAACTTCTGACTATAAGTGGATGTAGAGACTAAATCTCCAACCTTCACATTAGGAACTTTTTCCAAAAACTCCAGCACCGCCTCAGCCGAAGAATCTCCTCGCAAAACGCCTTTTGCAGATGTACGACTAATTGTGATACCTACTTGGCTTTTGAGGTCACTGATGAGCAATACACGGCTAGTATTGGGAGTTACAGTTTCTACTAAACCCACCAATCCACCCTCTGCCTTGACTACAAAGCCTTCCTGAATTCCTGAGTTACTACCCCGATTGAGAGTAACTTGTTGCCACCAGTGGTCAGCACTGCGCCCCACCACCCTAGCTGGAATCGGGCGCGATGAGATAGTGCCTTTTTCTACATAGCCCAATAAATCTTTTAACTTTGTATTTTGACTTTCTAGCTCAACTACACGTGTTTGCAATTCTAAAATTCGGGCATCCCTGAGTCGTTCTTCAGGCGTTGGCCCTGTGTTCAATATTTGCAAGGGCCTAGTAATTCCTTGGTAAACCTCTAGTAACAGTGCGCCTTGAGTCTGTCTCATCACCCAAGCACCACCCACGATGAAAGCTAGTAACCCAATTTGTAAAACTTTCCGATCCCACCAACGACGTGCTGTCACCATCTATAAACCTTATTGTTTTATATTTTTAATTATTGAGAAAATAAATATTGGATTCTATATACATAGAACCCAATATTCAGGATTTTTCTGCTACATATTTCGAGAACGCCCACTGAAGACTCGTTCCAGTTGTTTAAAGTTCTCTAATACACGTCCTGTTCCTAGGACAACACAGCTTAAAGGATCAGCTGCAATGTGTGTCACAATACCTGTCTCATGGCTAATTAAGGTATCGATGCCTTTGAGCAAAGCACCACCACCAGCTAACATAATGCCCCTGTCAATAATATCTGCGGCTAATTCTGGTGGTGTGCGTTCCAGTGTCCGCTTCACTGCTTCTATAATTACTGATAGCGGTTCCAACATACTTTCACGAATCTCTGGGCCTTTAATAGTGACAGTTCGTGGTAAACCAGAGAGCAAGTGTAAACCACGGACTTCCATCATGGCCTCACCATCTTCGTGAGTAGGATAGGCAGAACCAATCCGAATTTTGATGTCCTCAGCAGTACGTTCCCCAATTACCAGGTTATGAACTTTTTTCATATACTGGATGATCGATTCAGTCAGTTCATCTCCCGCAATGCGTACTGACTCGCTAATGACTGTACCTTGGAGACTTAAAACAGCAACTTCTGTTGTCCCACCACCAATATCAATGATCATGTTGCCAGTCGGTTCGGCAACTGGCAATCCGGCGCCAATTGCGGCAGCTACTGGTTCATCAATTAAATAAACTTCTCTGGCTCCTGCTTGAGTAGCTGCATCCATTACAGCTCTTCTTTCCACCCCAGTGACACCACTAGGAATGCCAATAACAATCCGGGGTAAAATTAAACTTCTGCCCTCATTTACGCGCTGGATGAAGCTTTTGAGCATCAACTCGGCTGTATCGAAGTCAGCGATTACACCATCGCGCAAAGGGCGCAGGGCAATCACATTTCCAGGTGTGCGGCCGAGCATTTTTTTTGCTTCCTCTCCGACTGCCAGTGCTACCTTCTCATTTTGATCAATGGCAACTACCGATGGCTCTTGGAGTACAATACCTTTACCAGATACGTAAACGAGGGTGTTGGCGGTACCGAGGTCGATACCCATATCCCACGATGAGCGAAAGTTCCTAAAAAGACCCACGCGTCTCTACGCCCCCTATTTGCGATACTTGTGACTACAACGGTAAAAGCTAACCGTGCTGGATTCTATTACGTTTTTGATCCTGAGTCTAGTAAAGCCAACTGTTTTTTTAGATAACTTTTGGCTATTTTTACTACATTTCAGTACTCTAATGATTTGATATTCTCTGACGATGTCAGTATATCCGTATATTTTTTTAAAATATCTAGATTAATTTGTATCATTATTAGTCGCCATTATGTTGTTAAATATTTAACATATTTTCACAAGTTTCCTAATTCGCTATCATGGAAGTCTAAACTAATAAGTACGTATGTACTGAAAGGTAACACACATGAGTATAAATGTTGTCACTCTTGTGGGTCGTGTAGGCGGCGACCCAGATATTAAATATTTTGAGTCAGGTAGTGTTAAGTGTAGATTGACACTTGCTGTGAATCGGCGATCGCGCAACAAAGATGAACCTGACTGGTTCACCTTGGAGTTATGGGATAAAACAGCAGAGATTGCAGGTAATTATGTACGTAAGGGTAGCCTGATTGGTATCAAGGGTTCTTTAAAGTTTGACACTTGGAGCGATCGCAACTCCGGTGCAACCCGTTCTTCACCAATTGTGAGAGTAGACCAACTAGAGTTGTTGGGTTCCAAACGCGATGGCGATGGCGGTGGCGATTTCTCCTCGGAAAATTTCTAATTTAGGGAATGGGCAATGGGGTAGGGTGCAGGGAGAGTAACCTTTGACTCTTGACCAATGCCTAATGACGCCACTTGTTACAAGTCGGGAAACCCGACGACAGTCGCCTCTCCCAAGGGGAGACGCTGCGCGAACAAGTCGGGAAACCCGCCCACGGCGCTGTCTCCCCAAAGCAGTGGCTCCCCCATGCCCCATAATGATTTAATAACTAATTTGCAACGTTACCGATGCTTCTACCTGCTGTTCACCACCAATCACAGGCGTAGAGGCATCAGCGCTTCTGACCTTAGAAAACTCAGCACGTTGTAACATCGGTGGTGGCGGGGCACTAGCACCATTAATTTGAATACTCACCACTTCTTTGGGCTGAAAACCAAGAGTACTGAAGACTGCATCAGCTTGCTGCCTGGCATCTTGGGTAGCCTCTTTAAGTGCTTGTTTTTGAGCAGTAGCGATCGCCTCATCGGTGGCAACAAAGCTAATCCCTCGAATTTCTGAAGCTCCAGCTTTTACCGCTTCATCTAATAATATTCCAGACCGCTCCGTAGGAATGCGAAAACTGACCATATTACTAGCAGCATAACCAGTAAGGCGCTGTACGTTATTGGTGTAGCTATAAACTGGGTTAAGAGTGATACCAGTAGTTTGTAATTTTTCCACATTCCGGCTCTTGAGCAACGCTACTACAGCAGATGACCTACGAGCAGCCTCCTGTTGTACTTCCTGTGCTGTTTTACCCTGAACTTCTACCCCCAAATTGACTTGAGTGAGAGTAGTAGGAATTGATTCCACACCGCGACCACTAACGGTGAGAGTCCGCGCCAATTTTTCTCTTTCTTGGGCTAACCCAGGCTGGACAAAAGTCACACATACCAATAATGTCCAAGGTAGGATTTTCCAGAAGTTGTCAGCATGAAACTGAGAACCAAATAAAGCGGCTCTAGACATCGAATTTGCACTCCTCTAAAAATAATTTACAGATGCTGCTAATAGAGCATATCTATACAATCTTTTGTAGAGACGTGGCAATGGAATGTCTCTACTTTTGTCGGATGGATTATAGATATGATTTTTTATGTCTCCACTTTGGCAGTGCCAGAGTCAAAAGCCGGAGTGGTTACATTTTTAGAAACACTTTCCAGAACAAGGTAAAAATTAAAGAGAAGGAATTTCACAGAACCAATGCAGTTTTTAGATGCAATCAACTTCTCTTTTCCTCTGCTGGCAAACACAATGGAAGCAGCAGACAGCTCAACGGTAATCGCAGCTGTGCTGCTGAGTTTAGTGGTCATTTACCTCGCTAGCAAAGTTGGTGGGGAGTTATCTAACCGCGTCGGCTTGCCACCTGTACTAGGCGAACTCGTAGGTGGCGTCATAGTCGGTGTTTCTGTTTTCCATCTTTTAGTATTTCCTGAAGGTGGTACAGATAGTTCTAGTTCATTGATCATCTCATTCCTCCAAAGCATCGGTGGGTTAAGTCCGGAAGCTGCTGATGGGGTATTTTCGGCCCAGTCTGAGGTCATTTCCGTTTTGGCAGAACTGGGTGTGATCATCCTGTTATTTGAAATTGGTTTGGAGTCTAACTTAAAAGACTTAATGGCAGTCGGCCCCCAAGCGATCGTTGTGGCAGTAGTGGGGGTAGCAGCACCCTTTGCTGCGGGTACTATTGGATTGATGACTTTGTTTGGTATTGATGCTGTACCAGCGATTTTTGCGGGGGCTGCTTTGACGGCTACGAGTATTGGCATCACTTCCAAGGTGCTATCAGAATTGGGGCGTCTTAATTCTAGAGAAGGGCAGATTATTTTAGGTGCTGCTGTAATTGACGATGTTTTGGGCATCATTGTTTTAGCAGTAGTAGCTAGCCTGGCTAAAGATGGTGAGGTGGATGTGACTAAAGTCATCTATCTGATTGTTAGCGCCACTGCTTTCCTACTAGGTGCAATTCTGTTGGGTAATCTTTTCAATAAGACCTTTGTGGCAGTTGTAGATGTACTCAAGACACGAGGTGAGTTGCTGATACCAGCATTCATCTTCGCTTTTGTGATGGCATACCTGGCTGCTTTTATTCAATTGGAAGCAATTCTGGGAGCTTTCGCGGCTGGTTTAGTCTTGGAGGAGACAGATAAGCGCAAAGAACTGCAAAAGCAAGTGATTCCCATTGCTGACATGCTAGTGCCGATTTTCTTTGTCACCGTGGGAGCAAAAACTGATTTAGGAGTGTTGAACCCAACAATTCCTAGCAATCAGGAAGGCCTAATTATGGCTATTTTCCTGATTGTAGTAGCCATTATGGGTAAAGTGATCACAGGCTTGTCGGTGTTTGGGCAACCTGGAATCAACCGTTTAGCGATCGGTGTGGGGATGATTCCTCGGGGTGAAGTCGGATTGGTATTTGCTGGCGTTGGTGCTGCCAGTGGTGCGCTCTCGAAACCATTGAGTGCAGCAATTATCATGATGGTTATCCTGACAACCTTTTTAGCTCCTCCTTTGTTACGGTTTGTGTTTCCAGATCCAGAAACTGTGGCAACAGACTCAGACAAACTGGTTTTAGACGGTGCTGTGGCTGCGCCTTTGACCATAGAACCGCCATCATTAACTGTGTCAAAATCGAATGACGCCGGGAATGTAGAATCGGCTCCAAATTCTCAGGAGAGTTAGTTATCAAAATAGTACTGATTCACCAACCTTCTTCTTGAGAAGGTGAGAACAGTCACACAAGTGTTTACATAGTTTTTGTGGAGAAGCAAACCTAAACTTTTGGTGGCTTTGGGTTGACGAGCGTCAACCCAAGCTAGTACCCCTTAGAGAAATTTGCTAACAACATCAATACCTCACTCAGGGAACTTCAAACAAATCAATTCTCCAATTTCTGGACTCCCCTTTTGCTTCTGTTACCCTGGTGTGATTATTTTATTTGGCAGTCCCTGGGAACACGCCACCGTCCAAGACACCGGAAACTTCTATTCCCAAATCTCCGTCCCCTGAAATTGATAATTTTACTTTTTTCTCATTACTACCAGCGTCCCGAATGTTATCTGTTTACAGTTTTCCTCTCTACTTCCATCCCTGAATAAGTCAAGTGTTACCAACTGGGATTTGATGAAGTAAAGTTAATTCTGGTTATATTCTGTTGTTGTCATTTGATGCTTTGCTGGTTAAAGTCTTAGGTGTTGAATTGGTTAAAATCGCAGGAGTGCATAAATTACTACGCTATTAAATTATGTCTTTATCTCAACGCAAAAGCGCCAGAAGGCATCAAGGCTAAAGTTTAGGTGGTGACGGTGTGACGATTTGCCAATATTTTGAAAGCTTAACGGCTCCCATGAATGCGAATCAGGAGAAAGAATTTTGAAACTACACTGGTTACTACCTGGTACTTTTGGAACAATCTTCATGCTATCGTCGCCGGCTTTGGCTGCGAGGCTAGACTCTTGGCGTTTTGATGCCAATCAAAATCGACTGGAAATCAACACGACAGGTGCTGTACAACCAAAAGCACAATTGATATTCAACCCGACTCGTCTGGTAATCGATTTGCCGGGAACTGTATTTGGGCGTCCCCAGGTGACGCAACCAGTCGGGGGGGCAATTCGTTCCATTCGGGTGGGGCAGTTTGACAAAGAAACCACCCGCATAGTTGTGGAAATGACCCCTGGTTATACCATAAACCCCCAACAGGTACAGTTTACAGGCGTTACTGCCAGTCGTTGGACGGTGAGATTACCTCAACCAGAGGTGGAGAAAGTAGCATCTCCTCCTAGCAGCGTTTCAGACAATGTTTATAATGCTGTTACTATCAGATCTGACAATAAACCTCAGCCCCAAGCTCGTTCACCGCAGATTGCCAGTGCTGTAGCAGGAGCAACGCAAATAGAGAACTTACAAGTCACAGGGGATGGCTTGTTCGTCCGCACTAATGGCGAGAATGCCAAAACTCAAGTCATCCGTAGCCGCGATCGCAATACAATTTTCATTGATGTCGCTAACGCCACGTTGTCACCACGACTATTGCAGCAAAATGACCAGGTGATTAATCGGCATGGTGTAAGTCGCCTGCAATTCACCCAGCTACAAACCAGACCCCCATCTGTCCGCATGACTTTACGGGTAGATAGCAATAGTCCCGATTGGCGGGCTACAGCTAGTAGTGCTGGGGGCTTGGTAGTACTACCCAGTCAGGTAGTGAGATTGCCAGGAGAGGATAATTCCAACCCCAATCCCATTGCTGGTAACTCCGTCGCCACAATTCAATCTGTAGAACTGGCTGGAAATGGCACACAACTGCTAATTCGTGGCGATCGCTCTTTAGCTGCTACGAGTGGTTGGGACCGCACCACTGGTCTGTTCCGCATCACTGTTGCTAATGCCAAGTTAGCCCCACAAGTGACTGGTCCTGCTTTTAACGCCAATAGTCCCATTCTCCGGGTGCGTCTGCAACCACAACCTGAATCTAATAGTGTGGTGGTGCTTGTCCAACCTGCTGGCGGTGTGCAAATTGGCGAACTTAATCAACTCGGTGGTCAGCTTTTGGCTCTACAATTACGCCGCTCTGGTCAAGTCATTCCACGCCCTGGCCTACCTCCCGTTGGTCTACCTCCCTTACCACCACCCAACCGAGGACAATTACCAGATCCGACTAATCCCAATCCCCAGCCTGCACCACAGCCAATACCACGCCCAACTCCCAATAGTCGAGTGGTAGTACTGATTGATCCTGGACATGGCGGAAAAGACCCTGGAGCAATCGGCCTTGGAGGACTCCGTGAGAAGGATGTCATCCTACCCCTGAGTAAAAGGTTGGCAGAGGTTTTACAACAAAATGGCGTGCAAGTGGTGATGACCCGGAATTCTGACTATTTCGTCAGTCTCCAAGGACGAGTAGATATGGCGGAAAGAGCCAGAGCTAGTGTTTTTGTCAGTATTCACGCTAATGCTGTTGGCCCTGGTCGTTCCGATGTCAGTGGCTTAGAAACTTATTACTACGACAGTGGTCTGGGTCTAGCCCGCGCTGTCCATAACAACATTCTCCAAAATGTGAATGTCAAAGACCGGGGTGTGCGACGAGCCAGATTTTATGTCCTGAGAAAAAGTTCTATGCCCTCTATTCTTGTGGAGACAGGATATCTAACTGGTCGGGAAGATGTTGTCAAACTGCGATCCACAGCTTACCAAAATCAAATGGCAGAGGCGATCGCTCGCGGTATCCTCCAGTACCTAAGACAAAGATAAGTAATTCCATCTCAATTCTTAGGTAAATAAATTGGCATTTCAGTAGTCATGATCACTGCTGTCACTGCGATAAGTACAAGATTTGACAGCAGTGAGAATTTGACGTCCAATGCACTGATTACTAGCTATCCAAGCACTGAAGAAAAGGCATAATCACATGGAAAAATTACCAAGACATGCTATGATCACACGCCATTAGCTATGTCTTGACACCAAAACGAAATTTTTTCGTAGCATCAAAGCTAAGGTTTGAGCGGTGACGGTGTGAATATTTGGCAAATTTTTGAAAGCTTAACGGCTCCCATGACTGCGAATCAGGAGAAAGGACTGTGAAATTACACTGGTTACTACCCGCTACTTTTGGAACGATCTTTATGCTATCGTCGCCAGCTTTAGCTACGAGGCTTGAATCTTGGCGTTTTGATGCCAGTCAAAATCGACTGGAATTCAATACGGCGGTTGGAGTACAACCGAAAGCACAAATAGTCTTCAACCCAACTCGTCTAGTAATTGATTTACCAGGAATTGTCTTTGGACGTCCCCAGGTGACGCAACCAGTCGGTGGTGCAATTCGTTCGCTGCGGGTGGGACAGTTTGATAAAGAAACAACGCGCATAGTTGTTGAACTGGCACCTGGTTATACCCTAGACCCCCAGCAGGTGAAATTTACAGGTGTCACTGCTAGTCGTTGGATAGTCCAATTACCCACTCCAGAATTGGAGAAAGTTGCCTCATCAACGGAGATTGTACTCCGACCTGCCAACACATCTGAGACTCCCTTAAAAATATCTCCACCAGCAACGGTGTCATCCCCTAGAAATGTTTACGTGGTGACACAAGATTCTGCAAGTCCAGGTAACAACAACAATGTTGTTGGAGCCAATACAACAGCGGGGGCGACAGAAATAGAGAACTTACAAGTCACAGGAGATGGCTTGTTTATCCGTACTAGTGGCGAGAATGCCAAAACTCAAGTCATCCGTAGCCGCGATCGCAATACAATTTTCATTGATGTCGCTAACGCCACGTTGTCACCACGACTATTGCAGCAAAATGACCAGGTGATTAATCGGCATGGTGTGAGTCGCCTGCAATTCACCCAACTACAAACCAGACCCCCATCTGTCCGCATGACTTTACGAGTAGATAGCAATAGTCCCGACTGGCGGGCTACAGCTAGTAGTGTTGGGGGTTTGGCGCTGCTACCAACTCAGGGTGTGAGATTACCAGGAGAGGATAATTCCAACCCCAGTCCCATTGCTGATAACTCTCCAGCCACAATTCAATCTGTAGAACTGGCTGGAAATGGCACACAACTACTGATTCGTAGCGATCGCTCTTTAGCTGCTACGAGTGGTTGGGACCGCACCACTGGTCTGTTCCGCATCACTGTTGCTAATGCCAAGTTAGCCCCACAAGTGACTGGCCCTGCTTTTGACGCCAATAGTCCCATTCTCCGGGTGCGCTTGCAACCACAACCTGAATCTAATAGTGTGGTGGTGCTTGTCCAACCTGCGGGTGGTGTGCAAATTGGCGAACTCAATCAACTCGGTGTTCAGCTTTTGGCTTTGGAGTTAAAAAGCAATCGTCAAGCTACAGCCCCAAACATCCCTCTCATTGGTGTACCTCCCTCACCACCACCAAACCAAGCGCAATTACCAGATATCAACACAGATAATTCCCCCACCCTACCGCAGCCACAGCAGCGCCCTCCAGTACCCAAGGGGAAATTATTAGTAGTGATTGACCCTGGACATGGTGGTAAAGACTCTGGTGCCCCCGGTATTGGTGGACTATTAGAAAAGGATGTGGTTCTACCTATAGGTAGAAGGATAGCAACTATTTTGCAGCAAAATGGCGTCCAAGTTGTGTTAACGCGGGATGCTGACTTTTTTGTGGAACTTCAGGGACGCGTAGACATCGCAGAGCGAGTGAATGCGACTTTATTTGTCAGCATTCACGCTAATTCGGTAGATAGACGGCCTGATGTCAATGGCTTAGAAGTATATTATTATGACAGCGGTTATGGTCTCGCTGAAGCAGTTCGCAAGTCAATACTCCAGGATATTAGTACCATCAAAGACCGGGGAACACGTAAAGCGCGATTCTACGTCCTCAGGAAAAGTTCTATGCCTTCGATTTTAGTAGAAACAGGTTATATGACTGGTCGAGAGGATAATCCTAAATTAGGAAATCCAGAATACCAAAATCGGATGGCAGAAGCGATCGCTCGTGGTATCCTTAATTATTTACAAAAAAGGTAACAATGCCGTTAAAGTTACCAATTAAATTTACAAGCAGGATTTAACAGTCAATTAGTAACTTGTTAACTAAATCCTCTATCTTAAAACCAAAAAACCTTAATTCACATCTGCCTGTGTATTCATCTCCCATTTTTGAAGCCAATTTCTACCATGCTTCTGAGCAAGCACCTCAAAATGCCCCAATTGGAATCTTTGACAGTGGTGTCGGTGGTTTAACTGTACTGCGACAACTCTATCGACATCTTCCCCAAGAGTCAGTAATTTATTTTGGTGACACAGCTCGACTGCCTTATGGTATTCGTTCGCAAGCAGAAATTTTACAGTTTGTGCGCGAAATCCTCACCTGGATGCAACAGCAACAGGTAAAAATGGTGATTATGGCCTGTAACACCAGTTCTGCCCTCGCCCTAGAAATTGTACGTGAGGAATTTAACCTACCTATTTTAGGAGTTATCCTCCCAGGCGCAAAAGCAGCAGTGCAGCAAGGCCAGCGTATTGGTGTGATTGCTACCCCAGCAACTGCTAAAAGCAATGCTTATCGGCACGCTATTTTAGAAGTAGATGCCAATGCTCAAGTTTGGCAAGTCGGCTGTCCAGAATTTGTGCCACTTATTGAGCAGAACCGGATTCATGACCCTTACACTACTGAGGTGGCACGCTCTTATTTAGAGCCTCTATTAGCTCAGAAAATTGATACTTTGGTCTATGGTTGTACCCATTATCCCCACCTCGCACCAGTACTGCGATCGCTTTTGCCATCTCATGTCAAGCTGATTGACCCGGCTGTCCACGTTGTGGCAGCCTGCGCCCAAGAGTTAGATTTATTAGGCATCAGAAATACCCAACCCCCGTTGCCAACTCGCTTCGCTGTCAGTGGTTGTGCCCAGCATTTTGCCCAATCTGGGGTACAGTGGTTAGGCTATACCCCAATGGTTGAGGAAGTTTGCTTCACTGACACCACAGTTTCCCATCTCTAACAAGACTTTGTTGGGTAATTAGTCAAAAGCAGAGCCAGAAAATTAATTACTCTGTTCCAGAGTAATTAATTTGACCCTTGAGAGCCACCTACTCTACTGGAAAAACCAGCCGCGTCAGGGTGTTCCCCAAGTAAAGCGGACTGGTATAAGGTTACAAAACTACAGTGGCTCTCCTTAACTATTGGCTATTAACTACTTCTGTCACCTTCGGGTTTACAGACTGATGTTTACCTTGAATTGTCGAAGGGAGATCAGCAGGATCTGCGTTTTTCCCTGTTCGCTTTGCCAGTGCTAATAATAGGTAGACTGTGAATAAATATCCAGCAGCTAAAATAAAAATCATCATAGGCATATTCCCGTAAATCATTGTTCTACCAGCACCTTTGTGAAACTAATATGAAATCCCATAACATTAGTAGAACCTCAGCCAAGCAAGTTAACTCTTGATGGCTGTAGTATGCTATAACAAGCTTTTCCGTGGAGAAAAAGTCTCTACGGTAGGCGAGTTGATTATTTAACTTAAGTTTTCACAGACTATACATCTCAGAGCAGTTCAATTGCCAAATGGCAATACATAACTGCACTCCTCAGCAATCTACCTAGTCTGCGTTATTCGGCATCCACCACTATTGGTGGAGCAACGTTGATCATCAAATCAACGTGCGCTGAAGACGCTTAACGACTCCCCATAGGGATAGCGCATAGCTCCAACCCAAGAGGTTCCTGCGTCGCACAACAACCCTAAGGAATTGATTCCCTAATTCAGCCGCGACGACTTCTTCTAGGACTACTACACCCATGAGTAAAATTACTTATAGGTGCTTTCCCTTTTGGGAGTAAATATTTGAAAAATTTAAAATCCCTAGATTTTAGCGTAACACAATGACCCTGGATTTTAAGCCAACTTTATGGCTAAATTTTAAATTTTCTAAATGGCTTGACTAAGGCTTAAAAAAATTCGTCTGACGTGAGAATAGCTAATGTGTCATGGTTAATGGGTCGTGGGAAATAGTGATTTTCACGTACTGTAATTAAAGATACTTCGCTAGCCATCACCAATAATAAAATTTCCTCTCAAACAAGCGATTTATCCTGTATTCAGGATTTACGTAGGAGATAAATGCTTGAACGGCAACAAGGTTTTTTATACTTAGACACTTAATAAATACTGATAAAAACGAAGGAAAATACTATTCCTTCAAATCTTGCTCCTCATCCCTACAAGAGTCCCTAATCCCGGACTACGACCGTTTAAGTTAATTCCTCGCTTTCTCCAATTTCTGCTACGAGTCCAGTGTCATATACTAATTGACTGGAATAACTGAATATTGTTCCCTAAATCCAATGGCCAGTTACTTAATCCTATGTATTAATTGTATTATTTCGTGCTAATTTCCTCGGTTGGATCAGGACTGGAGCAACTGTCTCATCATCCGGTCAAGGGTGAAGATTATTGGGACATTTAACTTTTGACTGGAGCCAGATCTGCTAAATAGCTTTGAGTTTCTCAGTTTTTGGCTAAAGTTGAGGATATTGACCCTGCTCAAGTGCTCTTTACAGGTAATCAATCTGGGATTCCTTAATCAAAACTTTGCGCTAGTCCAGGATTATCTTAAAATGAGTATAAGATATGTAAACTTTCGTAACCTCAGCCAGAGTCCGCCTATCCATGACGTCAGCCACCTCTCTTTTTACCCCTGTGGAAGCAGACCTGCAAATACTAGCAGATAACCTGATACAGTTAATAGGAAATGACCACCCCATCCTCTATGCGGCGGCAGAGCACCTATTTGGTGCTGGGGGAAAGCGTATCAGACCGGCGATCGTGCTGTTAGTATCGCGGGCAACAATGCTAGAAAAAGACATTACGCATCGTCACCGCCGTCTAGCTGAGATTACAGAAATGATTCACACAGCTAGCTTAGTACATGACGATGTTGTAGATGAATCGGAGGTACGGCGAGGTGTTCCCACTGTTCATAGTTTGTTTGGCAACCGCATTGCTATTCAGGCGGGAGATTTTCTGTTTGCTCAAGCATCTTGGTATCTAGCAAACTTGGACAATTTAGAAGTGGTCAAGTTACTATCACAGGTGATTATGGACTTGGCTACCGGCGAAATTCAGCAGGGACTTAATCACTTTGACACGAATACTACCATTGAGACTTATTTAAAAAAGACCTATTACAAAGCTGCTACCTTATTTGCCAACAGTTCTAAGGCTGCTGGTTTACTCAGCGAAGTCTCGCAGGAAACTGCCGAACATTTGTATGGCTATGGCCGCAATTTCGGTTTGGCATTTCAAATTGTGGATGATATTTTAGACTTCACTAGTTCCACCGATACTTTGGGCAAACCGGCAGGTTCGGATCTCAAAAGTGGTAACCTCACGGCACCAGTTTTATTTGCTCTAGAAGAAAAACCATATCTAGAAACCTTGATTGAGAGAGAGTTTGCCCAAGAAGGGGATTTAGAACAAGCACTAGCGTTGATTCAAGACAGTCAAGGTATACAAAGGGCGCGAGAATTAGCTGCACACCATGCCAAGGTAGCAGTTGAGCATCTTGCTATTATCCCACCTTCAGATTCTCATCAAGCACTGATTAATATGGCTGAGTATGTATTGAGTCGGCTGTATTAGGGAATAGGGAATGGGAAATGCGGAATAGGGAGATGAGAGAGTAACAAATCCCCCATGACGCCACTTGCTACAAGTCTGGCGACAGAACCTCAGGGCTGCCCCAATGCCCCATCCCTTAAGCAATATCAGGTGGTGCTTGTCTTGATGATTGGTTGTGTAGTAATTGTTGTTGAATTAGTTTTTGCAACTCAAACCGCCGGATTTCAATTGCGTTGGTAGTTGTGCCGGGAGTTTCAAAAAAAACTATACTATCCACGGGATCTAATGCTACTAGTTGGAACAGAATGTGAGTAACAGGAATGGCTGTGGCTATTCCTTGAGGGTCAAGACCAGCAGATGAAGTCAGAGTAGCATCCTGTAAGGTAGGAAAAGCGTAAATCACGTGCTTTTCCAATTCTGGGTTAGCGCGGTTGCTCAATGTAGTTAAAATCCAGTCTGACTTCGAGCTTTGGAGAATATAATACTGGGGGTAGCGTAACTTTTGAGCGATCGCCTTCAAAACGGGGGCAATTGCTGTGATAAGTTGTGGTGTTATACCATCATGGGGTGCATGATCAATCAGCAATCGAATCTGTGTTTCTAAATCCATAATGACTTGTAAACGGCTCCTGGGTAATGGCCATAATATCTATGGAAGTGTGAACAATCCCACCAATGTTGGGAATAATAAAGTCAACCACATCCAAAAGCGCAGGATTGGCCTGCGTTTAGCTTATAGGCAAAACTCATCAAGTCAAAACCCACGGTCTTACAGGTTGTGTTTAAGTATGTTAGGGTCTTTTTAAAACTGAGACTATGAATTCAGCCGCAACCGCAACTATTCAGGGAGAAAATTCTATCGGCGTGGAGGTGATATTTCAACTCCTATTCCAGGAGTTTCAGCAGTCAACTAAAGCTTCAGAGCAGAATTGCCGCGATGTGGCAACACGAATTGCTGCCGAAGTCTACCGGATTTGCCATGAAAGCAAACGTATCCAAGCTTCCGGCTCTGTGGAAAACTCAGCGATTACCCTAGCCCGACATCGGCTGCAACAATGTCTCAGGTACTATCAGTTGGGTTCAAATCGGGGTAGGGTAGAATTACACAGTACTCTGAGTGCGATTATATATCGTTACATTAATCCGCCTCAAAGGCAATTGAGCTATCAAGGGCGGCTGACTATCATTGAAGATTTTCTCCAAAGTTTTTACCTGGAAGCATTAAACGCCTTCCGCAGGGAGAACCAACTAGGCCCCACCTATAGCCCCAAGACACTGCTGGAATTAGCAGAGTACATGGCCTTTACCGAGCGCTATGGCAAGCGCCGGATTCCTTTACCAGGGCGTCAGCAGCAGTTGATTATTTTGAGGGCACAAACTTTTTCCCAACAGCAACCCCCAGAAACTAGCGTAGATATAGAACAAGCTGCTGAAGGTAGTGCTAATGAAGCCGATGGTTCTTGGGAAGAGCCAGCAGTGCAGCAATTACGTTCGACAATGGCGACGCAACCTGAACCTGAACCGGAAGAGGACACGTTGCGTTCGGTGGTGATTGCGGAACTCATGGATTATCTAGAACAACGGCAACAATCCGATTGTGCTGATTACTTCTCTCTCCGACTCCAAGATTTATCAGCACAAGAAATCGAGTCAATTTTGGGTTTAACCCCTCGTCAGAGAGATTACTTACAACAGCGTTTTAAGTACCATTTAATTCGGTTTGCTTTACTACATCGCTGGGAATTGGTTCACGAGTGGTTAGAAGCTTCTTTGCACACAAATTTGGGTTTGACTCCGCAGCAATGGCAAGCCTACACAGGGCAGCTGGACGATAAACAGCGATCTTTATTAGATTTGAAGCAACAAGGACAACCCGATGAAAAAATTGCTAAGACTTTGGGGTTGTCAATGGCACAACTGCAAAAACGTTGGTTTAAGATTCTTGAACAAGCTTGGGAAATTCGTAACTCTTTAGTGTCCGGATCAGGTGCATCTACTCATGAATAGTGACTCAGAATCCTTACAACACCAGATACTTAGTTGGGTTTTGGCAGATGATGTCAAAACCCACAAGCGTCCAACGGTTGAGTGTGAGGAAGTTGACGGGGTAGAAAACCCTCTCCAAGAAGCCACCGCGCCGTCAAACAGCGGTGAGCCAGAATTGGGAGGAGCGCCCCAAACCTTTCAACTGGGAGAAATTCCTACTGTGCAAGAACGTTTCCAAGCCGTCCTCAAGCGTCGGTTACAAATCCAAATCCAAAACCACCCGCCTTTGTTTCCCTGGGAAACACAATTAACAGAATATCCCGACTACGTAGACGAGCCATCACTGGCATT
The DNA here is from genome assembly GCA_019359495.1 of Goleter apudmare HA4340-LM2. Taxonomy (GTDB): domain Bacteria; phylum Cyanobacteriota; class Cyanobacteriia; order Cyanobacteriales; family Nostocaceae; genus Goleter; species Goleter apudmare. The sequence goes on from JAHHHF010000072.1 coordinate 217,240, forward strand.
AGTTCCTACATGGGGGTGGATGGCACAACAGTCCAAGCTGAATCTGCCAATTACTCTGCCGGAAAAAGTTTTCCAGGAATTGTTGGCAAAATGTCAAGTATTGCTAACATCTTCCCTACCACTAGGGGCAAAATTAGTTCAAGTGGTGGAGAGCTTTTTCCCCAATGAAACCCAAGTGCTCAATGACTTGGCTGGATTGGTGCTGAGAAGTACTTATCGGTCGTCCGTTGATGCCTTGACGATGCTTAATATTGAGAGTAATTACTCAAATTTACAAGAACCTCAACAGATGGCGTTGTCGCTGTTAGCAGCTAAACAACTGCTGGAGAATCTAACTTTGCCGATTTCGCCAACCAATCCAGTGGTGGAAAGAGAATGGCTAACCAGTGCAGGCGCTCTGACACTGAGAGTAGAATATCAAGTTGAGGGTCACTTGAGAAAGCTGAGTGTTCAAGGGGAGTTACCCACTACAGGAACTCTCAAGCTTTATGGGCATGAAACTCAAGCAATAGCACAGTCTTTAAATTCAGGGTGTGTGAGTGTAGAACTATACTGTGGGCGTCCCAACCAAATTTATACTTTAGAAGTTGAATTTCCAGAAATGGATCATCAGCCACTTTTGTTTGTGATTAACCCCACAATGTAGATGAAATTACCATTGCTAGCACTCTACATTGATAAACGCCGATAGATGAAATGATTATCCTGGTTTGAACCTTTTCTTTTTTAAACAAGCGGTCATGAAAGCGTCTGTGCAAGCCCACATCGGGAAAAAACTTGTATGAGACGCTTAGATGTCTCAAGGCTTCCTAGTGGCATATTACCCCCTTTCTTCAGGAACTTTCCGCACTCCTGATGACAAAATAAAACTCAAAAAGTAGGAGAACCCGTAGATGCGCTGAACGCGATTTGCCACAGGCTAGGCTAGAGTAGCTCCTGAAGCTAGGGTAGTTTGTTCTTCCCAGCTTGTGTCTACGGCGTCTTGATCATCGCTTTTCTCCACTTAGAATGTTTAATTTATCCAGGATGAATCAGTTTTGGCGTCTACCTATAGGTGACTACTGGCGGCAAAACAGACGGGGGTCGGCTTTGATAGCAGTGGAAAATTCAATTCCCTTGCGGGTGTTGGTGCTAGCGTTGGTAATCACGGGAATTGTGGCGACGGATATTGCTGCTAAGACGACATTTAGTCTTTGGGCGATACCTTTGAGTATCATCGGTGCGACGTGGAGTTATTATCGTCGTACTGATGCCAATATTACAGTTAAGTTCTGCATCGCCATCGGTATGTTGGCAGCACTGGGTGCTTTCTTTGGGCGCTTGTTTGGAGAATTGAATGACACACGGTTGGGTTTAGCAGAGTTATTAATTCAACTGCAAATACTCCATAGCTTTGATACACCGCGTCGTAAGGACTTAGGCTATTCAATTGTCATTGGGCTGATTTTGTTAGGTGTGGCGGCGACCCTGAGTCAAACTTTAGCATTTGCGCCGGTACTGCTATTGTTTTTGGCGATCGCTCTGCCAACTTTGGTCTTAGATTACCGCTCAAGATTGGGTTTAGAGCAGATAAAACTCAAAACTCAAAAGGTAAAACCAAATAAATTAACTTCTCTTTTTACTTTTTACTTTTTACTTTTTACTTTAGTTGTAGGACTGGGTCTAGGAATTTTTGCGGTGTTACCCCGGTTCCCTGGCTATCAATTGCGGACTTTTCCTGTGAGTTCTAACATTCAGGTGAAGACTGGGTTTACAGGGCGGAGTATTATTAATCCTGGTTATGTCCGAGGTGGTAATGCCAGTAATCAAGGTAGTGGTAATGGTGATGGCCAAGGACAAAATGGCAAACCAGGCAGTTTAGATAATAATTTTTATTACGGCTTTAATAGCAAAATTAACCAGAACCTGCGGGGAGAGATGAAACCCAAGGTTGTGATGCGGGTAAGGTCTCAGGCTGAGGGTTTTTGGCGAGTGCTGGCTTTTGACAAATACACTGGTAAAGGATGGGAAATTTCTCGTAATGACGATGTTACCACCCTCAGGCGATCGCCTTGGTCTTACCAAATTTCTATTCCGCCACCACTAATTTCTGGTCGCTCCCAAGAGGTGGTACAAACTTATACGGTGGTGTCGGATTTGCCCAACCTGATTCCAGCACTAGCCCATCCCAAGGACATTTACTTTCCCACACCTGTAATTGCTGTTGATCGAGAAAATGGTTTGCGATCGCCTGTAGGCTTATCAGAAGACCTCACCTACACTGTCATTTCCGAAGTCCCATACCGCGATCGGACTTTATTAGGACAAGCGGCTCAAAAATATCCCAAATCTATTAAAAATAATTATTTAGAAATACCTCCCGCAATTGCAGCTAAAGTCAAGCAACGCACTGAAGAAATTCTGGCTAACTACAATCAAGAACGGGTAGCAAAATCCCATAAAAGCCTAGATTCTCCCTACGAACAGGCGCTATATCTAGCTCAGTACCTCAAGCAAAACTATTCTATCCCTGATAACCCTTTAGATTTGCCGTACTTGGGAGAAAAAGATGATTTGGTAGAAGCTTTTTTGTTCAAGTATAAAGGTGGCTATCCAGACCATTTTTCCACAGTGCTGACGGTGATGCTGCGTTCTATTGGTATTCCAGCGCGGTTGGTTGCGGGGTTTGGAGCAGGACAGTTTAACCCATTCACAGGGATGTATGTTGTTAGTAACACCGATGCTTACGCGATGACAGAGGTCTATTTCCCTAAATATGGTTGGTTTGCTTTTGACCCAATTCCTGGTCATCCCTTAATTCCACCCTCAATTGAGGATGTGGAAACCTTTAGTGTGTTGCGTCAGCTTTGGAAGTGGGTGGCTGGCTGGATACCTTCTCCGGTATTAGGTTGGTTTGATTACTTGTTTGGTATCATATTTAGCTGGATAGGTAGGGTGATCGCTTGGTTTTTCGCTTTATTTACTCAAGGTTGGCTAGGGATATTAACTGGCTTAATCTTGACGACGACAACAGCTTTCTTTGCTTGGCTGGGTTGGATGCAGTGGCGCGAGTGGGTGAGCCGTCACCGGCTCAAGAAATTACCGCCAATGGAAAGCCTCTATCAACAAATGCTCCAATGGGTAGCACAAAAAGGTCTAGGTAAGCATCCAGCCCAAACACCATTGGAATATGCTCAAGGCTCTTACCAACATCATGCACCAGCTACTGCTCAAGTCATAGATGAAATCTGTCAAGCCTATGTCGGCTGGCGTTATGGAGGTCATGCGCCTGAATTGCAGCAATTGCGACAAAAATGGCAAGCAGTAAAAAAGAATGCTAAAAATCCCTAAACAACGCTTTTCGTAATTACTGTAAAACAAACTCAAACGCAATCTCTGATAGAAACTTTAACTGCTCAATAGCTCTCATATTACGGTTTTACATGTGTCATTGGGTAGATTTTCAGGAATATTGGCTGATAAAACAGCTAAAAAAAGCATTTGCTATAAAAAGACAAAGACTAGCGTGAATTTAAGCGTTGTAACTCCAATTTTTTAGGGATAACATGGAAATACTTACTAGCTTATTACACCAGATTTAGTGTCATTTTTTTATGGAGATTCAGCTAATCAACATCGGTTTTGGTAACATCGTGTCTGCCAACCGAGTCGTTGCCATTGTTAGTCCAGAGTCTGCTCCGATTAAGCGGATCATTACTGATGCTAGAGACAGAGGTCAATTGGTTGATGCGACTTACGGTCGCCGGACTAGGGCTGTGATCATCACTGATTCTAGCCACGTCATTCTTTCAGCGATTCAGCCGGAAACGGTAGCAAATCGCTTCGTAATTTCCCGCGAGCATCAAAACGTAGATAATTAACTAGGGGTGGGTGAATAACCCTATCCCTATTTGCTACACTTCGGCAGTAACATGTGAATTAGGCGGCTTTTCTGTCACCAGTGCTACAAGTTCCTTAGTCGATCGTTACCCGGAAAACGAATACCAGGCTACAGACTAATGAATAATGTCTATTGATTAATTCACAGGTTTAGCGGATGATGCAAGTTCTACCCATCCAGAGTGGTGCTACTACTAAAGAATATTTGCCTCCTGGCAGGCTGATTGTTTTAACCGGCCCTAGTGGAGTCGGTAAAGGTACTTTAATGCGATCGCTATTGCAGCGTCATCCAGAACTGTACTATTCTGTATCGGTCACAACACGTTCTCCTCGTCCAGGAGAAATTAATGGCAAAAATTATTACTTTATTAGCCGCAGCAAGTTTGAGCAATTAGTCGCCCAAGGAGAATTCTTGGAGTGGGCAGAATTTGCTGGTAATTATTACGGTACTCCCCGTGAAAGTGTACTCAGTCAAGTTAATTCTGGCAAGTTGGTAGTGCTAGAAATTGAGCTAGAGGGAGCAAGACAAATTCGCCGTTCTTTCCCTGGCGCTTTAAGTATTTTTATTTTGCCGCCTTCGTTGGATGAGTTAGAGAAACGGATACGTGGTCGCGCCCAAGACTCGGAAGAAGCGATCGCCCGGCGTCTACATCGTGCCAAAGAAGAAATTCAAGCCGCAGATGAGTTTGATATTCAAATCGTTAATGATGATTTTGAAAATGCTTTAAATGCGATCGAAGTAGCGTTATTCGGATAATTTAATCTATCTAAAATCACACTATAGGGCACAAAGTTTCATTCTTTGTGCCCTTGATGATTGTTTTTTTTTGAGGACTAAAGTCCTCACTACAAACTGACTAAAAGGAACCACAGACGAATACCGATAAACTATCGATATTTATCTGTGGTTGAATTTTCCCAAAATTGACTTTTGTAATCTGTCTATCGACTAACGACTAAATTAACCAAATAGACCTTGAATTAGTCCCAGATTAACAGTCACAAAGTAAGCTACTACTGCACCACCAATACCACCAATCAAGAAAGCACTGGTAAAGTTATTCCAGCCTTCTTTGGAACTAAAATCTGCTGGAGGGTTGGGTACAGTTACACTGCTCAACGCTTTGGGAGGATTGCTATTGGTATATATGGCTAAAGCGCCTGTCAGAACCACAACCAAGCCAATAGCTGCCAATAAGCCAGCTAGGTTAGCATTTGGTGTATCCCGCAGGGGACCTAATTTAGCAAAAGGCCCAAATAGCAAGTAACCATGAGCCGCTCCAACCTCTATTCCCCGTCTCCCAGGAGCAAGACCTTGGCGATATGCAGGCAAGTTATTAATGAACCACTTGACTACCGGAGAAGAATTAACTGGAGTTTCTAGATTCCCAATTTGGGGGTCACGCCCTGCGGGAAACACAACCTCCCGATTTCTTGGATCACTGGCGAGATTTTTTGATGCATCTACTGCTTGCGCCATATTTTATGTTCGCCTCTAAATGTAGAATGGTAGCATTTTTATATTAATAATAATTGCCGCTCAAGAAGCTTTTTAGCAAAGAAGTTTAGAAAAATTAATTAAGCTAATTTTAGTATGTATGAAACTTGCAAACTGTCAACAGTGTTAGAAGCTTTAAAAGCAATTTTAAAGTTGCTATGAGAGTAATGTTTTCCTTTAACTTCGTAGATGCTCAATTTGGCTTTGATAGTTTAGTTAGCTCGTAGTCAGGACTTCAGTCCTTGAATATTTCAACACTAAAGTGCTGACCACGAACTTATGAAACTAATTTGGACATCTTAATTTAGGTCATACAACCTAAAATAGATGATCCTAGAATCCAGAAAAGTTCTGTCCTACTTATTTATAGGGGGTGGAAAAGTAGGTCTGGGAAAAAGCGGTTAAATTCAATCAAAATACCTGCTGTGATTGTCAACCAGATGGCAGTGATCACGGGTGCTGTTGAAAGAAATTTAACGAAGTAGGATGTTGAATCGCCTTTGTCTGCCATAAATTTAGTCTCCAAAAGAAGTGAATGACCGCAGTTGAATTAGCGTGGGGAAACGGTGATTTCTGAATCCTTAGCTGTTAATTCACCCGACAAGAGTTCTTTGACAGCAGCTGCGGGCCAAGCAAAGCCTGTAGCCATGATTGGTAATGCTAAAGCAATATCAATCTGGATTTCTTTTTGTTCAGAGTCAGATCCCTTTTTGATGGCTTGGAGATAGGCGCGACCTACCCAACCAATCCAACCAGCAATGTAGAGGAAGAGAATGCTGGGAATGAGAAAATCACCAGCACGATCAAGGCGACCATCCACAATCAGGTGGGGATAACCCTCAGGCCCGCATAGTGCTTGAGAATAACGCTCAAATCGCTTTTTCCCGCCTTCGGGATCGGCGGTAGTATTTCGGGCATTTGCTGCCAATTCCTGAAATGCAGGAGTGTCTTTACAGGGTTTTAGATCAGCCCCTAGTGCTTGTGCTGGGGGGGCAAAATTAAACCAAAGACTAACGGCTAACAGCAAAGCAAACAATCGTCGCATGGAGTTGTTTCCTTTTATTACAAAACAAGAAGTTTCTTGTACAAAACGAAGCGGCTTGTACAATCTTTAATTTGCATAACTAGCATGTCATCATACTCTTGGCTGGGAACCGAGTAAAGTTTAAGTAAATAAAAGTTAAAGCTTCTCAACCAATTCCCCCATACGGTTCTAAGTTCCCAATGGTAAGTATTAAGAATTGTTTTGGTAGTGTGGTAGAGAAGGCTATATTATGCACCCACTATTTCAGAACTCAGAACCAATAACTCAGCACTCAGCACTGACCATGACAACCGTTTTAGCAATCGAGACTAGCTGTGATGAAACTGCCGTAGCAATTGTTAACAATCGTCAAGTTTACAGCAGTATTATTGCCTCACAAATTCCCATCCATCAACAATATGGTGGGGTAGTACCAGAGGTGGCTTCCCGCCAACATTTAGAAACACTTAATGAGGCGATCGCCCAGGCTTTAGCAAAAAGCCAACTAGACTGGGGGCAAATTGATGGCATAGCCGCCACTTGCGCCCCTGGACTTGTAGGAGCGCTGTTAGTGGGTTTAACTGCTGCCAAAACCCTAGCGATGGTACATAAAAAGCCATTTTTGGGAATTCATCATCTCGAAGGTCACATTTACGCAACTTACTTGAGTGAACCAAGTTTAAATCCCCCTTTTCTTAGCTTACTAGTTTCAGGCGGACATACAAGCTTGATTTACGTCAAGGAGTGTGGTAATTACGAAACCCTAGGTGAAACCCGTGATGATGCAGCTGGAGAAGCCTTTGATAAAGTAGCGCGGCTGCTAAAACTGGGTTATCCTGGCGGTCCAGTCATTGATAAGTTAGCACAGCAGGGGAATCCCCAAGCCTTCACGCTGCCAGAAGGGAAAGTTTCTCTACCTGGTGGGGGATATCATCGCTACGATAATAGCTTCAGTGGGTTAAAGACTGCCGTGCTACGTTTAGTGCAGCAGTTAGAAAAAGAACACAGGGAAGTCCCAATAGCAGACGTAGCTGCCAGCTTTCAAGAAACTGTAGCGCGATCGCTGACCAAAAGAGCGATCGTCTGTGCCCTTGATTATGGTCTAGATACAATCGCCGTTGGTGGAGGTGTAGCGGCTAATAGTGGTCTGAGAAAAAATTTACAAGCAGCAGCAAGTCAACATAATCTGCGTGTCCTATTTCCCCCCCTGAAATACTGTACCGACAACGCTGCCATGATTGCCTGTGCTGCTGCTAACCATCTCTCCCTCGGCCATATATCCCCCCTCACCCTTGGCGTAGAATCTAGGCTATCGCTCACCCAGGTGATGAATTTGTATCAATGGGAATAGGGGAGCCACTGCGTTGCGGAAAGAAGTTGCCGGGGAGATGTTCTTTCCGGCAAACTTCGGGAGGTTCCCCGGAGACGCTCCGCTTCGTTGTAGCAAGTGGCGTCATTGGGCATTGGACAGAATAACAAACAACAAATGACAAATAACCCTTAACAACTAACAATTGACCGAATATTACTAGCAACTGCATCAGGTTGCTCTAACATTGCCAAGTGACCACAGTCAGGAATTTCAATTACATTATCCCCAGAGTATTGGAACAGTCGGTGAAAGCTCGCTAAATGACGGACATACTTGGGTTCCATAACTTTATCTTGAGTACCAGCCAAAAAATAAACTGGCTGCTGTAGTTGGGATACCAACTGGGGTAAATGATTAATTTCTTCTTCAGTAGTGGAGTCTAGGAGAGTTCCTAGAGCAGCTTCTGGGTCAGCTATTACAAAATCAATGACTCGCTGACGCGCCCAATAGCGATCCAAGGGACGAACCACACTAGCTCTGGTAAACAGCAAATCAATCAGAGGTATTTGAGACAGCCAGCGAGGACGCATTTGCAAAAACCGTTGGCCTGCGGAACGAAACTGCTCAAAAGCTTCTTTGAGATAAATCCCACCACCCGCATTGATACAAATGACTCCCTTAACCAAATCAGGCATCTGAGCCGCCGCCCAGAGGCCAATTGTACCTCCCAATGAGTGACCAATTAGCCAAGCACTAGTAATATTCAATTGTTGTAAGAGAACAACTAAATCCTGGGCATAAGCAGCTGGTGTGAAAGGAGAATCAAGAGGTGAGCTAATTGTGGGACTATAAGTAGAACTTAAGCCCACAGAAATTTGTGCCTGATTAAAATCGGTTTCTGGTTGGGACTGAGATTCACCAAAACCCCTCAAATCATAAGATAGGCACTGTAAATCTATTGACAAACGGGAAATCACAGGTTGCCAGTATCCACGGCTATTGAGCCAACCGTGGATAAAAACTAAAGCATGGGGATAGGAGGTGGGAGCCGTTAGCTCATAAGCGTGTGGAACGCCTAAGATTTCGATGGTTGCCATACCTAATATCGTACCCCTAACGGTGGGTACGACTAAATACAGTTAGGAGTTGGGAATGAGGCATAGAGTATAATCGCGTCTCCTAACCCTGGACTCTGGCAAATCTCACACTTACTTGCCCAATAATCTCTGTCGCACCCCTTCAGCAATTTTGTGTCCCAGATACTCAGGAATCAAACTTTCATTTGGCCCTAATAGATAGAGAATTAGCCGTGTGCGTCCTCGCCAAACCAGCAAATTGGCATTGACTACCAGCAGGTCTTCCTGCCAGATAGCGTACATCACTTTGTAAAATAATCCCGGTTGATTATCGGCTTCAATAACTAGAGCGGGGAGATGAAAAACCGGATCGACGTAGAACTCTGTCTGTACTTGTTCTAAGCCAGTATCCAGGTTGAATTCCACTGCTAACATTTCTTCTACCTCAAATCGCCCTCCTAATGCCTCACGAATGGCACGACAGACATTATCAGCAGTTTTATCAGTTAAGGCTTTGCTGCCACGAGACACCAACAATTTAATAAAAACTAACATTGGTGGTCGGATCTGCCCATAGAGACTCAGACCGTGGATAGTTAGTCCATAGGCAGCCAGCACACCAAAAATATCACTGAGAAGAAAAGACTGGTTGCGGTAGGCAAAATGCAGCGCACTTTTGCTACCTTCAGGTTTTAGCTCGATCACAGCGCGTCTGGTTTTATAGAGACGGTAGGCTAGCCGTAAATTTTGCAGTTGAATCTCACTGCTCACAAATTGCTCATAAAACTGGGGAAACGCTCGATTAAAGCGCTTTAGGAGTTCCAGTGTCGAAGATTTTAGACCAGAAGCCATCGTTGGTGGTTAGACTCGCTTGCTTTTGTCGCCTGGGGACTGAGAACTGAAGACTAAAGACTGGAGACTGGGAAGTTAAGTACTGAAAAGATTTTCCGATACCTAGTCCCCTATTCCCTATTCCCTATTCCCCATTCCCTATTCCCTTATATACAATTCACACTCATATCCTTCCCTTTTGGTGAATTTCTCCTAGCTTTACAACAAAATGCTAAAGTTGAAAATGATTGGTGTGAAACACACCCTCAAGGGCTATCACCATCGATAACTCCGAAAACACCCAAAAAATCTTGAGTGTCAGGAATGAAGATGGTTGAGGTTTTTGCGGAACGTGAATCACCACTTGTAATAGTGGAAACCAATTCAGTTATACTACCCGAACCACGTTGGCATGGGTTTTTGGAAAACTTGGTTTAGTACTTCTGAATCTACGGCGACAACCAAAACAGCAGCCTTTGAGGAAATCAGCGCGGAAGCTAAGAGCAACTCTAGCCCCAACAGTGATGCCTCTGGTACTGCGCGCATAGTCTTTAGTACAGAGCGAGATATCGATCTGTATGAACTCGAAGAACTTTGTGACGCAGTTGGTTGGTCGCGTCGGCCTCTAAGAAAAGTTAAGAAAGCCATTGAGCATAGTTTTCTCGTAGCCTCAATGTGGCAAGTACGAGGAAACCAAAGGCGTTTGATTGGTTTTGCCCGTGCTACCTCCGATCATGCATTTAATGCCACTATTTGGGATGTAGTTGTTCACCCAGACTTTCAAGGTAAAGGATTGGGTAAGGCGTTGATGAAATACGTCCTCAAAAAACTGCGGAGTGAAGAAATTAGTAATGTTACTCTTTTCGCTGATCCTCATGTAGTAAATTTCTACCAGACAATGGGTTTTATGGCTGATCCAGAGGGCATTAAAGGCATGTTTTGGTATCCTCACTGAATCTTCAAAATCAATAAAATATCTCGACTGTAAAAGTAAATTTAATTTGCTGCGGTCTAGAGCCTTGGGCAAGAGACGAAAAAATGTCTGTAATCTAATCATGAGCTTAGTTTTATGAGCATTTGTAGTATCAGAATTAAACTAAATTTTTCTTTGTTGATGGCGAGCTAACTTAACAAAAAGTTGTTGAGTTATGTTATAGTGGTACATGTGTCGCACAAAAATCTAATTTTTACTGGTTGTCTGGTTTGTAAGATCAGAGTTAAGTCCAAAACCAGATGGAATAGATTACTTTAAACGGGATGTAGCGCAGCTTGGTAGCGCGCCTGCTTTGGGAGCAGGATGCCGCAGGTTCAAATCCTGTCATCCCGATTTAATATTGCTAAACTAAAAAACCCCAGACCTAGTAGCAGGTTTAGGGTTTTTTATATGCCCAATAAAAAATCCAACCACGCTTCGGCAAGCTCAGGGCATCATAGTGACCGCAAGGAGGATGGAGTTTCCCGTAGCTTTCAATGAACTGGAACGATTGACCATCAATTGCGTCAGTTATAGCTAGAAAAGATAATCAAATGGCCTTTATAGCTTCATTGAGTGGAAAAGTTCTTCGTCACTGGAAAGCAAGATATCAAAAATATCTACGGCATTGTGCAGTAAGTAGCAAAAAGAGCTTGAGGAGAGTTAATAGCTAAAGACTACACCACAAGCTGGGATGTATTGAAACCTTTGGGTTATCAAGAGGAGTCGGCGCTGTAGGAGGAGTCTCACTGCGCTAGTATTAGCTAGGCGTTAGCGAAGTAAAAGTTTCCGCAGTTCTTTGACTTTGAGGCGTCCGGTGAACACAAGGCCATTAATCTCAGGGTAGCAAGCGGTATATTTTCACGGAAGGCTGACTCCTCTTGATAGGCTTAATAGGAAAACATGTAACTTAAAAATGCAGTAGTATGGCAATTTTAAATGGTTGGGACTAAATCACCTGTTGAGCAGTGACTATGACAATTCAACAACCACCATGATTTTGTCACATCCGAAATGGATTGCTATATAACTAAAACAAGTTGGTGTTGTACAGATCCAACTGTTTGTCTGACTTAATTGACTTTTATTGATGCGAGGAGCAGTCATGAAATCATTGGTTCGCTGGGGCGCAACATTAGGTTTAGTTGGAACTACTTTACTGGGAACAGTATTTGCAGGCAGTTTACCGGTGTTGGCATTGCCAGAACAACAAATCAAAGAAAAATTAGACTCTGTACCCGTTTACTTGATCACTAACGACAAAGGTTTACCCTTAAGTCGGACATTGCCAGAGGCGCAAAACGGTCAAAAAAGTGGTGGTTCTGTCACAGGAGTTTATTTGAGTCGGCAAGAGGCTCAGACCTTTATCAATCAGCTGCGGAATGCCAAAGGCAAAGACCCAAAAATAGATGAAATAGCCAAAAACCTCCAGGTAACAGCTGTCCCTCTAGGGGTAATTTATCAACAATTACAACAAACCAAAAACCAAGCAGAACGGTTGTTATTTGCCTTTAAACCTGTAGATAAGGAGATTCAAGGGGCGTTGGAGTTACTGCGTGCGAGTGGGCAAAAGGTAGATGAGTTTAAGAGCGTGCCTGTTTTTGCGGTCAGATTTGCACCAGATCAGGGTTATGTGCCGATTCAAATGACAACTGACAAACAGCAATTAATTCCTCTATTTTTGAGTAAGCAAGATGCACAAGGTTTATTGAGTCAGGTCAAGCCAAAGCATCCCAAAGCTGATATTCAAGTTATAGACGTGGACGGAGTCATTAAAACCTTACAAGATAAAAACGATAGTTGGCTTAACCAAGTTGTTTTAGTACCATCCCCAGAGTCAAGAGAGTATATCAAGACTCTACCTGTAGAGAACGCGCCTAAAACTCCAGCCGCAGCCCCCAATCGGAACACACAGCCTGCGAAGCCCAAACCACGTTAAAGTCATTCGTTAATGAATAGTTCCCTCTAGGAAGGCTCCGCCTACATGACATAATTCGTAATTCAAGACGGTTATTTTAGGGGAAAGCTTTGCCTACAAGCAGGAATCGAGACCGAGATAGGTAAGAGGAAAACCCAAAAATTCAGAATTACGAATTAATGAAGGCATGATGGATCAACAGCTAAAAGTAGTTTCTGGGTTACAACTTTGGCAGTGGCGTCAGGGAGCAATCCAAGCGGCGATGCTTATGGCGGGCTGCACCTACGCTACTGATGTACCATCAACAGAGGTAGATTGGTTACTCCTGGAGGTGACTAGTTTAGACCGCTTGGCACTGCGTTTAGAATCTTATAAAGATTCGCCTCAGATACAACTGAAGTTATCTTTAGAAGACTTAGAAAAACTGTGGCAGCGACGATTACATGACCGCTTGCCAGTGCAGTATATTGCGGGTGTAACACCTTGGCGGCAATTTAAAATCGCCGTGTCAAGTGCAGTTTTAATTCCCAGACCAGAAACAGAATACTTGATTGATTTAGCTGTAGTAGCCGCTATTAGCAGTGGAGCCAACCCACCTTTACAGCCAGGACACTGGGTAGACTTGGGGACTGGTAGTGGAGCGATCGCTCTGGGACTAGCAGATGTATTTCCTGAGTCTACAATTCACGCTGTTGATTACAGTCAAAAAGCTTTGGCGATCGCACAGGCAAACGCTGAGAACTTAGGTTTTACTGACCGGGTGCGATTTTATCAAGGTTCCTGGTGGGAGCCATTGGCATCCCTCAAAGGTCAATTTAGTGGTATGGTATCGAATCCGCCTTATATCCCCACCAGTACCTTGCCCACCTTACAACCAGAAGTATTTCACCATGAACCACATTTAGCCCTGGACGGTGGTGCTGATGGTTTAGATTACATCCGCCATTTGATTGCAATTTCCCCCAATTATTTGCGACCTGGTGGTGTCTGGCTGATTGAGATGATGGCAGGACAGGCAGATACCGTCCGAGAAATGTTGCAAAATCAAGGTAGTTATGACAACATTCAAATTCATGCTGATTTAGCTGGGATTGAACGCTTTGCTGTTGCTTGTATCAGAAGTAACGAGTAGAAAGCACCAAATCCAAAGTTAAAAAAATCAGCTAACTTTTTCCATACCCCCTGTGGGTGTGGTTTTTTATCTTTATCTATCACACCAGTAGAGACTATGCCTGTCCACATCTCTACTGATAAATTTCTTGACTGCGTAATCAATCATGACACCAGTTACCACAGAAGCCCTCGTAGCAGGAGCATGTGCTGGCTCCTTGGTCAGCTTTCCCACGGATACTGTGCCTGCACTAGCTGCTTTACCAGAAAAAGCGGCATTAATTTTTGCTGCTAAACAACGCAGTCAGGATAAACCTTTGATTTTGATGGCAGCTAGATGCTTGGATTTGTGGCCTTATGTCAAAGGCAGTGATATAGAGTATCAAATTTGGCGAGAAGTGGCAGAAAAATATTGGCCGGGAGCGCTAACATTAATATTACCAGCATCACCACTAGTGCCAAAAGTAATGAATCCTACTGATCCCACGACAATTGGTATCAGAGTTCCAGCGAGTGCGATCGCTCAAACTATTTTGGCCCAAACAGGCCCGCTTGCTACTACTAGCGCCAATTTTTCTGGTCAGCCTCCCTTACAGACAATGACAGAAATTGAGACGCAGTTTCCTGGGGTTTTGACTCTGAGCGCATCACAATCTCAAGGAGAGATATCAGGGATGGGCATACCTTCTACGGTTGCCAAATGGACGGGGACGAATTGGCAAATTTTGCGACAGGGTGCTATCAAGTTAAATTTTTAGCCTAGAAAAATTCAGTAGCTATAATATTGTTCTCTTGGTGTGTATTTTGTTTCTGGTGACACCGGGCTGGTTTGCTGTTTCTGTTTTACCTGTGGGCAAAACCCTAGGCCTCTAAGAGGTACGAAACAGAAAAATTTTAATTACGTCCACGAACTTTATGGGCTGGGAAATCCAGAAGTTGATTTTGCAGCATTGTGATCAATGAAAAAGTTAATATTTGCTAAATGATGGATTGGAGCAACTGGGTATATTTAGGTACAGGAATAGCACTGGGGATGATTTGTTGTCGGATATTTGGGCGTTTGTCAAATTCTACACATAGCTCAACCCCAGTTACCCCAAAAGAGCAACAAATTATGCAACAGTTGCAGCAATTGCAACTGGCATATCAAATGGCATGGGAAATGAGCCAGTTTAAAGCGGGTTTTTTGGCACGGACTACCCATGAATTGCGATCGCCTCTCAATGGTCTGATTGGCCTGCACCAGTTAATTTTGTCGGATTTGTGCGAAGATCCAGCAGAGGAGCGAGAATTTATCGCCCAAGCTCACGAAAGGGCGCTGAAATTGCTGAAGCTGATTGATGAAATTCTCCGCGTCGCCAGAACTGAACACGGCACTAACAAGTTAGATATTCAGCCTCTGCCGCTAACTGAAGTTTTGCAAGAAGTGTATCAATTAATTTATCTGTTGGCAGCAAATCGGAATTTTCCCTTACAAGTGCTACCCGCAGATCCAGATATTTATGTTTTGGCAGACCCTAGGTGGCTACGCCAAGTATTAGTGAATTTAGTAGATACTGCGATCGCGCAAATGGAGGAAGGCAGTATTTTTATTTCTAGTAGTCCTGCACCAACTAGTAATTCTGTAAATATTTGGTTGGACATACCAGCTCATGCTTTAACTGGGAGCGAGTCGATAGATTTCATCAAATCTATTGATTTTGTAAACTCTGAAGACAAGCATTATCAAATTGGTCAAGAGAATCCTGATCTATCGCCAGGAATGAAGCTATTGCTCAATCAAACCTTGCTGGAAGTGATGGGAGGAAAGCTAGAAATTGTTTCGTCTCCCAATACTACAAAAACCTCTGAGCAACTTACCAGGCTGCAAGTATCTATCCCCCTATTGACTCCTGAAGCTGAATTTCTCCAGTCGTCAGAGAAGCTAGATGAGATTGGTTGTGCAGCACCATAGTAGTGGTTGTATTAGGCTGAAAACCAATTTTTTCATAAAATCTTTGTTGGTGAGTGGTCATCAGATAGACGCGTTCAACCAATCTCACACGGGGATGGGTCAAAACAGTTTCGACTAATTTGCTGCCCAATCCCAGATCACGATACTCTGGGTGAATGACAACATCCCAAATTGTGGCGCGATAGACGCAATCTGAAGTCGCCCTAGTGAAGCCAATAAGTTTCTCTCCATCACAAACAAAAATTACTGGATCGCTGTTGGCAATGGCTAGGCTCAAATCCTCAATGCTGCGTCCCTTGGCCCAGAAAGCTGCGAGATTTAATAGCTGTTGCAGTTGGTAGAGGTCAATTTCCGACTTGCGATCGCAAAATTGAATTTGAGAATGGTTCATGAGCAGTATTGTTGTTGTTATCAAGTCATATTTTGCAAGAAATTACTGGATGTGTATACATAAAAGCAACTATTTTGAGACTTATATACACAAGTGCAGTCAAATGCCACTGATAAGTAATTGGGCATAATTAATTTCAAATATTTTTTTACTATGACCTATGACGCCACTTGACGCCAGTCGCCACTCTCAGAGAAGCCGCCTCCAGCACATATATGTGCTGGAGGCGTAAGTCCTGTCCTTAGTAACAGCATTCCTCAAGTAGCATGATCAACTTAAAACCCCCTCAGTCTCACTCTATTACTTGGTGTGATAACTGAAGGGGTTTCTTTAGTTAGCCAAATCTGTAACCCTTTGCCAGGTTAAGGATATAAAGACGGCTTTTCGGAAGATATACTTATGCAGGGAGAATTTATTGCCGATGAATAATTCTACTTTGCCCTCGCGTTGCTATTTCGGACTCTGGAGGGAAAAATTAAGAATTAAAAATTAAAAATCAAAAAAGTCTGACTTTTAATTTTTAATTTCTGACTTGAGGGGATTAATTTGTGGTTTGAGCAGCTAGCATCTGCTTCAGCTTTTCTAATTCAGAAGCCCAACGGGGGTCTGGACGAATAGTATCTGAGTCAGAGGTAGTAGTGGTTTCACGTCCACCGCCACCGCGCCGAGGCTTTTTAGAACTTTTCTCTCGACGGCTGCTTTCTTTGTTTGTGCTTGGTGCAGGATTGCTACTAGCATTATTGACAGCTTTAGGTGCTTGCTCTTCACCTTCCTCACCTTTTGTGCGGGGTAATGCTTTCTCTAGCTTGATAGCTGTCTCTTTGAACATCTGACCATTATACTTTTCAATAATTTGGTCTGCTTGTTCATCATTGTTGACTGTGAGAAAACCAAAACCACGGCATTTGCCAGTTTTCCTGTCTTTGATGAGTTTTGTGGTAACGGCGTCACCCTCGGCTGCAAAAACAGCTTGCAGCTCTTGACGATCTATTTCTTCTTTTGGCAAATTGCCTATGTATAGGCGAACGGACATGAACTATACCTCCAGAGTTGAATGAACATGGCAAGGTGAGAAAACATCACTTGGCTTTGGCTTTTGAATAGATGCTATTGACCAAGACTGCCATAAACCAATTTTTTTACTCCAAACTTTCAACCTATACAATACAGTTTTTCGTCGGGATCAAGCTTGTTTAATACAAAAGCGCACATGACGCTCGGCTAATACCACCTTAATTCTAAGATTTGTAAACTTAATAGCCTACTGCCTGCTACAGTAAACGTCTTCTTCTATGCCTTTGTTCGCAGAATAAATACCATTCCCTACATTATCACGGTATTTTCTACGTAGCTAGTTCAGCGCAGACATTTCTGATGTTAGCTTGGCTCCATCGTAGCATAAAGTACATTTTTTTCTCAACAGGGGAAATTGGAAACAAAAACCAGCCAATGGCTGGTTGATTTGCTGCTGTGTTGGGAGGAAAAAGGAGATACTGGCGCTTACAGCCATCGGTCGTAACTAAGCTAGGATGCTGAGTTATCACTATATGCCGAGGATTGTGTAAATAAATGTAACACTTACAGAAAAAACCTGCAACTTTTCTTTACATTTTGGTTTGTCAAGGGTCA
Organism: Goleter apudmare HA4340-LM2; assembly: GCA_019359495.1. Classification (GTDB taxonomy): domain Bacteria; phylum Cyanobacteriota; class Cyanobacteriia; order Cyanobacteriales; family Nostocaceae; genus Goleter; species Goleter apudmare. The sequence goes on from JAHHHF010000072.1 coordinate 234,835, forward strand.
GCCCCTGCGGGGAATTCAAAATTACAATGCCCAATGCCCTACAACTAGCCTGTGAGAAAAATATATGCACCCCATGCTTGTGCTATGACTGCCAAAATCGTAGACCAAATGGGATGAGAGCTATTGACGGTTGTCCCGTTTTGAGATTGCAAAGTTTGAATATCAATCCAAGGTGTTGCACCACGGCGAAACCAGCCTGTAACAATCACTTGCCGACCAATCCAATCTTGAGGATTAATTGATTGCCCTAACCAAGGAATATGGTGTAATTTCACCAAACCGATGTGGGAGTGGAGAATTAAGTCTTGTGCTAGGCAGTTACTGACACCTTGACGGCCTAATAGTTTACCAATGAGACAGACATGAATGCTGTCGATGGGAATGGCAGAGGGGTTGGCTAAAAGGTTGGGCAGGCGATCGTCAGTCAATACTGTGGCTGGTTGGATATCCGGAAACATGGAATTCATGCGGATGACGATACCGATACTAAAACCAATCAGTAGGCAACCCGTAACAAAAGACCAATCCTCATATATCCACTTGAGGTTTAGAAGTTTTGTAGCAAAGGCTAATTGCCAAGCTAGCCAAATGAAACCTGCAAATAAAAACCCTAAAGGAATGCCTAACCAGGGAGCGATTTGTAACAAGAAAGACTGTTGTTTTCCCGCAAAGGACTGTTCACTGATGAGATGTAGTTCGGGGTCTATATGCCAGTGACGGGCTATTTGACAGAGGCGTTGGATGCGATCGCCAATTAAAGGATGAGTGTTATTGATGGTAAACCAATGGCGATAGGGATTGAAACTGTCCCACATCAAGATTGATTCAAAGGAGATGTGACCTGCAACACTGCCCAAAGAGAGACTCTGCTGATAACCTACTGGTGCAAGGAGATTGAGGCTTTCTAATTGCCAACTGGTATATCCTTGTTTTTCCACATCACTAGCAATGCCAATGGCAATTTTGAGTATGGCACGAGTCAAGGCATTGGGATTACCAGTGATTTCGGCAGCGAAGCGATCGCTATAATAAAGCCGCAACTTCGACAAAAACAAAGTTGTCCCAATCAAGAAACACCAAACCCCATAAGCGAGGCTAGCCACGAATGTATAAGGCCAGCGCCAAATTTTTTGGGGTATTTTGTCTCCCCATTGTGAAAATTGCTGATATAACTTGTAAACTGGTAGCGTCACCAACAGCACCAGAGACATGACGACAAAATCTCTGTGGACAATTTGTCCGAGTTGAGCGGCGTAGATCACAGCTATTTCATCGTCTGCCAGTTGATCTAACAACCCTTGACTCACGACAATCCGTGCATTGCGGGCGAGATTACCGTAGGTAAGGGCAATGGGTGCAGCTATGGGTAAAATCCGTAGTTGGGGTAACGGCCAGCCTCGTTGTTGGCAAGTCCGTTGCAGTACACGCACAGTCTCACGACTGCGGCTAGTTAAGACCTCTTTCGCCAACTGTCGCTGGCCATAGAAATCTGCCATGAGTCGATCTAACAACCAAGGCGAGACGGCGATCGCCAAGCATAAACCTAGAAACAAAATTGGGGTAGGATCGCGGTATAAAAGCTGCAATGGTTCCAAGTAAGGTAGCTGATATAAAGTCTGGTTAATTAATCCCATTGCGAACTTAAAAATTTCTCGCAGCACCCAAAATAGAGCAATGAAAGTGCCTGCTGACAGCAGTCGCAAGGGAAGTAACTTAAACTTTTGTAGGGGTTGCCAGACTTTAGCTCGTCCTGCGTGCCGCCAATAAATGCTGGATGGTTTAGTTTGTGGGCGAAAACCAGATGATTTGATTAAAGCAGATGGTGCTTCTTCTATGGTATTTTTGAAGCTAGTTGTATGCACAATTGGCAAGCTGCCAAAGTTAGGACTTGTTTGTGATATGTTTTGTCGTCTAGCTATTGGTACAGCAGAAGCGGTACTAGATTTTGGGGCTTCAACTACTGGCTCTTTTGGTGGCTGTGGTGGTGCAGTCTTGACTGATGCTGCATCTGATTTGGCATGATCAAAAGCAACAAATCCGGTTTCAAGATTTTTTGATGATAACTTTTGGCGTTGTTGGCGTTTTGTCAAGTGTTCGAGAGCACGTTTTGCCCACTCTTGAACTTGAGTATTATGGCTTTCAACTAGATTTTCACACATGGCGATCGCTTTGGGCACTTCGCCACTGCGTGCGTAAGCCATCACTAAACCCACCTGGGCTTGCAAGCCAGCATTGCCATGATTCTGACTGTTAGCCACAGGTTCTAATTGAGCGATCGCTGTTTGGTAATTTCCCTGCTTGAGGGCAATTAAACCAGCCTCCAAAGACGATTCGGCGTGTGAAGGCATACGAATACTAGCACTCCCATCTCTTCATAACTAAATTCCCTGATGAAGGTTGAATGTGGAAAACACAAAACTGATTGTCATCAGGACTGATGCAGGAGTATCCTACTTCATCCTTCATCCTTTCTTAAATTTGAGCTTTTCTCATTCATACTTCATCCTTCTACTGGCTGTTGACCGGAAAATACTGGGGCGGTCGCACTTAATTTCAACTCTGGATGGTCTCCCTCTAACTGTTGGCAATTCCATTCATTCCGGAATAGCAATACTGGGCGTCCCATACTATCTTTGACTGTAGTGGTGTTGAATAAACGTCCCACCTGGTTCAAAGCTTCCCAACCACCTTCCACCCAACGGGCGACGCTGTAGGGCAACAATTCTAGTAAGGTTTCGACACCATACTCATTTTGGAGGCGAAACTGCACTACCTCAAATTGCAATTGACCTACTGCTGCCAAAATTGGATCGCGCTTGGCTTCATCAGCTGAGTACATAATTTGTACTGCGCCTTCTTCCCGCAATTCCGAAATTCCTTTTTGAAATTGCTTGAATTTTGAAGGGTTGGGGTTCCTGAGAGTGGCAAACAGTTCCGGTGAAAAATAGGGAATTCCCTCATATTCCAGTTTCTGACCTGTGTAAATTGTATCGCCGATCGCAAAAACACCAGGATTGTTCAAACCGATCACATCACCAGGATAAGCGACATCAATCGATTCCCGTTCTTGGGCAAAGAGTTTTTGCGGGCGAGACAGGCGGACAACTTTGCCAGTCCGTGCATGATTCACCGTCATATCTTTTTCAAACTTTCCCGTACAGACCCGGATGAATGCAACCCGATCTCGGTGTTTCGGGTCCATATTCGCCTGGAGTTTAAAAACAAAGCCAGAGAATTCTGGGTAGGTAGGGGGAACTTCACCAACGCTGCTGTTATGTGTACCTGGTTTCAGGGCATAGTCGAGGAAGTACTTCAAGAATAACTCCACCCCAAAGTTAGTCATGGCACTACCAAAGAACACGGGCGTCATTTTTCCTTGATGTACCAAATCCAAATCTAGTTCCTCGCCCACTCCTTCTAACAGTTCTATATCGTTTTTTAGTTGGTGGTAAAGGTCTTGTTCTAGCAATTCTGCAATTTTGGCATCACCTAAGTCAACTACGGTGTCACGGGCTTCACGGCTACCGTGGGCGCTACGTTCAAAGAGGTGGATTTGTTGTTGATGACGGTCAAAAACACCCTTAAAGCGATCGCCCATACCTATCGGCCAATTCACCGCGTAGGTCTGTAATCCCAATTCTTGCTCAATTTCGTCCAACAATTCTAACGGTTCTCTGCCTGGGCGATCGAGTTTATTCACAAATGTGAAAATGGGAATACCCCGCATCTTACACACTTCAAACAACTTCCGGGTCTGTGGTTCCAAACCTTTAGCCACATCAATTAGCATCACTGCATTATCTGCTGCGGCGAGGGTGCGATAAGTATCTTCACTAAAATCTTGGTGTCCGGGAGTGTCCAGTAAATTGATCTGACAATTTTGGTAGGAAAATTGCAACACCGTGGAGGTAATAGAAATTCCCCGTTGTTGTTCCATTGCCATCCAGTCAGAAGTAGCCTTGCGCTGGGCCCGTCGCGCCTTCACCGCCCCAGCTTCATGAATTGCCCCTCCGTAAAGTAGTAACTTTTCTGTTAGGGTAGTTTTACCCGCGTCAGGGTGAGAAATAATCGCAAAGTTGCGGCGAAGTTCAACTGCTTTATGAATATCTGACTGAAGTTCAGTTGACATAAGTGTATTTGTTTGGTTTTAAGGTAACGTAACTTAATTTCTGACGAATCTAGCGAGTCTTTCAATCTTAAGACAATGACGCACATGATAGAGTCGTAATATCACTAACCTGGGGAATAGGGCATGAGGCATGGGGAAATAATTTTTGACCCTTAACCCTTACCAATAACAAATGATAATTGCTGTTAGCAATAGCATATATAGGATTCATAACTAGAGGTTTGAAATACCCTCAAGGATAGCAATGGCAAATTGGTAGTTAGTAATTGCTAATTCGTGCTTCACATTTGGTAATTTTCAGGAATCTTCCCATTTCCTATTTTCCAAATTCCTCAATTAATTTACGCAAATTTTTTAGATAGTTTTCTATAATATTTTGTCAAAGAGATGTCAGCCAAGTTGTACAATACAAAAACAAAAATGCCCCACAGCTTCATCAACAGTAGGGCATAGGACAGTTAAGCACTCCTCGTAGTCTGTCCGACAAAAGCCAGGTTTTATCCTGTTTTTGTGACGCTTTATATTGTGTCCATTTGTGTTGTTATACTTCATAAAACTTTATGTTTCCCACTCATCGCCCCCGTCGTCTGCGTACCCATCCCCAATTGCGCCGCATGGTACGCGAAACTGTTCTGACAACGAGTGATTTAATTTACCCACTGTTTGCTGTAGCAGGTGAGGGAATTGCGAAGGAAGTAAAATCTATGCCTGGAGTCTACCAACTGTCGGTAGACAAAATTGTGGAGGAAGCCAAAGAAGTTTATGACTTAGGAATTCCCGCAATTATTCTCTTTGGTATTCCTGAGGATAAAGATGCTGATGCTACTGGTGCTTGGCATGATTGCGGTATCGTGCAAAAAGCAGCGACTGCGGTTAAGGCAGCAGTACCAGATTTGATTGTGGTTGCTGATACTTGTTTGTGTGAGTACACAAGTCATGGTCACTGTGGTTATCTGCAAGTGGGGGATTTGACAGGACGAGTTTTAAATGACCCCACGCTGGAACTGCTGAAAAAAACGGCTGTATCACAAGCCCAAGCAGGTGCAGATATCATCGCTCCTTCAGGGATGATGGATGGTTTTGTACAGGCAATTCGTGCAGGCTTGGATGAGGCGGGATTTCAAGATACCCCGATTTTGTCCTATGCGGCTAAGTATGCTTCGGCTTATTATGGGCCATTTCGAGATGCGGCTGACTCCACACCGCAATTTGGGGACAGAAGAACTTACCAAATGGACCCAGGTAACGCCCGCGAAGCAATTAAGGAAATTGACCTGGATATTGCCGAAGGTGCTGATATGCTGATGGTAAAACCAGCCTTGGCATATATGGACATTATTTGGCGTGTGAAAGAAGCCAGTAATCTTCCCGTTGCTGCTTACAATGTCTCTGGTGAGTATTCCATGATTAAAGCCGCCGCCCTCAACGGTTGGATTGATGAGGAACGTGTGGTTATGGAAACTTTAACTGGCTTTAAACGCGCTGGTGCTGATTTGATTTTGACCTACCATGCTAAAGATGCGGCACGTTGGTTAAAGTAAGTTGTGTAATTGAAGATTCGGAAATCTCAAGCAGAAGAGGACACTTCCGTGGGCGGGTTTCCCGACTTGTCGAAAGTGTCCGCCACGCTCCAGGCGCTCCAGAGTAAGAGTTTGAGAGATTGAATTTTTAATTTTCATCCCTTCATTCAGCAATGTCGATATTTAAGGTGATCAAACTTTGTTATGGGATTCATATTTGATTTTTGAACAAATACGAGGGTGTGTTGTCGCGCAGCGCAACGCATCTGAGGTTTGAATACGGTGCGTTACACTTAATAATAATAATGCACCCTACTGGCGTGTCAACGCTAAAATGGTGCAAAAATAAAATTTGTAGTGGGAGCATCTTGCTCCCTAATGTCCAGGAAGCGGGCTAGAAGCCCGCACTACAAAAAAATAAATTTACACATTTGGGATGCTCCCAAATTGTTTGCAACATTTTAGTCTAGACACGCTACTACTGGCGTGGCAAGGCTAAAATAGTGCATTAATAAACCGCAGAGCGCCACTACACATACTTAGATTTTTTCAATAATCAAATCGGATTGTCATATAACCACAATTATGATCAAAAGTCCGCTACGGTATCCAGGTGGTAAATCAAAAGCAATTAACCAAATAGCCGAATATTTACCGGAGAGTTTCTCGGAGTTTCGAGAACCTTTTGTGGGTGGTGGTTCTGTATTTATCTATTTGAAGCAAAAATTTCCTCATGTAAAAATCTGGATTAATGATTTAAACCGTGAGTTATTTCTATTTTGGCAATATGCTCAATCTCATCTACCCCAGCTAGTAGAAGAAATCCGTCGGGTTAAAGATAAATATACAAATGGCAAATTGCTATTTGCGGAATTAACAGACTTAGATACAAATAGCTTATCTGATTTTGATAGGGCAGTACGCTTTTTTGTTCTGAATAGAATTACTTTTTCCGGTACTGTAGAATCTGGTGGTTTTTCTGAGCAAGCTTTTCATAAACGTTTCACTCACTCATCAATAGAGCGTTTGGAGAAACTAGAAACAATTTTGACGACAGATGTCAAAATTACTAATTTAGATTACAGCAAATTATTGGATGTGGATGGTAATGATGTATTTATATTTTTAGATCCTCCCTATTTTATTGCTAAGAAATCTAAGTTATATGGTAAAGATGGTGATTTACATACATCTTTTGAGGATAAGAGGTTTGCTGAATTAGTTATGGAGTGTCGTCACAGTTGGCTAATAACTTATGATGACTCACCTGAAATTAGAGAAAATTTTCAAGCTGCAAGTATGTTTGAGTGGGAATTGCAGTATGGCATGAATAACTACAAGAAAACTACTGCTTCTAAAGGTAAAGAGTTATTCATTACCAATTATGAAAATAGCCATAATTTACATCTAGATTTTCCTGAAGCTCAACAGTTGAGTCTGAAGCTGTCGTGATTATCCGTGATATTTGCTTGGAGGCAATGAAGTGCCTACTAAAAGCTGAAATTTACGTCTTATTGATAAGTTGTGGTATATCTCTGGCAATTAATTGGGAGATGTCTGCCGAAAGTAAGATATTTTTATAGTTTGTTAGTTAAAAACGGGGAATTTTATCTATCTTGATCTAGATATTTGGAGTTTTGAGAGAAAGTTTTGTCCGAAATAGTACAGAAGATAGCAGTTTTGGGGTTTGGCAGAGTTGGAGGCGATCGCTTATAAAAGAATATAGTTAGTAAATTTTTGTCAATAGCCATTCTAACTGTCAATTGATTTACTAAATACGTTCTAAGTTTTTTTAGGGGAGCATGGAATATGGATATGCAAGTCCTGAGAGAGCGTGCGGGTTTAAGCCGTACAGAGGTAGCCTTCAGGCTTGCAATCAGTGAAACCAGTGTTCGTAACTGGGAAGCAGGGCGAACGGAACCCACGATGACACCAAAAAAATATTTAGAAGCTTTGCGTCTGTTTCAATGTACACCTGAAGAATTGGCAGCAGCCAGCGAAAAGTCAATTAATCAGCGACACAAACGCAAACCAGGAAGACCAAAGCGCTTTCCTGATAATCAGATGACTACTCATCTGCCCGACTCTCCAGTTTGTAGCTGATTGCACAATAAATCAAGTTGGTTATCAGCTATTTTTTGCCTTGGTATCTCTAGACATTACCGAGCAGTGAGTGTTGAGTAAGTAATCGACACTACTGAATTAAATGATATTGCTCTGAGAAATTGGTCCCTTTTTCACGGCAGAATAGCAATAAAGCATCAGGGTAGGTTGTGAAAGAGCGCAAAGGAGAGTGGGAGAGTGATGGAAAACAAAATCAAGTCCATATTGCCTGCTTCCTAATTCCTATTCCCAACTTCAAGTAGTGTGATCGCTCACGGTATTTGCTACGGCAGCACGATAAGATTCTAAAACAATAAGCGTAATTAAAGGTTTAAATGGCAGAAACTCTTTTCTTCAACGCCCTGCGGGAAGCCATTGACGAAGAAATGGCACGTGATTCCAGTGTATTCGTTCTGGGTGAAGATGTTGGACACTATGGCGGTTCCTACAAAGTTACCAAAGACCTGTACAAAAAATATGGCGAACTCCGAATTTTAGATACACCCATTGCAGAAAACAGCTTTACTGGTATGGCTGTAGGAGCAGCAATGACTGGGTTAAGACCGATCATTGAAGGCATGAACATGGGCTTTTTACTACTTGCCTTTAACCAGATAGCCAATAACGCTGGGATGCTACGTTATACATCCGGCGGTAATTTTAAAATTCCAATGGTGATTCGGGGCCCTGGGGGTGTAGGACGGCAATTGGGGGCAGAACACTCCCAGCGACTAGAAACTTACTTCCAAGCCGTTCCGGGGTTGAAGATTGTTGCCTGTTCCACACCTTACAACGCCAAGGGGCTACTGAAATCGGCTATCCGTGACGATAACCCGGTGTTATTCTTTGAGCATGTTCTGCTCTATAACTTGAAAGAAGACCTGCCAGAACAAGAATATCTATTGCCCTTAGATAAGGCAGAAGTTGTGCGTAGCGGTAAAGATGTCACAATTCTGACTTACTCCCGGATGCGGCATCATGTATTGCAAGCAGTGAAAACTCTGGAAAAATCAGGGTATGACCCAGAAGTGATTGACCTGATATCACTCAAGCCTCTAGACTTTGACACCATCGGCGCATCCATCCGCAAAACCCATCGCGTGATTATCGTGGAAGAAGCAATGCGGACTGGGGGTATTGCAGCCGAAGTAATTGCCTCAATTAACGATCGCCTGTTTGATGAATTAGATGCACCAGTGCTGCGTCTGTCTTCTCAAGATATCCCCACACCATACAATGGCAATCTGGAAAGACTAACGATTGTCCAACCAGAGCAAATTGTGGAAGCTGTGGAAAAAATGGTAGCTTTGCGAGTTTAGAGCATAGGAAATGGGGCATCGGGAATGTTCAATGCCTCTTCCCTAAACTGTTTTTTGGCAAACTTGCGATCGCAATTGCTCAACTTTTAACGAATTACGCGCACATCCAAAGCCATCCCCAGGTTTCTCTAAGCTCTATCAGTCGTCAAAACCGGAATACTAAGCCTCAGCCCTAAACTCAAACAAGCTCGATCGCCTAGAGACAAGCCGTGGTTTCGAGTTTCTTGCCACAGCCGCCCTGTAACTTCAGCATCCTCTAACTCAAAAGAGTATATTTTCAGTCCTAGTGCTGCTAAGTCATTGTACATACCATCAACAACTACACCAGCAGCAATTGATTTCTGCATCACTCCGCCCAATTGACACTTGAAATTATAGACTCGTCTAGCACTGCTTCCACAGCCTCACTACCTGGTTCATTTTGCAAATAGGCAAGCAAAGCTGAAGCGTCAAGAACTGCCTTCATTCATTGATCTCTCGTTCAGATTCTTGACGGCGTTCTGCCAATAAATCATTAGACAGACTGAGGTCTTTCGGCAAGTGTGAAAAGCGAGCCTTGAGCCTATGCTTAATAGTCTCCTGTTTTTCCAAAACGAGCCGCCCTGCTTCCAGACGGGCAATCAAGATATCTCCTGTTTCCAAGCCAAGCGATCGCCTCAGGGATGCAGGAATTACTAAGCGACCTTGAGCACCTAAATGGACTTCAGCGTATGAAGGTAATTCAGACATGCTAATGATTTTAGTGGCACATAATTACTATATAGGACTCATATTTGATTTTTGAACAGATACGTAGTGGCGTGTCTAGACTAAAATGTTGCAAACAATTTGGGAGCATCCCAAATGTGTAAATTTATTTTTTTGTAGTGCGGGCTTCTAGCCCGCTTCCTGGACATTAGGGAGCAAGATGCTCCCACTACAAATTTTATTTTTGCATCATTTTAGCGTTGACACGCCAGTAGGGTGTGTTAGCGACAGCGTAACGCACCCCCCCAAAGCTTTCGGTGCGTTACGGCTTGCGCCTAACACACCCTACACATACTGAGATTTTTTCAGATATCAAATCGGATTCCTATATATGCCATGAATTCTTACTAGGTGACAATCAAAATAAAAGTGATCCCTCCCAACTCATAACTCTTAACCAAAAACTCATAACTCTTTAAAAGAGCGCTATTATAGCCTTTGTCAGTTGCGAGTTACGGTATGCAAAGACAGCGATCGCTATTAGCCTTGATTTTAGTACTGGTAATTGCCGCCATTACGGCGATTGCCTTGATTCCCATACCCCTAGGACTTGATTTACGGGGAGGCTCACAGCTCACAATTCGGGTGCAAACTACACCAGAGATTAAGCAAATCACCCAACGTGAATTGGAAGCTGTGCAAAAAGTCGTTGAAGGTCGGATTAATGGCCTGGGCGTTTCTGAGCCAGTAATTCAAATCGTGCCTAACTCAGATAAAATTCTCGTGCAGCTACCTGGTGTCAACGATCCAGAGCAAGCAGAACGGGTGTTAGGGGGTACGGCGCAATTGGAATTCCGCATCCAAAAACCTGGTACAGAAACTCAACTGTTTGCCTTCCAAGCTTCCAGAGCCGAACTCAGAGCCAAGCAAGAAGAGTTAAGAAAATCCTCGGACACTGCGGCGATTGCGAAAAATCAAGAAGAGTTACAAAAAAATAACGAAGCGATCGCTGAATTGTTTGAAAGCACCAACCCGCCTTTGACAGGTCAATTTCTGGAAGATGCTTACGGTGAACCTACTCAAGGTAGTGACAATTGGAATGTTGCCCTGCGCTTCAATCAAAAGGGTGGCGAACTGTTTGCTGGACTAACCAAGAACCTCGCCGGGACTGGGCGTAGCATCGGCGTTTTTGTAGACAATGCACTCATCAGCGCTCCCAATGTCCCACCAGAATTTGCCGCTACCGGGATTACCGGTGGTCGTGCTGTGATTACAGGTCGGTTTACGACCCAAGAAGCCAATGATTTAGGGGTGCAGTTACGTGGTGGAGCATTACCAGTACCTGTGGAAATTGCGGAAATCCGCACAGTTGGGGCAACCTTGGGTAAAGACAGTATTCAAAGCAGTATCTACGCTGGTTTAGGTGGCTTGGCTTTAGTGTTAATATTTATGGTAGTGTATTATAGACTACCAGGACTAATTGCCGATATTGCTTTAGTAATTTACGCTTTGCTTACCTGGGCTAGCTTTGCCTTGTTGGGTGTGACTTTAACTCTGCCAGGGATTGCTGGCTTTATACTCAGTATAGGGATGGCAGTAGATGCCAATGTACTCATTTTTGAACGGACACGAGAAGAATTGCGAGCAGGCAAAACCCTATATCGTTCTGTAGAGTCGGGATTTTACCGCGCCTTTTCGAGTATTTTAGATGGCAACGTGACGACAGTTATTGCCTGTGTAGCACTATTCTGGCTAGGGGCAGGTTTAGTCAAAGGTTTTGCACTAACTCTGGGCTTAGGGGTAGCAATGAGTATGTTTAGCGCTATTACTTGTAGTCGTACCTTCATGTTTTTAGCAATTTCCATGCCGGCACTCCGCAAACCAGAACTTTTCTGTCCGAACCTGCCAGCACCAAATAAGGCAGAGGTAGCACGATGAAACTTAGTATTAACAAATCACGATCGCTTTGGTGGGCTATTTCTGCCGCCATTATATTGGCTGGTATCGCCTCAATGGTGATTTCTTGGCAAAATCCTCAGATTCGCGCCCCTTTACGTCCTAGTTTAGATTTTGTCGGTGGTACAAGATTGCAGTTAGAGCGAGACTGTACTAAACCAGGTAACTGCGACCAGCCCATAGATATTAATTTAGTCAGAGAAGTGGCTAGAGCACAGGGACTAGGTGACAGCAGCATCCAAATTATCGCTGACAAAGAGACAAAAGCCGAAAATGGCATATTAATTCGCACAAAAAACTTAGATCGTGAGCAGCGCACCAAGTTACAAGCTGCCTTAACTGAAAAAATTGGTACTTTTGACGAACAAAAAAACCAGCTTGATACTGTCGGGCCTACTCTAGGGCGGGAGTTATTTACCTCTGGTGTAGTGGCTTTGGTTGTCTCATTTTTGGGCATAATTGCTTACTTGAGTGTCCGCTTCCAGTTGGACTATGCCATATTTGCGATCGTGGCCTTGTTTCATGATGTCTTAATTACCGCAGGCATTTTTTCGATTTTGGGTTTGGTATTTGGTACAGAAGTAGACAGCCTGTTTATTGTTGCTCTACTCACAATTACAGGGTTTTCGGTCAATGATACAGTAGTAATATACGATCGCATCCGGGAAACACTACAAACTAACCCCAACTGCCCCATAGCTGACATTGTTGATGATGCAGTTAATCAGACACTAGGACGCTCAATCAACACCACCTTAACAACTATGTTGTCGTTATTCGCCATCTTTTTGTTTGGTGGCGAAACACTGAAAAACTTCGCCCTAGCCCTAATTATTGGCTTCAGTGCCGGTGCTTATTCCAGCATCTTTGTTGCTAGTACTCTCCTAACATCCTGGCGAGAACGTACAGGTCAATCCCCAGTTTTAGCTACTCCCCAAGCAGTTGATACATCTGCTAGTTCCCAGGATAGCTAACTAATTATTAAGTAGCTCAGTGTTAAAAATTATCGTTATGGCAAGGCAGGAGGGAAGAGGGGTTTAGCTGTATTTACCTTTCTTCACATAGTTTTGGTTTTTCCCACCGAGTTACTTAATTCGTAATTCTTAGTTAAGAAATAGTCATAAACAAATCATTCAATTACGAATTATTTTCAGCTATCGTTGTGTTTCATAAATGGGTGAAAGCATTTGCAATTTTGATTTGGGAATTGCTAACCCATGCCTTGTAATTTTGTGCTGTTATGGATCAACCTGAACAAACATTAATAAATGACTCTTCCTTTGCTCAACAAGTGCAAAGACTACACCAGCTAACAGTATATGGCAGATGGTTATTTGTCAGCTGTTTGTGGCTGATCATTGCGCCTCTTTGTTTGTGGAATCTACATGCAGAAATTGCTCTATGGCAAGAATACTTTACTTGGGTAGCAGTGCGCTATGGACTCTTTTATCATCCCCTAGCTACCCTTGGTTTAGCATTTTGCGTCGGGATGACGGCTGCTGTTCTAATTTGGCAAAGTCGGAATATTCTACTTGGGCTACCACCACAAGAAAAGCAACGTTTAGAAAAGCAGGTGTGTCGTATCCGTCAGCAAGGGCCGAGTCATCCTCTGTGGAAGTGGGTTTGTCATTGACGAAGTAACAATAACAAATGACAAATGCCAAATAACAAATGCCAAATGCCAAATGACTAAATTCATTTCTCGTATGCAGGCGGTACAGTCGCCAATCATTCCTGTTGTGGGGGAATTAATTAGAAACTCTCCCGGAACCATTTCTCTAGGACAAGGTGTGGTTTCTTACAGTCCACCCAAGGAAGCGATAGATTTGTTACCGCAATTTCTCGCTGAACCCAGTAATCATCTATATCAAGCAGTTGAAGGAATTCCTGCTTTGTTAACAGCAATAGCAGGAAAATTACTAGCCTTCAACGGCATAGAAATTAATAATGATAACTGTATTGTTGTTACCGCCGGGAGCAACATGGGGTTTATGAATGCCATTTTGGCGATTACTTGTCCTGGCGATGAAATTATTTTGAACACCCCCTATTATTTCAACCATGACATGGCGATCGCTATGGCTGGTTGTCGTGCAATTTTGGTAGAGACAGATGAAAATTACCACCTGCGTCCAGAAGCGATCGCTCAAGCAATTACTCCTAAAACACGGGCGATAGTCACAATTTCACCCAACAATCCCACAGGGGTTGTTTATTCAGAAGCCGCATTAAGACAAGTAAATCAAATTTGTGGCACTCATGGCATTTACCACATCAGCGATGAAGCCTACGAATATTTTACATATAACGGCGTCAAACACATTTCCCCTGGTGCATTTAGTGGTAGTAGTGAGCACACAATTTCTCTCTATAGTCTCTCTAAAGCCTACGGTTTCGCCAGTTGGCGCATCGGCTACATGGTAATTCCCCAAAATTTACTTGTTGCTGTAAAAAAAGTCCAGGACACGATTTTGATTTGTCCGCCTGTAATTTCTCAGTATGCAGCTTTGGGGGCATTGCAAGCAACAGAGGAGTATTTAAAAACAAATATTGGTACTATCGCTGAAGTTAGGCAATTGGTAATTGCATCCCTAAACCGACTCAAAGGTTTATGTAGCATTATCCCAGCTGGAGGCGCTTTCTACTTTTTCCTCAAAGTTCATACCCAGATAGATGCTTTTGAGTTAGTTAAACGACTCATCCAAGAACATCGAGTAGCAGTGATTCCAGGTACAACTTTTGGCATGAAGGATGGATGCTATCTGCGAGTTGCTTATGGTGCGCTGCAAAAAGAGACAGCCAAAGAAGGCATAGAAAGACTAGTGCAAGGACTAGAAACTATAGTATCGTATTTTTAACATCTATTTATAACTGCTGAAATTTCACTAGAATATTATTGATCCACCTATGATAATTTTTAATAAAATAATTGAAATTGAAACTAAACCAGGAATTAATATTCATCACATCACACCGCAAATTCAGGAATTTATCTCGTCAACATCAATTAAAAATGGACAAGTGTTAGTATTCTCACGGCATACTACAACTGCTTTAGCTATCAACGAAAATGAAGTCAGATTATTAGAAGACATCAAAGTATTTTTGCAGAAATTAGCACCAGAATCAGACCAATACTTACACAATGACTTGCATTTAAGGGATGTTCCAGAAGATGAGCCAATAAATGCTCACTCACATCTAATGGCTATCATACTAAATACTAGTGAGGTAATTCCGATTGTGGATGGCAACTTAGCTTTAGGAACTTGGCAATCTGTGTTGTTTTTTGAGCTAGATGGGCCGAGAAAAAGAACTGTGTCTCTGCAACTGTCTGGTGAATAACACAGTCAAATTAATTCTTAATTCCTAATTATCGCTGGAATTACCAATTTTTCAGGACATTTATTCACGAAGAAGGTAATAGATAAAAGACAGATATAGTGATATATGACAAACAATCAAAACTTTTTCTTACGTAATATTTGGTATTATGCTCTGCCCAGCTATCAGCTGAAACCTGGTAAGATGATTGACCGTACTTTTTTAGGGGAGCCAGTGCTGTTAGTGCGGAGTGAAAATGGCAAAGTCTCTGCCTTGCGGGACATTTGTCCTCATCGTGCGGTACCTTTAAGTTGTGGTCGATTTGATGGGCAAGAAGTCGAATGCTGTTACCACGGTTGGCGCTTTGACCCTGATGGAAACTGTACGGTGATTCCATCCCTAGTGGAAGGGCAAGAGAAAAATTTGAGCCGCTTTAACGTGCAGTCCTATCCCATCCACGAAACCCAAGGAAACATCTGGATTTACATCACAGACCCAGAAAAACCCCAGCCACCAGCCCCAGAAATTGATATTCCGGTGATTGAAGGCTTTGAAGAGCGATCGCCACAATTAGTAGAAGTGATGCGATTTCCATGTTTTGTAGATCATGCGGTGACAGGTCTGATGGACCCGGCTCATTCACCCTATGTTCATCAAGTCTGGTGGTGGCGATCGGGGAAACTCAATGAGGAAGCCAAGCAATTTGATGCTTCGCCCTACGGGTTTACCATGCGAAAACACCAATTGTCGCCCAGTATGGGACGACTATATAAGCTTGTTGGTAACGGTATTCCAGAAACAGAAATTTCTTTTCGGTTACCTGGAATCAGAGTGGAACAGACAACCAGTGGAAACCAGCGAGTCTGTAATTTGACAACTGTTACACCTATTTCTGACACAGAAACCGAGGTAACGTTCGCTCTTTATTGGACACACTCTTGGTTAGCAGGTTTTAAACCATTGATGCGCTTATTAATCAGGGCTTTTCTTGGTCAAGATAGGACAGTGGTAGAAAAGCAACAAATTGGATTGAAATATGACCCTGTGTTGCGGTTGATTAAGGACTCAGATATGCAAGCACAGTGGTACTATCAGTTAAAGCGAGAATATGCTCGTGCGATCGCTGAGGGGCGAGAATTTGAAAACCCTGTGAAGGATCAGATGCTCAGGTGGCGGGGCTAATTTTGTAATTCGGGTGTATTTTGAGGACTTCAGTCCTCACTACGAGCCTTTTAGTCTAAATTGAATTCGGCAAACTCGAATTGTGCGAATAACTGATTACGGTCTACAGCTGATAGGACTTTATTGTTACTGCGATCAGAATTTAAAGCACGGACAACTAATTGGGCGACATCTGCACGATGAATGCTACCAACAATTCGCGGGTCTTCGGTTAAAACTCCATTACCGGTTGCTGGTTCTGACTTTAGTCCACCGGGACGGATGATGGTGTAAGTTAGCCCACTGGCAATTAAGTGTTGTTCGGCTTTTTCTTTTTCAACTAAAACCTCTCCTAGTGCTGCCAAAGCTTGGGGAGGTAAAGCACCGACACTATTACCAGTGCCAATAGAAGTCACTAAAATAAACTTTTTGACTCCGGCTTTAACTGCGGCATCAATGAGATTTTTATTACCCAGGTAATCAGGTCTTTGGGTATTATTAGGCAAACCACCAAGGGTACTGATCACGGTATTGATCGCTGCATCTGCTGAAATGGCGCGTTCAACATCTTCTACACTCAAAGCATCTCCTAAAACGACCTCAATACCCAATGCTTCTAGTTCCGCAGCAGCAGTTTCTGTTCTCAAAAGTGCTTTAACATTGAGTTTTTGTGCTGTTAAATATTCGGCGATTTCTCTACCAACACCACGGCTCGCACCAGCTAGAAAAATTTTATTTGTCATTTGTTATTTGTTGTTTGTTATTTGTTATTTGTTACTCTGCCCTATGCCCTATTCCCCATGCCCTAATTAGTTATTTACGCTCAAAGGATTTTATCAGAGGATTGGCTGTATTGAGTAATTGCTCTAGCATCTCGGCTGCTTTTGGTTGCGGGCGAACATGAGTATCAATGAACAAACCAATAATTTCAGCAATCAGTAAACGGAAGTTTTCTTGGGGTTGGGTGGAGGGAAAATCAAGATAGGGTCTAGGTATAGTAGAGTCTAGGCTATCAGCGATAGAAAAGTGATTTGCGCCTGCGAGGATTAGTAGATAGCTGTCATTGCGTCCGCCAGCGATCGCTTCTTGAAATGTACGGATGACTGGGGTGGTAGGATATTGTGGATTCATGCCATAGCGATCGCTACTGTTAGCAATTACTCCATCATGGGTTCCTGCCATTATTAGCACAGGTAAAGAGTCTGGTAAGGGTAAAATTGTACTTGGTTCATAGCCCAGAAACAAAAGTCCTGCTGTGTGTGTGCCATAAGCAAAAGCTGCTACGACTTGAGAAAAAAAGCTAGGATCAGCGTTTTCAATGGCTACTCTCCCACCTTCGGAATGTCCACCAAAAATGATCCGTTGCAAGTCAAGCATCCCGGCTAAAATTCCTTGGTTTTGTAACTGTGCTAATTTAGCTAACAGTGCAGGCAAAGCTGAAGCAGTAGAAGTAGTACGATAAACTTTTGGTTTTCTGTTTTCTAAATCGGCCCCAGGCGTGAGGCTAATTATTCCTGGTTGGCTGTGTGTAATCCAGTTAAAAACAACTACCACTACTCCACGTTCAGCAAGTTCCATCGCTAGCCAATGGTATTGTTGGGCGTCGCAGTTAAAACCGTTGAAAAAAATTACTATTGGAAAAGGTGCTTTTTCTTGATCAACAGGTACTACGCTGCTATTTTTTGCTAAATCACTTCCTGAAATCTGTGCAGGATAAAAAATTTTTAAATGGATGGTATCGTAAGGCGACTGTGTACTCTCAACTTTAGCAGCTTCAAAAAAAGCCCGAACTGACATCTGCTACTTCCTCACTTCATTTTCAGCCAATCTTATTGATTCACTAAGTTTGCGACTACTACCTAACGCCACAAATTTGCAAAACCAGATTGGTTTACTTAACTAAGAGAGCAAAAAATTGTAATTATAATCACTTTTATTTCAATAGAGTAATTGTACTTAAACCAAATGTAGGAAGTATTTTAATAGGCGATCGTGTCAACCTAGACAGTAAGCATTAGAAACCGTTATGACTAAAGTATCAGAAAATAACCTAGAACCATCCCAAGATATCAGATTAATTGCTACCTCAAAAATCTGGGGATTTACCGTGGGAATTCTCGCAGTTTGCATCCCACTTTCAGCTGTTACTAGAAGTGGTGCGATTCTCCCTTTAGCGGCTATTGGCGGTGCAGCCGTGGGTACAGTTGCAGTCTGGCGTGCTGATCAGAAAAAATTGCAGCTTACCCCTGTGCAACAACAGCGAGTTGAACTGTTAGAGCAAAGAATAGCGAATTTAGAGACAATCGTTAGTAGCGAGGAATTGGATTTGCTGAAAAAAATTAAAGAATTAGAGTTTAGAGAAAGCAATCAATTCACACTACCCAATAACCAAGCTGGAAATTAGCTAATTTAGATCATTCGTGCTTCTCAGGTAGTATTAAAGTTAGAGTCAGTGACATTAGGTGGTTGTTAGTGAGAGCATCCTTATTTTGCAAAAATAAAATTTGTAGTGGGAGCATCTTGCTCCCTAATATCCAGGAAGCGGGCTAGAGAGCCATCACTACAAAAAAATAAATTTACACATTTGGGATGCTCCCTTGTTACTTGGCTATTCGCTGCCAAAAAATTTCCCCAAACTTTTGATTTTTCTGGGAAATCACACCCGCTTTTGCTAAAAGAACTGTTTCTATAGAAACAGTATCTCCTTTGCCAGGTTCGTTAGAATAATCTGACATTATCTAATTCTCTATACCTCAACTGTATCAATTCATGATATGTTTGAATTCTATATGGGTGTATCTTTACCGCGAACCCATGCCTTAGGCTGTGTTCTCTTTGACTGCTAAAATTACTGAATTTTAATTAACTAAAAGTTATAAACTTGAGTAATTGGATTGTATAGCTTACCTTAAGTATGCAGTAGTGTGCCGCTCTAATGCAGATGGATTGGATTAGCTTACTAAAAGCTCAACAAGCTGACTTCCTTCAACGTGTTAAAAAAACTAAGACCAATGACTTATCTTTACTAGAAAGTCAAGTCAAAGGTTGTCACAGCGAAATCATGACATTTTGGGGCGAGCCAATGGCAAAACTCCTAGAATTATGTCGTCAACAAGCCGGATTTCTGGCTAAAAATCCCCCTCCTACACCACCCGAATATCCCGAACCGCCTGATTGGATGATTCCGTTTTCTCAATACTTCCAACAGCAAGCGGAAGATTATCTGTTGCGAGAACAAATTGTTGATCGCATCATGGTTGAACGTCTGGGCAAGTTAGTAAAAAAAGTGCCCCAAGATACAATTGAAAACATGATTTTGGATGACGAAGGAAATTTACGCAGTGAAAGTAAATTTATTTACTTGCTGTCGGACAATCCAAAACTAAGTATTCAAGTCTACGTTGCTGACGGAGAAAGTTTTAATAGTCTTAAGAAAGACAAAATTAGGTGGACAGTTAGTCAAGAAGATTTAAAAAGTCACCAAATACTAATTTTTCTGTGTTTGTTTTATCCATCTTCTAGTAAATTGGGTTACAAAAAACAAGCAGTAATTACTGGTTTTTTACCTAGCCAACAAGTTGATTTCACTGAAGCCAAACTGTATGTCACTCCCAGTAAATTGTTATGTGCAGGGGGACTGAGTTGGTACTTAGAATCACTGGTGGGTAAACAAGATGCAGTTTCAGAGGTGGCTCAGAAGAGCATCACAGAGACAGTTCGCACTTTGCCAGCAGAGCATCCCCTGAAGAACATCATCGGTGACTGGGAATATTGGCAGACTTTGAAAGGGCACACGAGAGGGATTAATTGCCTTGCCTATTCTTCTCCTGTGGGAGACCCTTCGCGGATGAGAACACCGACGACGAACAGTATAGACTATAACAGTGGCAGGACTTTACCCATATTAGCTAGTGGTAGTCATGGAGAAACTAAGCTATGGGATTTAACCAAAGGTGAGTTAATCGAGACATTGTCGGAGTCGCCTTGGGTGATGTCTGGGCTAGTAGATGAGGTAAATTCCCTGGCTTTTAGTGCTGATGGGCAGACTTTAGTAAGTGTTGGTGCAGACTCGACAATTAAGATTTGGCATGTAGGCGCACTAGATTTGATCGATATCTTGCACAAGCATAATGGGATCGTGAGGTGCGTTGCATTCACCCCGGATGGCAGAATGTTAGCGACTGGAGGAGATGACAGAAAAATTCTGTTTTGGGATTTAACAGAACGTCGAGTAGCGATCGCTCTTTCTTTGGATGATACAGCTGCTCATTCCCTCGTGTTGAGCAAAGATGGACAAACTTTAGTTACAGGTAGCTACCGCAAAATCAAAGTCTGGCGTACTTCCTACCAGATGGGAGACATACCTTTAAACGATACCCAACCCATACATAGCCTCATGGGACACTCCCACATTGTCCGTTCTCTGGCCATGAGTGCGGATGCTAAAACTCTCGTCAGTGGTAGCCGCGATCAGACAATTAAAATTTGGGACTTAGAGACTGGGGAATTAATTCGCACCCTCAAAGGCCATAAAGATGAAGTCTGTGCGATCGCCCTTAGTCCTGATGAGGAAATTATCGCCAGTGGTAGTGCTGATAAAACTATCAAATTATGGCATGTCAAAACCGGAGAACTTTTAGCTACCTTTATCGGACATACCAACACCGTCACAGCCGTAGCCTTCACTGCTTCCGGTGAGATGTTGGTGAGTGGGAGTTTAGATAAGACAATTAAAATTTGGCAGCGAAGTTAAGACTTGAGGTTAAGTGGAAAAACCAATTTGATGAGACTCACAAAAGCGTTGACGAGTATTTGAGACTCGTAAATGAGTATTAGAACTCGGTGAACGAGTCTTTGAGACTTGTGAATGAGTATTAGAACTCCGTTAATGAGTATTTGAGACTTGTGAATGAGTCTTGGATATTCGTAAATGAGTCTTGGCAAACAAAATGCGATCGCTTTATCTACACAAAGTATTTTAACTTGGCAACCTGACTGCGACAGAGTATAGCCCATCGCCCATAATTAGAACATTCCCATATCTTCCACTCACTTATGACTATTACCAGTCAACCCCAGCTAACTTTAGAAGAGTTTCTCAAACTCCCAGAAACAGAACCAGCATCAGATTTTATTAATGGAGAAATTATTCAAAAACCCATGCCTCAAGGTGAACATAGCTTACTTCAGGTTAAATTTTGCACTTTCATCAACCAAGTAGTAGAAACGAAAAAAATTGCCTACGCCTTCCCAGAACTGCGCTGCACTTTTGGCGGTGCTTCTATAGTCCCTGATGTTGCTGTGTTTCGTTGGGAGAGAATTCCTAAAACTGCATCTGGAAGAATTGCTAACCGCTTTGAAATCCATCCTGACTGGGCGATTGAGATTCTTTCTCCAGACCAAAAATTAAAAAAAGTATTGAATAAATTATTGCATTGTTCGCGCAATGGTACAGAATTAAGCTGGTTGCTCAACCCAGAAGATGAAAGTGTGCTGGCGGTGTTTCCTGGACAGCGTGTAGAGTTATACGAAGGTGCTGATAAATTACCTGTGCTTGAGGGTATTGAATTGGAACTAACTGCGGAACAGGTTTTTGGTTGGTTGAGTTTATCATAATCTCACAATTTATAGCCCTAGTGGCGTGGCAAGGCTAAAATAGTGCATTAATAAACCGCAGAGGCGCGAGCATAAAAAAATGATCGCCCCGTTGCAAGAGCGATCGCTTTTTCAATCACAAATTATTAATTCAAGATAGATTGCAGCAATGGCTGATCTGCTGACAACTTCCCACTCCGCAACCATTCATTCATTTCATCTGGAGCTTTGGCTTGCTGGAGACGTTCTCGCAGATTTGCACCTTCCAGGATTTCTTTTTGCAACAGTTCTTGTGCAGTCTCTTCAAGTAAGTCGCGGTTCTGTTGCAGAATAGTTAAGGCAATGTGGTGAGCATTATCCAAAATTTCCTTAACTTCCCGGTCGATTGCCTCCGCTACTTGTGGGCTGATAGAACGGCGGGGATTACCGTAACCTTCGATAAACTGCTGTTGGACTTTTTCAAAAGCCACAGGCCCTAGTTTATCGCTCATACCGTAGATAGTAATGGCGCGTTCTGCTAAGTCGGTAGCTTTTTGGATGTCGTCACTTGCACCAGTAGACACCTTGCCAAAGATGATTTCTTCCGCAGAACGTCCACCCAATAAAGTCGCAATCCGTCCACGAATTTCGTCTTCAATCATCAAAAAGCGGTCTTCTTCAGGCATTTGGATTGTGTAACCCAACGCACCAACACCACGAGGAACAACAGAGATTTTTTCCACCTTACCAGCACCGGGCATTAAAGCACCAATAATGGCGTGACCAACTTCGTGATAAGCTACGGTCTTTTTCTCGGTTTCGTTGAGTACACGCGATCGCTTTTCTAAACCAGCAATCAGGCGCTCGATCGCTTCGTTGAAATCTGCCATGATTACCGCTTGGCGATTTTGGCGAGCTGCTAACAATGCGGCTTCATTCACCAAGTTAGCTAAGTCTGCGCCAGCAAAGCCGGGAGTTCTGATAGCGATGGTAGCTAAGTCAACATCATCAGCTAATTTAACGTTTCTGGCATGGACTTTAAGAATGGCTTCCCGACCGATTTTATCAGGGCGATCAACCACAATTTGGCGGTCAAAGCGACCAGGCCGACGCAATGCAGGGTCAAGAACTTCGGGACGGTTGGTAGCTGCAATAATAATTACACCTGTGTTGGCGTCAAAACCATCCATTTCGGTGAGTAACTGGTTGAGGGTTTGTTCCCGTTCATCGTTACCACCGACAAAACCGCCAGCGCCACCACGAGATTTACCCAGTGCGTCTAACTCATCAATAAAGACGATACAGGGGGCTTGTTTTTTGGCTTGTTCAAACAAGTCGCGGACACGCGCCGCACCTACACCCACAAACAGTTCAATAAATTCTGAACCAGAGATGCTAAAGAAAGGCACACCAGCCTCCCCAGCGATCGCCTTGGCTAACAATGTCTTACCCGTTCCTGGAGGCCCTACCAGCAACGCACCTTTAGGAATTTTTGCTCCCAAGCGGGTGTATTTGTCAGCGCTTTTCAAGAAATCGACAATTTCTTCTAATTCGACTTTGGCTTCATCTACACCAGCCACATCCGTAAATTTTACACCTGTGCTGCCATCAGATGAAATCCGAGCTTTACTTTTACCTACCGTCAGTGCAGCCGGGCCGCCTCCTTGACGATTCATCAAAAAGCCCCAAATACCAAAGAAAATTAACGGTGGCACTACCCAGCTAAGTATCGTCCCAATCCAGCCATTTTGGTCTGGTGGTGGCGCTGCAAACTCAACATTATGCTCACGCAAAATCTTGGGTAAATCTAGGTCAATGGCGACTGGTGTAGTCCTTAATACCTGCTCCGTAGGCTCACCATCTGGAGTTTCGGTTTTGAGGACATATTCAATGCGATCGCTACCCACAATCGCCTTGTCTACTTTCCCTGCTTCTACCTGAACAATAAAGTCACTATAAGGAACTTGTGGCAATCGGGGGCCAAAGAAGCTAGGAACAATAAAGTTCAACAGTAGTAACAGAGTTAGTAGTATGAGAAAACTGCCACCAAACTGCCGCCATCTGGGCGGTTTGATGGAATTTTTGTTATTGGTTTCAACAGGCATTTTAATCTACCCTCGATTGATTTTTTTTTCATTAGTCATTTGCCCTAATCTGTGAACAAATGACTAATTTTGCAAAGTTTTGTATCTATGGGTCTATTCTAGAGACTAGATGGAGTGTACCCAATGCGTGTACACCCCACCAAAAAATGTGAATTGCCGAACTTTTATGGAAAATAATCTAGGATTAGTTCTGAAAGTACTTCTGCTCTCCGTTGTGCTGTCCCTATTAATTAAGTACATAGGCCCGAGTCTAGCGATCGCCGGAACAGATATCAACGCCTTAATTATAGTTTTGTTACCGTCAGTAATTTTAGCGATCGTTCTCCTATGGCGATCGCGGGAAGTGAGAATAGGCAATAGAGAGTAATTTTTATCTTGTACTATGCCCAATGACCTATGACGCCAGTTTGCTTAAGTCGGGAAACCCGCCCACGCAACTGGCTCCCCCATGCCCCACTAGGCGAAAGTTGCTAAAATCAGCTAACCTAGCTGCATTGAATCAAATGTGCAGCTAGCTAAATGCTGGGAGTCAGCCCGTGAATCTAGGTCAATGGATCGGCTTAATCGCCATAGTTCTTTCTCTATACATTTTGTGGCAAATTCGGGAAGTACTGTTGCTAGTGTTTGCCGCGATTGTTTTAGCTGTCACCTTAAACCGCCTAGCAAGGTACTTTCAACGTTGGGGAATGAAGCGGGGATTCGCTGTACTCTTAGCAGTTGGCATTTTTTTTGCTGGTATTATCGGTTTTTTCTGGCTGATTGTGCCACCTTTTGCACAGCAGTTTCAAGAATTAACCTATCGTGTGCCGCAAGGGTTTCAGCGCTTTAACACTTGGCTAGATGAACTGAAAACTTGGGTTCCTGCTGAACTCACACCGTACATACCCGATCTGAATAGCCTGATCGAACAAGCACAGCCCTTCATTAATCGGGTAGTGGGTAACTCTTTTGCGCTGGTATCAAGCTCATTGGAAGCTGTGCTGAAGATTTTACTAGTAATAGTGCTCACAGCAATGTTATTAGTCGATCCTCTGGCTTACAGCAAAGTGTTTGTGCGGTTATTTCCCTCCTTTTATCGGCGGCGAGTGGAAGGAATTTTAGATAAATGTCAAGTTTCATTGGAAGGATGGATTGTCGGGGCGGGTTTTGCTGTTTTGGTAGTGGGAGTAATGAGTATAATTGGCTTGTCAATTCTGCGTGTCAAAGCCGCACTAGCGCTAGCAGTTTTGGCAGGATTTATGAACCTAATTCCTAATATTGGCCCGACACTGAGTGCAGTGCCAGCATTAGCGATCGCTCTTTTGGATGACCCTTGGAAATGTGTTGCTGTCTTGATTCTCTACATAATTATTCAACAAGCTGAAACCAATTTCATCACACCCATTGTCATGGCACATCAAGTTTCCCTGCTACCAGCTGTGACACTAATTGCTCAACTATTCTTTGTGACTTTCTTTGGCTTTTTAGGCTTGTTTCTGGCCCTACCTCTTACTGTTGTTGCTAAGATTTGGCTGCAAGAAGTTTTGATTAAAGATGTTTTAGACGAATGGCATCACAGTCATAAAAAAGAGGCTGAATTGGTGATAGTTTCTGAATTAAATGAACCGACTGAAACTATTCATGATAATCAGTCAATAGACAGTTCATCTAGTGATGAAGTTTAAAAATCGCACTCTCTAGCAATCAAAATTATCACCCTATTTCATAATGCGTCGCTACGTTATCTTTGGTCTTGGTGCTACTGCCCTATCTTTAATACTCAAACGTTTATATTATCCTAAAACTGAAGAAACCCAAGCAAAATCTTTATCTACAAACCCAGAAACTCCTGACTCAGCTACCATAACTTATATTGCTACTAAGTCTGAAACAGCAATTTGGTCTCTTCTTCAGCAAGGCAAAGGCTATGTGATTCTCATGCGCCATGCTTTAGCACCAGGAATCGGCGATCCGCCAGATTTCCGACTCAATGACTGTGCTACACAACGCAATTTATCAGATGAAGGTAGAAAACAGGCAATTAAAATCGGTAAAACTTTTAAAAACCGAAATATTTTAGTTTCTAGAGTTTTATCCAGCCAATGGTGTCGCTGTTTAGAAACGGCAAAACTATTGAATTTGGGTAAAGTCCGTCCGTTCCCTATCCTGAATTCTTTTTTTAGTAATTACACTACAGCATCTAAACAAACAGCACAACTGCGACAGTTCATCTTGAATAACCGTAGCACTCCCGGCGTAATTGTTATGGTTACTCACGAAGTTAATATTACAAATTTAGTTGGCAATATTTACCCCAAATCGGGAGAATCAATGGTGTTAAGAGCCAATGACAAAAACAAAATAGAGGTGCTTGGACAGATTCAAGCTGTGTAATAACAACATACAGCAAATAGCTATTTTAATTCAATTTATCTGAAAAACACTGTATGTATAGGACTCATATTTGATTTTTGAACAGATACGTAGTGGCGTGTCTAAGCTAATTTTGTGTATTAGCAATCTCTTGTAGAACGGGAAAGATGCCCGTTCTAATTAGCAGGCAAGATGCCCGCACCACAAGAAAATTGTTGGGAGCATCCCAATTTTGCAAAAATAAAATTTGTAGTGGGAGCATCTTGCTCCCTAATGTCCAGGAAGCGGGCTAGAGAGCCATCACTACAAAAAAATAAATTTACACATTTGGGATGCTCCCAAATTGTTTGCAACATTTTAGCCTAGACACGCCACTACACATACTGAGATTTTTTCAGATATCAAATCGGATTCCTATAGTCAGAACTTACGCAACTGGCACACAGATTTTCTGGTAGAAAAGTCAGGAGTTAAATTGTCACTTTCCTGTCACATTTACCTTTGACTCTAAATATAGAGAGAGGACTTTTGATTCATCCTCTTAGTAGTTCACGAAACTAACTTCATGAGGGAAATTTTTTTTCTCCTTGTTTGCTTGTAAACCCATATCTAATACATTTTTGCTTCAAGCGATCGCTCGTCTATCACAACCGTTCTTTGTAGACCATGCTCGGAAAACTTTTGCCAACTTTCTGTTTTCTATCCATGACTCACAGGGATTGTTCATGATGACTTATTTTATTACGAGAACTTTATCTCTCCTAGGTCTGACAACTTTAATAGTTGGTTTGAACACATTTAAAGTTGCTGCTGAAACACCGACAAATACAACAATTAGCAAATCACAGATAACACCAAGTAGGAAAGTGACTACTTCAGCAGCTGATTTGCAAATTAGCCAAAATGGCCAAACTTTTCCACCTTCAGTACCACAAACGCCTACTCCAGGGATAAATCAACAAACACCAGATCCAGTTATCGAACAAGAAATTACACCTGGTAGAGCTACCCGTTCTGGGAGTAGCTACATAGGAGCCGGTGGCAATATTGGATTGGGAGGAAGAACCACAATCAGCGAAGGTTCCTTTGCTGTATTTAGCAAAATAGGTTTGACTCGCAATTTCTCTGTTCGTCCTGCGGCTTTGATTGGAGACAATACAGTTTTTCTCGTACCCATAACCTTTGACTTACCTATTCAGTCATTAACTGACATAGGAGAACAACAAATTAGTATTGCTCCTTATTTGGGTGCTGGAGCTGCAATTTCTACAGGACGAGATAGTACCCTGGGATTTCTGATTTCTGGTGGGGTTGATGTTCCTGTATCTCCCCAATTGACAGCAACTGCTGGCGTTAACGTTGGCTTTATTGATGAAACTGAAATTGGTCTATTGTTGGGTATTGGGTACAACTTCTAAGTGTTACTGATTGGAAAAATGATGCTCACACAGAGATTCCTAAAATACTGATCCACAAGACCATTTTGAACCCCAACCCCCACACCTGATGTAGCAGTAGCCACGGCGTAACATTTGGCGATCGCTACCAAGTTTTACTAACCGATTTGAAAAAGCGGCAGCACAATTAAAATTGTGTTGCGAAAAAATACCAAAACGCTCTTAATCGTTATGGGATAAGGAGTATGATTACGCCAGTTTCGTCGGTTAGTCTCAATTCCACTACTAAAATTAATATTTTTTTGTCAAGATGGTTTAGACTGATAGATGCGATTGATTTGTCAGGCTTTTTAAATGCTAGCTCCATTGATAAAGCAAATCCCAGTGCAGATTCACCTGACAAAAGATGCTAAACAAGGGCTTACAAACATAAGCTTTAGGCAGTCAATGACCATTCAGTATAAACGTCTTTGCTGATTACGAATAATGTTCGTAGTAAAGACTACCCTGCTGGTTCGTTTTAGTGCTGACGACGAACCCTGTAATTTTTCCCAATTCAAAGAGAGTTTTTTTATGCTTAATGGTCCTTTGCGTGAAGAACCCCGTAATCAGCGAGCTACTGTAATTCGTTCTAGTAATGAGTTTATTCTTTTGGAATGGCTCAAGGCAAATGGTCGGCTCATAGCGCGTGAACCTCTAGAATCTGAGCATCTCAATCAAGTAGAAGAAATCTCCGAAATGATAGATCTCGATGATCTACCTTTCGATCCCGATGATGATGACAGTGATCTAGATTTAGAAGATTAGTAAGCGTAAAAATTCTCGTTTATGCTTTGGCAACACAGATAAATCTTCATGATTTATCTGTGTATTTTTTTAGAGATTCATCAAGCAATCAACTTCTCTAAAGCAACTTTCAAGTCTTGCGTTAACTCACTCACAGCTTGCCGAGCAGCCCGACGGCTAGCCTGATAAATTGACCAGCGTTCATTAACTGATATTGGCTCACCTACCGTGATTTGTGCCTCTCTCCAACCCAAACGAGGCCGTGCAGGTAGTATACCACCACCAACGCGAGACATCATATCAAATATAAGTAGTGCCGTTTCGGCAAACCTTTCAGCAGTAGGTTTTTCTTGAATATAGTTGGCAGTGACGGCGACAAAACTTTCCACTAGCCGCATATGCCGCATCCGCAAATCTGCTTCTGCTGCAACCCAGTCTGCCAAACCATGTTTTAAGGGAGGTAAAGCACTGATATCTGCAATATCTTCCCGATAAATATAACTCCAGCCTGCCTCTTCTAAACGGCGACAGCGATCAATAAAACTTCCTTGTGATTGCAGACCAAAATATTGCTCGGCAACTTGCAAAGCTGTATCCAGTAAACGGTGGAGTCGTTCAATTACCTCCTGATTGGGAATATGTGGCAGGTTTTGATGATAGAAACGACGGTAAAACTCTTCCATCTCGCAAATCAGATATTCTGCCAACCGACAAAGCCGTTGATAGTAAAGTTCTTCTCGCCCATCAATAACAGACTGGTCAATTGGTTGTACTGGTAAGCCACTCTCAGCTTCTAATTTACTCAAAAGCCAGTCTAATCTTGACCAAGGTGGCTGGACATAGCGATATTGAATGGTAATCGGCACAATTACCACCGTCTCAGGGCGATTGGCTTTCACCATGTCTTCTACACACCAGAAACCCATTTGAGCCACGCCGGGTTCTAATTGGCTCACAATGCCACTATGACCGTTAGTACCGCCTTCAGGAGCGACTGCTATAGGCATCTTGCTATTGGCAAATAATTCCCGTGCTGTTTGGAGAGCATGTCTGTCTAGTCGTTTCCCTCGACGAACTGGCACACCACCGATGCGGGAGAAAAACCAACCAAGTGAATTCCCCGCCCATAAAGTCATACCTCGGTCATAGAGAAAGTGGCAGTGTACCGGGTGTGGCAGTGAAATACCTTGCCGACGAGCTACCCTTGGTACAACTTGCGAAAGCATGTATAACATACATAAAGAGTCGTCTACCTCTGGATGACGAGATGCCAGCAACAAACGAATTTTGCCAGTCTGGAATTGTTGGTAAAGTTCAGCTAAGACCTCAGCATTCTTGGCTTCGACACGCAAAATACCAGCTGGTAGCCAAGGACGAGTCCGAAACCTGAGAAAAAAGGGTACTAACCACTTAGTAATCTGGAGTACTAGCGGGTTAAAACTTAGAGGAATAAATTTTAGTGGTGGTTGGACAGATTGAATCGATTTATGCAAGTTGCTCTCCAGATGATGTTGCTAGGCGTATCGCTTTCTCCATTCTGACAATTTTACAACTGGGCGTAGACAAGCAATGTTTAGCTAACCTGAAGGATATTTATCTTTTGTAATACATCTTGTATTTTTATTTATTCCCACAGACTTACTTAGGCAATATTGACCAGCAAGGAATAAAATAAAACACCGTCATATTTTGCTGAGAGATTGCAATGCTCAATATTAGCTGTTTGCAGAGAATTGCTTTAGCGACAATCATCGCCACAGTTTCTGCGTCTTGTGGTGGAAATGTTGCCAGAAATACAGCGCAGACAAATGCAAATGCTGTTGACAAGCCAAAGCCAGAAACTAATATTTTTTACGGTGATTTAATTGTCAAAACACAATCAGATTATTTAATGATTCCAGTCAACATTACAGAGAAGGATACAGAGTCAGAAAATAATTTTAAATTCTCGCGCTACGAAAGTAAATATAGCAAGTTATCTAATATTATTTTTTATCAAAAATCAGATGGTGCAACAAATTTACTATTAAATAAAAAAGCACTGATTAATTCCTTCGATTTGTTAGAGACAAAATCAGCAAGCAATGTAGTAACAAGAGTTTGGTTGTATAGAATCATTGAGCAAGATGGCAATGGAGATCAAAAACTCAATGAAAAAGATGCCGTCATTGGTTATATTTCTGATTTATCAGGTAAGAATCTCCAACAAATTACCCCAAACAATACTCAACTGATTAATTGGGTTGTTATTCCCAGCCAAAATGCCATTTTCTTAAAAGTTCTCAAAGACTCTGACAATGACAAAAAATTTACACAAGATGACAAGACAAGTTTTCTGAGAGTTAGCCTAGATAAACCGAGTATGGGAACTGAAATTATTAGTGAGCAAATTGAGCAAGAAATTAAGAGTATAAATAAATGAAAGGAAATAGGAAATAAGCACAACTAATTTGTTCACCAAGTAGAGCCACTGCGGTCTTGGGTTCTCCCCAAGTAGAGCAAGTGGCGTTGAGCCAGTCCGTTGTCAGGCGTCCCCTCTTTGTAGGGATTGGCGTCGAGGTTTTGACCTACATTGCAATACAAACGCCTAAGCTGAAACATAGATCAAGTCAAGCTTAGGCGTTTTCTAAAAATAATTTTACCAATTGGAGGGCAAACAACCGTACCCTGAGGGTTCTGCTTTAGCGGTATACCCCTACAGTGTACTCACACTTGCATGGTAATTTCTATTTTGGAAATCTCCTTAGCCCTCTATGTCTGCTGTTGAAATTGCTATCAGTATACAAAAAATGACTATTTCTGCTTTAACAAAACTTAATTAAAAAGCAGCCATTAATGTACTCATAGTAAATAACAACAACATACCTAGGATGATGAAGAAGATTGTAGAGTAGGGAGCATGATTCATTTGATCTAGCTGGAGATTTCTCTTACGATCTTGCTCATTTAGGGGTGTAAAGTTCATATCTTGCATGATTCTTGTCTCCCTTGCTTATTTGTTTATGAAATATAATTTATCTGTTTAACAAAGTCTTACAGCATCAGCCTGTTAGCTGGTGGCTAAGTAGTGTTACATGG
The DNA here is from genome assembly GCA_019359495.1 of Goleter apudmare HA4340-LM2. GTDB lineage: Bacteria > Cyanobacteriota > Cyanobacteriia > Cyanobacteriales > Nostocaceae > Goleter > Goleter apudmare. The sequence goes on from JAHHHF010000072.1 coordinate 266,326, forward strand.
GTTTGTTGACCAACGCTGAATCTACTTGTTGTTTCAATTAAACTATAATCAGCATATAATTACGAGTGATTAATAAAAATATCCAAAAAAGTTCAATTCTTTTAATTAATTACAATATAATGCAACTTTTTTGCAAGTATGAGCTATGGTAATCTGATATAAATTGTAATATTTTACCAAGTAGAGACGTAGAATTTTACATCTCTACTGCTATTTTATTTCCCATCAAAAATTAACGAACCATCTCCGTAGTTCGTCAACTTGTTCTTGGAATTGATTGAGTAAATTTTCCAAATCCATGCCATTTTCGTCAGCAAGGTTGTCATAACTATTGCTTCCTAACCCACTGTCATAATAGCGGAATTGTGACCCAGTATCTGAATTGACCAACCAACTATTGCTTTCTAGGTTTGAGACAGGGTTAAAGCTCAAAGTTGCCGGATTACTATCAGTTGTGGAGTCAATTTTGAGGCTAGAAGTGGAAAATTGCCAACTATTTCCTGCTATCTCTACAATCACCTGACGCATGAGAGAGTCAGTATTGAAACTAGCAGTGAGAGATTGTGTACTATTGCCTGCGCTGCTGGTGATGATTTGACGTACTTGGGCATCAGTGAGACTGGGGTTGGCACTCAGCATCAAGGCCACTACGCCGGCAACGTGGGGAGTTGCCATAGATGTACCACTATAATAAGCATACTGATTGCCTGGTAGCGAAGAGTAGACATTGACTCCTGGTGCGGTGACATAAGAGAGTTGAGTCACTCCCGGTCTATTGGAGAAGTTAGCCATATTGTTGTTTTGATCTACTGCTCCCACCGCCAGCCCCGACTTGTTAGCGTAGGCGGCTGGATAGGAGACAAATGGGTAGCCGTTATTACCAGCTGCCATCACAACCACAACCCCTTTCTTACTGGCATATTCAATGGCTGATGCCAGGGTGCTGTTAGGAAAATCGCCTCCGAGACTGAGGTTAATCACATTAGCACCATTATTCACTGCATAGTAAATGCCATTAGCGATCGCACTATAAGAGCCTGAGCCAGAATCACTGAGAACTTTCACAGGCATAATCTTGGCATTATAGGCAATACCGGTAACACCAGAGCCATTATTTTCGCCTGCGATCGTGCCAGCAACATGAGTACCATGACCGTTTTTATCTAAAACGTTATTGGTGTTGTCAATAAAGTTCCAGCCATAATCATCATCAATGTAGCCATTGCCATCATCATCTATGCCATTACCAGAAATTTCCTTGGTGTTAGTCCAGATATTATTTCTTAAATCTACATGATTGTAGTCAACCCCAGTATCCACAACAGCGACAACAACACCCTGACCTGTGTATCCTCTAGCCCAGACTTCTGGGGCTTTGACCATATCGACGCCCCAATTATTACCACCCAGATCAGGAACATCAGCAAAGGTACTCTGACCAATAGTTTTAGCTACTGCTGCTGCTGCATTTACTAAGCCATAGCCAGAAGTAGAACTATATGTTGTAGTAGTAACATCATTTGTAATATTGGCATCACTTGCAGAAACATTACTAGTAGCATCAAAACTACTATGCCCACTGAGTTTTAAGCTATATTCATCTCTATTTTGCAAGGTATCTACTGAGGAGAGGGGAGTGACATTTAGCCCTTCATCAGCAAAGGAATTTTTACTAGTGTAATCAATGGGCATCAGAATTTTCTCCTCAAAGATAGCATTTTTTCTTGACAGCTAAAACTGTTAAAACCTTCGCTCTTAAAAGGTTTTAATTTATGAGTCCTCCCCATTTGCTAATAATTACTATGAATTTAAATAGTAAAATGCCAATTTAATTACAAATATCGCCATCTGTTTTGATTTCAAAACTACTCATGGAGGCAGATATAGCAATCCTAAATGATTTGTAAAATCTTACATGTAGGGTTGTTGACTGTTAACCGTTGACAGTCAACAGCCAAAACCGATATTTTTCACAACTGAAATAGGATTGCTATAGTTGATTAGTTTCCAACCCCTAAACGGATTTATAGGAATCCGATTTGATATCTGAAAAAATCTCAGTATGTGTAGGGTGTGTTAGGCGCAAGCCGTAACGCACCGAAAGCTTTGGGGGGGTGCGTTACGCTGTCGCTAACACACCCTACTGGCGTGACAAGACTAAAATGTTGCAAAAAATTTTCTTGTGGTGCGGGCATCTTGCCCGCTAATTAGAACGGGCAAGATGCCCGCACTACAAAAGATTGCTAATACACAAAATTAGCTTAGACACGGCACTACGTATCTGTTCAAAAATCAAATATGAGTCCTATATACTCTTGTAAAATATTATGGATACAGCCAAAAAATCAGATCATGACCAGGTTTCCATACGACCAATTCGCCAAAAACTATCTTAAAGAATTGTTACAAACATTGGGCGAATAGATATATTATTGAGTTTAAAGACCACCTTAGAAGTTAATCAAAATCTAGCCAAGGAGGATATGCCTAAGCCAGGAAGTCACCCTCCTGACTGTTTCGTTAACTTATCAACAACAATAACCCCAACTTCTTCAAGATGCAAAATAATGGAGCGCGGGAAAACTCATACGTGTCAACTTAAGTTAAAAATAGCTTCTCGTCTGGCTTCTTAACCTGCCGGAAACTGAAGTTCCCGTCTCATAGCTAAAGTCCACTTTAGTGGACTCAGGATTTTTGGTGAGATTTAGTCATCTTAAGATGACTTCAGCTATGAGCAAGGAAATTCATTTCCTTGTGGGACATGAATTCTACGTTAAGTTGACACCAATGGGGAAAACCCCGCCCCTACAGATTTTGTGATTAAAAACTGTACCTCACTCGTTTGAAAACCGCTATATTTCATCACTTAAAAATCAAGTCCAAGCGCTGCTGGCTAGATTTTAAGGCATCTGCGGGAGAGTTCTTACCTAGCAATACAGATTCAATTGCCCGACCTAAATTGTCAGAAATCCGATTATAACCAGGAAATATTGGACGCGATCGCCCATGTTGGGCTTGGTCTAAAAAGACTTTCACCTGTGGTAACTTCTGCACAAATTTTTGATATTTTGCACTTTGACGTGACTTTAAATTTACTGGTAAATAGCCAGTTCCTAATGCTAATTCTGTTTGGAATTCTGCACTTAAGGTATATTCCGCAAACTTAAAAGCAGCTTTTTCTCGTTTGGGATTAGTTTTGAAAAAGAACAAATTCTCGCCACCAATGCTTGTAGCCGGTTGTTGAGCGAAAGGTATCGGGAAAACAGCAAAATCTACGCCAGTGGCTTGCAATTCTCCTAAAGACCAAGGGCCATTTAATTGCATTGCTATCTTACCTGTGAGCAAGTCACTCATTTCATAACCCCGCTCTGGTTCTGATAAAACAGCAGCACGATCTGTAATTAAATCGCGCCAGAATTGCAAAGCTGCGATCGCCTGCTGATTATCTTCTAAAACAACTCCCGCAGCCGTTTGGGAATCACCACTAATCAATTCGCCGCCGCTACTCCACATAAACGGTAGCCAGGTAAATACGGTAAATTCGCCCTTACCCAAAGGTAAACCTATGCCATGTTGGTTGATGCGGCCATCACCGTTGGTGTCACGAGTTAATTTTTGAGCAGTTTGCTGTAACTCTTGCCAAGTACGGGGTAAATCGTTAATTCCAGCAGCTTTAAATAAACTGGGACGATAAAAAATCCCAACATTATTTGTCGCAAAGGGGACAGACCAAATTTTCCCCTGATATTCCATCGATGCAAACAAACTGGGGTCGATTTCGGCTTTGACTGGTGAGTCTGCCAGCAAGTTGTCTACAGGAATAATGGCATCTAAATCCACTAACTGGCCGGCGATCGTAGGATTGTACCACAACAGATCAGGGGGAGCATTTCCCACCACTGCTGCTAAAATCTTGGGCATTTGCTGATCCTGTTGCCCAACATACAGCGACTCTACCTGAATATCTGGGTGTGTTTGATTAAATTTATCTACCAGCTTTTGCAACACATCCCGATTTGGTGGCGGGTTCACTCCCTGCCATAGGGTAATATGTACCACTTGATCCTGATTAACTTTGGGCAAGATCATCTGACAGCCGCTTACAGCCAATATGCCCACACAAAATAAAAGTAGCAGACGGCTAAAGTAATTTCTCATTGGTCATTTGTTATTGGTCATTGGTCATTTGTCTTTCCCAATACCCCAATCCCTATTCCCCTTCAGACCTTTGCATTTTAGCAAAATCTACGTATATCCTAATCTAGGAATAGAGTCTAGATAAGTTCAGATTATGGCAGGACATAGTAAATGGGCAAATATTAAGCGCCAGAAAGCAGTAGTAGATGCCAAAAGAGGGAAAACTTTTACTCAGTTGTCGCGGGCGATTATTGTGGCGACGAGAAGCGGGATTCCAGATCCAACAGGAAATTTTCAACTGCGTACAGCAATTGACAAGGCTAAGGCTGCTGGTATTCCTAACGAGAATATTGAGCGGGCGATCGCTAAGGGGGCTGGCACGTTTGGTGCAGATAATCATAGTCTAGAAGAGATTCGCTACGAAGGCTATGGCCCTGGTGGTGTCGCCATTTTAATTGAAGCCCTCACAGATAACCGTAATCGCACGGCTGCTGATTTGCGGGTAGCTTTTAGTAAAAATGGTGGTAATCTTGGTGAGACAGGTTGCGTTAGCTGGATGTTTGCCCAAAAAGGTGTTTGTATAGTCCAGGAAGTAGCTGATGAAGAACAGTTGCTAGAAGCATCTCTGGAAGGTAGCGCTGATTATTATGAGATGACTGAAGATGATATCGCGGAAGTATTTACTGGGGTGGAAAATTTAGAGATTCTCCAGCAAACACTCAAAGACAAGGGCTTTCAGGTAACTGATGTGGAATTACGCTGGATTCCTAGTAATTATGTCGAGGTTGCTGATCCAGATCAAGCGCGATCGCTCCTCAAGTTACTTGATACCCTAGAAGGCTTAGACGATGTCCAAGATGTCACGTCTAATTTTGAAATGGCTGAACATCTCATGGCTTTGAGCCTTACGTAAACTTCATGAAAACTACAAATATCTGCTACACGGTTATAGGATAGTTTGATTGTTGACCCTTTGATGAGACATTCCCATGCATAAATTCGCTAAAGGTCTAGTCTTGGCTCTAGTTCTTTTTGCCCCTACAGTCGTTTCTATTCCTGAAGTTCAAGCCCAAAACACACCTGTTGAAAGTGCTGTTATCTCTGAGGATACCACTCCCATACCCAAAAAAATTTACACCGAGAATAGAAATACTAGGCGTACTAAGAAGATTCTTACTCGTGCCGATATTAGGAAAATAGAACGCAAGCAGAAACGCAAGCAGATACGTAGACAACAACGCCGTCAGGCTCGTAAAGACGCTTTGCAGAATTTTGGCAAGAGATAACTTAGGAAAATCACCAAAATAGCAAAATTTGATTGCCTCAAAGCGGGCGATCGCGTCAGAATAATAATTAAGTTGCTGTAATTATTCTTCACAATGCCGCTAACGCCGCCTTCTCAAACCCTCTCCCCACTGCAAACACCTACACACAAGTGGGGATATGATTACGATTTGGTGATTGTCGGTGGCGGGATTATTGGACTTACCCTAGCCGCCGCTTTAAAAGATTCTGGTTTGAGTGTACTGCTGATTGAAGCCAAAGTTGCATCAGTAGCCGTCGCCAAAGGCCAAGCTTATGCAATTCACATGCTTTCGGCGCTGATTTACCAAGGGATTGGCATTTGGGACAAAATTTTACCAAATATCGCCAAATATCGCCAAGTTCGCCTTTCTGATGCCGATTATCCGGAAGTCGTGGAATTTACCACCACCGATTTAGGTACACCAGAATTAGGTTATGTGGCGGAACATCAAGCGCTGTTGCAGCCGTTGCAAGAGTTTGTGCAAAGTTGTCCGCATGTAACTTATCTGTGTCCTGCGGAAGTCGTCAATACACAGTACCAGCAAGACGCAGTAGCCGTAGAAATCAAAATTGCTGGAGAGAGTCGGACAGTCCGCAGTAAACTACTGGTAGGCGCAGATGGGGCGCGATCGCCCATTCGCCAAGCGGCGGGAATCAAAACCTCTGGCTGGAAATATTGGCAATCATGTATTGTGGCATTTGTCAAGCCAGAAAAATCCCACAATGATACCGCCTACGAAAAATTTTGGACTAGCGGGCCATTTGCGATTTTACCTTTGCCAGGAAACCGTTGCCGAATTGTCTGGACAGCACCCCACGACGAAGCTAAAGCTTTATGTGCTTTAGATGATCAGCAATTTTTAGCAGAACTCAGCCGCCGTTATGGCAATCACATGGGGAAATTGGAATTAGAAGGCGATCGCTTTATTTTTCCAGTGCAACTCATGCAAAGCGATCGTTATGTCCTCCCCCGACTAGCATTGATTGGGGACGCCGCCCATAATTGTCATCCCGTCGGTGGACAAGGTTTAAACTTGGGAATTCGAGATGCAGCCGCTTTGGCGCAAGTATTACAAACAGCCACAGCCGCCGGCGAAGATATTGGCAACATTCAAGTCCTCAAACGCTACGAACGCTGGCGCAAAATAGAGAACCTGACAATTTTAGGTTTTACCGATTTGTTAGACAGGATGTTTTCCAATCACTTCCTACCCATATTGCTAGTGCGTCGCCTCGGTTTATGGGTGATGCAGCGAGTACCTGCATTAAAAATCTTCACCCTCAAATTGATGATTGGTTTAAAAGGACGGACACCCGAATTAGCCAAACGGTGAATTGCAGAGACGTGGCAATGCAACGTCTTTACAGAAATATCGTGTTATGCAAAACGATGCCTCGGTTTATGGGTGATGCAGCGAGTACCTGCATTAAAAATCTTCACCCTCAAATTGATGATTGGTTTAAAAGGACGGACACCCGAATTAGCCAAACGGTGAATTGCAGAGACGTGGCAATGCAACGTCTTTACAGAAATATCGTGTTATGCAAAACGATAGATGGGCGTTGTATGTCAGTGTTGCTGCCACAAATCAATCGCAACTGGTATAATCTACCTCAAATAGCTCACCGTAAATCGAAATCGGATCAACCTGATGCTTGTCGGTTTAATTCTCAGGAATCGCTACAAAATAATCAAACTATTGAGAAGCGGTGGGTTTGGAGATACCTATCTAGCAGAGGACTTGGATTTACCGCAAACGCCTAAACCCAAATGTGTAGTCAAACACCTAAAACCCAACTCCAACCCCGCAGTATTGCAAATCGTGAGGCGGTTATTTGACTCAGAAGCCCAGGTTTTATACAAACTAGGCGACGACAACAAACAAATACCCCGACTATTTGCCCACTTTGAAGAACAAGGGCAATTTTATTTAGTACAGGAATTTGTGGATGGGGAAGACTTAAGCCACGAAATTATTCCTGGGAAGCGGTTGAGTGAAGCAGAAGTAACTAAACTCTTACAAGAAATTCTCGCAGTCCTCGCCGTTGTCCACAAACAAAATATTATTCACCGCGACATCAAACCCCAAAACCTCATGCGTCGTCGTCAAGACGGCAAAATAGTGCTGATTGACTTTGGTGCAGTCAAAGAAATTAACACTTTAACGGTGAACACTCAAGGGTACACCAGCGCTACAGTAGCGGTGGGTACACCTGGATATATGCCAAGCGAACAAGCCGCCGGCGAACCGAAGTTATGCAGCGATATCTATGCAGTGGGGATGCTGGGAATCTCTGCCTTGACAGGTTTACAACCCCACGAACTCCCCAAAGACCCCACCAATGGCGAAGTGATTTGGCGAAATTGGGCAAATGTCAGCGAGAGACTAGCGGATATCTTGAGCAAAATGGTGAGTTACCATTTCAACCAACGCTATCGCACCGCCGCCGAGGCGTTGCAAGCACTGACACCACCAGCACCACCAAAACCAAAACCAATTCCCACTCCAGTTCCAGATCCCATTCCCACACCCACCGATACTTCATCACGTCGTCGCATCCTGCAAACCCTGGGTTTGATGAGTGCAGGATTTGGTTTAGCAGTGGTAGGGAACAATATTTTTGGTTCTAGGGATAATTCTTCAACATCAACCACAGGCGAAACTACATCAACACCCATCAGCACGGATTAACCTGTTTCAATACCCAGAAACACAACCCCTGCATCCTCAAATTCCCTGCAAACCTTTCAATTTGAAACAGTAACAGTAAACGCCCAGGGAAGCATCACCAACCGCCGCAACGGTGAAGCAAAATATTTAATAGAAAACTTAGCCACTGGCGTCACCTTGGAGATGGTGCAGATACCAGGGGGAACCTTCACAATGGGTTCACCGGATGGGGAAGAAAAAAGAGACAAAGATGAAAGTCCCCAGCGTCAGGTGACAGTTGTTTGTGTAGTAGCGAATTATATTCGCCCAAAACTTTTCAAACATCCTCTAACACACCCTACTGGCGTGTCTAGTGGCGTGGCAAGGCTAAACCCGGATTTCTCACAAAGCTTGAAGAAACAGGGGTCAAAAACTGCCAAAATGCATATTGCACAACAATTTCAGCAGTTTGAAGTATGACCCCAAATAAAAATGATTGTATACCAGAACAGTT
>JAHHHF010000073.1 GCA_019359495.1 Goleter apudmare HA4340-LM2
CGACTCACTTTCTTACCCTTCAATCAGCAGCACTTGCGTGGATAGAACTGCTCGATCTTAACCCTCTGAATCGCCCTAGCAACCATGCAAAATACTTGCCAACACGAATAACTAAAAGCAGCCCAACTATTTATTATACGGAAACTTTCCGTATAATCTTTATTCTTAACCCTAATATATCAAGCATTACAACGAACTTCTGTCTGAATATACGGAACACTTCTTTTTTAGCCCCTTATTCGGATATTATACCGAATTTTTCCGTATAACCACCCTTTACGGGAGGATTATATGGAATTTTTCCGTGTATCCCTTGGTGTTATATAGAAATTTTCCGTATAACATCCCTATTTAGGATATTACACAGAATTTTCTGCACAACTTCCAATGGAACAACGTCCAAAGAAACTGCTTGAACAGGTGCAAGATATTATCAGGCTTAAGCACTATTCTTATCAAACAGAGAAAACCTATATCTACTGGATTAGACGCTATATCCTTTTTCATAATAAGCGCCATCCTAAAGATATGGGGAGTAAGGAAATTGAAGAATTTTTAACGCATCTTGCGGTTCATGAAAATGTGGCTGCATCAACGCAAAATCAAGCACTTCATGCTGTTCTTTTTCTCTACAAAGAGGTATTAAAACAAGATTTAGATTTGAAAGTCGATGCAGTTCGTGCAAAGAAATCTAAATATTTACCAACAGTCTTAACAAAAGATGAAGTTTTTTTAATTATCAAACAGTTATTTGGTATACATCAACTTTTAATTAAGTTACTTTATGGCACTGGTTTACGCTTAAGTGAAGGTTTAAACTTGCGCGTTAAAGATGTTGATTTTGCTCAACAACAAATTATTGTGCGTGATACAAAGGGAAATGAAAGTCGGGTGACGATGTTACCTGAAAGTATCGCTGAGGAATTAAAAATTCATTTACAAAGTGTAAAAATTATACACCAACAAGATTTACAAAAAGGTTACGGTTCGGTTTATTTACCCTTTGCATTAGAAAGAAAATATCCGAGAGCCAAGTATGATTGGATTTGGCAATTTGTTTTCCCTTCTGGTAGCATTTCTAAAGATCCACGCAGTGGAGAAATTCGTCGTCATCATTTGCACGAGAGTAGTTTACAAAAAGCGTTAAAACAGGCGGTTCGTCAAGCTGGTATTCAAAAAAAGGTGGGTTGTCATACGTTTCGTCACAGTTTTGCTACTCATCTGTTGCAAAACGGCTATGACATCCGCACGGTACAGGAATTATTGGGACACAAGGATGTGAAGACGACGATGATTTACACCCATGTTCTTAACCGGGGTGGTAAGGCTGTTCGTAGTCCTCTTGATTAATCAAAAAATTGATCACGATTTCCCAAATTGGTTAGGAATGATACTATATTTTACTGACATCATGATTGACTCAGGAGAATCGTAGCCAAAGGGCGATCGCTAATCATCATCTTTGGCACGATCAGCCCAACTACATTCAAAATGGCGGCAATTCTTTGATGCTTGTAAAGCGAATGTGATTAATTGCCAGGAGATACCGTGTTGTTCGCCATGCAAGGAAACGATCGCCTTTTCAATTTCTAGAGATGTCTATTTACCCCTAGCCCGAAAACCTTGCCTACCATTCACAGGGTCAAACAGAACATCAAATCTGTCAAAAAAGCCAATGCCAGTATTCACAAATACAGGAACCTCTAATTTTGGCGAGATACTTAAACTCCAGCGATTAAATCCGTCGCGGTTTCCTGGTTTTAGACTGTAATCAAAAACGCCATTAATTCCGACCTTTAAAGCATTAGCTGCACCTAATACACCCGCCTTAAGTTTCCCTACTGTTGTAGCTGACTTAACTTCAGTCCAGCCATTAATACTGCCAGTATCAGCGATCATTTTGCCATTACAAGGAATTTTCGCCGCACCCCCAGCAATAGTTACACAAACTCCACTCAGTCGAGAGTCCCATCTATTACCGGGGACACCATTAATTGCAGGTTGTGGACTCCAAGCAGTCATTTTGAAACCTGTTTGATTATCAGCACTCAAACCGAGAATGAGGCTGCCATTATTGTTACTACCACCATTACCACTCATAATAAATCCGTTACTCAGATTCCCTGGTAATTTCCGCAACGGGTTATAGGAAAGCGACTTTTCAGAATAGTTGACACCGATAATACCGGAGAAGGTTGCACCACCCTTGGCGGAACAGTTAGGTTTTTGGGCAGTACATTGGCGACTAGTCACAATCTGTACAGGTACTGGTTCTGTAGCGGGAATCAAACCAACCCGGACATTAGCGTAAACTAACTCACCTTCCAAGATAGTACCATCACTTAAAGTTTCCTTGATAGTTTGACCCGTTCTAGTTATAGGTGCATTCCCCAAAAACTCCTTAGGAACTCGCAGCCCTGCTGAACCTGTATCTAATAAAACACGCCTTGGTTGACCACCTGCTACAGCCACTTCCAGAAAATAGCCGCGCACCCGTTGACCGATGGACGGTTTTGTGGATAAAGGTAGAGATACAGTGTTAAAGGTTGGTTGGCGGGGCGTATTTTGAGAGATGTCGCGCAATCTTGAATTTGGGAACAGCGCCGTAAATGCTGACTGTCGCTGGGCGACTGGTTCTGGAGCAATATCCCAAAGACTTTCATAATAGAAAAAGCCGACACCTAAACCCCGTTGTTGGGCTGCTTGTACCTGGGATTGAATTTGTGGTAGTGCAACTGGGCGATTCCGCAACCCCGCCATAATCCCGATCGCAGTGGGGATACTTTGTTGGGTTTCTACAACTTCTGGGCGGTTAATTTGACCGATAAAACTTTCTAAATCATTACGGTATACCTGCATGACCAACTCATCAACAATTCCCAACCGTACCCAGTTCAGCCAGTCTTGCAGTTGCAGCTTGTAGGCGAAATCATAGTAATTGGGCGAAACTGAGAAAATAGCATTCGGTTTTCGGGCTTTCACAGTTTGGTAAAGGTCTACCATGAATGCAGTGATTTTATCAGCCCGCCATTTGATCCAGGCTTGGGCTTGGGGATTGGGTGGGGGAGGATTCCCTGTTTCTTGAGTGTAGAGACTGATCGTGTACTTGTCGTAACCAAAATCCACAGGTAAACTCATGTGGTCATCAAATTGAATCCCATCAGCGTTGTATTGAGTGATGATTTCTGTGACGAGTTCTCTGATAAACTGCTGCACTTCCGGGTGAAAGGGATTCAACCATGCAACCTCACCCGCCGCACTAATTGAAGTTTGAGTCCCATCCTGCTTTTGTGTCAGCCAATTGGGATGCTGAGATGCAAGTTCGGAAGTTAGAGGAACCATGAACCCAAATTCAAACCAAGGTATGGCTAGTAACCCTTGACTACGGGCTTGGGTAATGATATCTGCAATCACATCTTGCCCTTCTGTACCCTTAAAGAAAAACGGGATACCCTTTTTTTGGATGACAGCGCTGGGGTATTTTGTATAACCATCGTTCCAGACTACGGGATAAACAGTGTTAAAGTTAAGCTGCCGTAGTTGACTCATGGCTGATTGCACTTTCGAGCGCTGACGAAATCCGTTAAAATCATTACCACTCAGCCACACACCGCGAATTTCTTGCCGGGGTTGGGGTGGTATTTGGGCAATGCTAGGTAGGAGAAAGATATTAAGTAATAATGCTGCTGTGAATGATAGCAAAAATAACAATGGCAGCAGCCGCTTTTTTAGATAGATGAAAGGCGATCGCACAAGGTTACAGAAAACTGTGTCAATTCCTATACTCTTTTTCCAGAATATATTTACCATTACTTTTAAGTAGCAAATGAAGTTAATTAGTATATTTCATACACACAGAAAAATACTGCACTAGAAAACTAATACAGTAATTTAGTTGCAGGATATGAGACGTAGTTATTGGGTTAGTAGTGCCAAGTAGAAAAGTTATGTGGCGTTCTGTGTGACAGGCATAATTTTAACGTGCGTTGTCGCAAAACTCAACGCACGCTACTGGACTAACAAGCCTAAACTTATGGATTATACTATTTCACTTTAATAATCATACTAATACATTGGAGAGGGCGCGGATACGTTGGAGAGGGCGCGGATATGTTGGAGAGGGCGCGGAGACCGCGCCCCTACGAAAAATCTATGTGTATCAAGATTTTGGTGAATTGGTATTAGGCGTAGGTTACGTGATGCGGCGCGTGATATTGACAAAAGATGAACGAACCGCAAAGGTGCAAAGGACACGAAGGAAGGAGAGAAGGAAGAAGCAGAAGCTTGGTTTAAACTCCCGAAAGATAAACACCCCCTCACTTATCAAGCTGAAGTCTTTATTTGGAGTTTGGGCATAGGCTTGATTTTTGCGACGCTAACCTATATAGTTCTTCGCATCTTTCGCCGCTAAATTACTTTAGACATCTGGTGAACACAAAATAAGGGCGAACAACCGTACTCCTACGGAGAAGCAAGCTACGCCCCTACAAGGGTTTTGGCGAATGCATAATTAAATTCGGTCGATGTCTTTTGTGTACAAATGCGGTTCTTTTACCATGTCTACTCAACCCAAAATCCAAAGCATATACACCGATGGCGCTTGCACAGGAAACCCTGGCCCTGGAGGCTGGGGTACTGTCGTCTATTTTAGTGATGGTTCAATTCACGAAATGGGCGATGCAGCTTCTCACACCACCAATAATAAAATGGAGATGCAAGCAGCGATCGCTGCTCTCCAATATCTGCAAGCATCAGGACAAACTCAACCCATCACCCTTTATACCGACAGCGAGTATCTAATTAACAGCATTACTAAGTGGCTCAAAGGCTGGAAAAAGAAAGGCTGGAAAAAGGCCGATGGTAATCCGGTTCAGAACCAAGACCTATTGGAAATCTTAGATGACCTGAATAGCCAATTGTCTGTAAACTGGCAGCACGTCCGGGGGCATTCTGGTAACATAGGTAACGAACGCTGTGATGCGATCGCCCGCGCTTTCGCAAGTGGCAACATCCCAGTCCTACAACAGTCTTACCCCACAAATTCCCAGCGATCATCATTACTAACAAATGAACTAAATGTAGCAAAAGTGTCTGATTCTCACGCTAACTCGACAATAATTAACAACAAAGAACAAAAAATCAGTACTCTTGCATCACATATAACCATTATGGAGTCACATATCACACCTACTGCTGCCACAATTGATGAGAAACCACCCGAATTAAGAGTGACGCAACTACGCAACTTGGTAGAAACTCTGCGGATAGCCGATGAAATTGCCACTAAAGGGTATTTAATCACCAGTTCTGAACTCGCTGACCTCATGGATGTTCACGCTAGTGCGGTGACTAGTCGAGGCGACCAATGGCGCTGGCGAAACTGGATAGTTTCACGAGTCAGGCGAGAAGGTAATCAAATTCTTTGGGAACTGGAACGTGGTGATCAAGTCGGGGGAGAGAGTGAGTAATGGGGCATTGGGGAGCCAGTTGCGTGGGCGGGTTTCCCGACTTAAGCAAACTGGCATCATGGGGAATAGATAATAGCCATTAATCATCCTTGACTAACTATAATTCCTTCCCCGCCACTCACGTGGGGTGCGAAATGCAGATAAGAAAATTCGCAATACTGCTAAAGGGTCTGCTAAGGGAGAAAGCCAGAATAACCAGCCACCTTTAGCACTAGTACGATCATAGGAAGGTGCGATCGCTAATAGCATAGCAAAACGAATCACTAGTAGAAATACGTTTAGTCCCAGTAAGAGGAGAGGAGGTGAGGCATAGAGTGGGGGCGAGAGCAAGACAAAAGTGAGGACAACTAGTAACGGTAAACCTTGAACTGCTGAAAGCAGCCATAAATCCCCCCAAATTTGGGCGCGAGGAGATGCATCTTTGAGGTCGAGACTGCGCCCCCATTCTTTCCATGTCTCCATCGCACCCTCATACATCCGCACCTTTAGGACTTTAGCGCCATCTAAAAAGCCTACCTTAAACCCTTGGGCTGCAATATGTCGCGCCAAGGTGACATCATCACAAAAAGAACCACTGGCACTACTATAACCATCCACAGCCGCTAAGACGGAGCGACGGCACAAAAAACACTGTCCGTTAGCCATTACCCGTTCTGGTTGTTCTGTATTGATACCAGCTGGGTCAAATCGGTAAAGCAGAGTCATCAACAACGCTGGTTGTAGCCAACATTCCCCTGGGTATTTGAGAACGAACTGGGGTGAGAGAGACACCAAGTCATATCCTTGAGCTATGGCTGTCTGCACTAAACCCGCAACCAAACCAGGATGGGGTACTGTATCCGCATCCATCCCCAAAAACCACTGACTCCCCTCTGCACTATGCAAAAAGCCATTATGCAACGCCCAAGGACGCCCCACCCAACCAGGGGGTAAGGGGTCATCTGTCAATACCCGAAAGCGGGGGTCTTGTTTCTGTGCAGCTTTTACTAAGTCAGGTGTGCCATCTTTTGATCTGCTGTCTACAACAATAATTTCCCTGACTTCGTAGCTTTGCTGACTTAAACCAGCTAATAAAGGGCTAATACGCAGTGCTTCGTTGAGGGTAGGAACCACAACACTGACAATGCCCAACATATCTGGTGTCGGCTGTTGGGGTTGAATGGGGGGATGGCGTCTTGGGCCTTTGATCAAACGTGAGAGTAGAATTGCCGTTGCTGGTACTTGGAGAAGTAGCAATAAGAGTGATATGAAGCTTTCTAGTATCAAGGGTCAAGGGTTAAGAGTCAAGGGTCAAAAGTCAAGGGTCATGGGTCAAAAGTCAAGGGTCATGGGTCAAAAGTCAAGGGTTATTAGAAAATATTATCTATTCCCAATGTCCCATGCCCAATGACGCCACTTGCTACAAGTCTGGCGACCGAACGCAGGGCTGCCCCCATGCCCTATTTTCTATTTCATCGCTACTTTGACGTTAGCGACTGAAATTTCTTGAGTTGCTGGTTCCACGGTATTAACTTGGGTTTGGGTGTTTGTACCTTTCCACCAAAGTGCAACAGCAGGAGCAACACCAATTAATAAGCCCAGCAACACCGGTATAGAGAAGCCAGCAGCCAAGCTCATAACAGTGGCAAAGCCAAAGTTACTTAAGTAAACTATTAAGGGTAAATTGAGCTGCGATCGCTCTAGTGTAATCGGGTTATTTTTCCACAGCAGTGCAGCCACGGTCATAAATACTGCACCAGTACCCATCCAACCGGCAAAGTTTTGGTAAGGCATACCGAAGAAGGGGCCCGGTTGTTGCCAATACCAGAAGGGTAGAGAGGTTTGGCTCATGGCGGGGTCAAGTACAAAATCCCAGGAGGTGAGCAGCAAAGCACCCAAAGCGATCGCTGCTGTGTGACGCCACAAACTAGGTTTTTTGTCAACTTCTAAACCAGCACGCGCTAGCAGGTAAGAAACGCATCCCACATAAAACCAAGACAAGGGAATTGTAAATGGCACTAAGCCTGCAATTTTATAACCCAAACCACTCAGGTAGCTATAGTGACCAAAAGGAAAGCCTGTGCTAGTGCCTGAAAGTTCACTACCTAGAGAAATTAACACCGAAGGCAACAGAAACGCTAAGGCGCGACCCAAACCCAACGTCCTTAACGCATACAAGAATACAGCAGCCGCACCCAAAATCATATATACTACGCCGCCTCCAGCCATGCTCCACTGCATGGCGGTTTGTCCAACCTCAGATAAGTTCAAAATTACTTCAGCATTGGGTACGACTAGTAATATTCCTACCAATCCAAACACCATTGACACGATATGACCAATCAGGCATACGCGTTCAGCAATAACAAGTTGTCTCATGATAATTCCTTAACAAGATGTGACACGCGGCTACTCGGCTGCTAACAGTTTACAAATGTTTAAGAACATATTTAACTAAATTTAGTGCTAATTTGTGCCTTAATTACCTGCAAACTTGCCTAGATTTTTTGGGAATAGCATAACAGCTGATTGAGTCTAGAAAATATAGGATGATAGACTTATAGTCTAAGGCATTGGAGCCAAAATCTATATAGCTAACTCTAGCTTTCCACTGGTCTATCTGAGGCATAGGTGCTGGGTTTAAGTTACAAACTCAAAACACTCCCAGAATACAGGAGTGCATAGAGGGAAGACAACCACCACAAACTGCTCCGAAACTCAACCCAGATATAGCCTTTGGTTCCACTATATAGTTATGAAATAATGATTTGATCCGCTACTGGGAATTCACCCATGTCAATCTTGAAGAGAGTCCCTTGGGTTTCCCTGGCGCTAGTACTGCTGAGTTACAGCACCTTAGGCTGGGTAATCTCTGAAAACAAAGTTCCTTGGACTGTGTGGCTAACAACTGTGTTTGGTGTCTTGCTTTTAGTAGGCAACTTGACCATTCCTTGGTTGAAGATTACACAAGTTTCCACTATTTTTTTTAGATCCAGTACCAGAACATTTGTTTTTGCGGTTTTTTCAGCTTTTTTGTTCTTTCTAATGCTTGCCTGGTTTCGGGTATTTCTTGACACGTTGCTCATCATTGCTGCCACTATACTGGCAAGAATTGACTTTCAAACAACTGGGTGCAATCAAAAACAATCTTTCTGGACGATGTCTATTATTTCGTTGACTGGTTTAGCTTTGGGTGCAGGGATGCAAACGGTAGTTGTACGATGAAGGCTATTGGAGATGGGGAAAAGGGATACAGAGAGAATAACACTTGACCCTTTACCCCCAACCTTTGACCAATAGCAAAGAGTACAGATTACTTCTTAACTAGCTGTAGCTTCAACAGCAACTGCTGGTGCGTAAACACTAACCTTTTTGCGGCTTTTACCTTTACGCTCAAAGGTGACAACGCCGTCAACTAAAGCAAAGAGAGTGTCATCACTACCAATACCAACGTTGTTACCGGGATGATATTTTGTACCACGCTGCCGCACAAGGATATTTCCTGCACGGACAGCCTGACCACCATAGCGCTTGACGCCTAGACGTTGAGCATTAGAGTCACGTCCGTTGCGTGTACTACCTGTTCCTTTCTTATGAGCCATAATTTCCTCTTGTGTTTATACTTTCTTGACTATTATTCAGCAGCAGCTTCTGCGGGTTGGGTTTCAGCTTTGGAGATTTCAGCGCTTATAACTGTTTCTTCAGCAGCAAACACCTGACCGTTGAGGTTGATGGAATTAATCAAAAGTCTAGTAATTTCCTGGCGGTGTCCCCGTTTTTTGCGGGTTTTCTTTTTGGGCTTCATTTTGTACACCAGGACTTTACGACCTCTGAGGTGTCTCAAAACTGTCCCTTCTACAGTTGCACCCGCCACTCGCGGCTGTCCAATGGTGACTTCGCCATCGTGCTGTACTAGTAATACTGCGTCTATTGTAACTTTTTCTTCTGGTTCGGCAGTCAGCAATTCGATATCATAAAAGCGACCTGGCTCGACTCGTATTTGTTTGCCGCCAGTTTCAATAATTGCGTAAGTCATGGATTGTCCTTGGGGTTGCCGTACAGGTAGCTGACTTTTTAGCCAGCTTTTGCAGTATGTCTACCTGATCCGAGCAGGAATTAGACAGACAATCTAATATTTTACTTGATTGACTTATTTTAAGTCAACTTATTAGCTTGTAAAACTACCCCTTGTAAAATGGATCAAAATTCTTGAAAATCAAAGACCTACATTATAACCTCTTACCTCCGTGTTCTCTGTCTTGAAAAGTTCTGATGCCTGTGGCAAGCCACCCTCCGGGTGTCTACGGAGGAAGCCTCCGCTCAGACTTTTCGCTGCTCCCTCTGCGGTTAAATAAATTATTTTTAACCGCAGAGAAGCGGAGTCAGCAGAGAGAAGAAATTTCACGAGTCACCTTGAAAGCGCTAGCTTGTAAAACCTTGATGTATTTAGAGGTTCAATAATTTTAGTGCTGTCAGCTAAAAAACTTTGACTTGATTTGCGAAATCGTGAATGGCGCTGGTGTAGTTCATGAGGACACAGAACAGCACCAAGAATCTGAGCAAAGGACTCTGTTGCTCAGATTTTTTTATCCAAAGGCTACCTACGCCTATGCCATTACGCCTGTGTTTATATGATTCAAAAAGTCAAATGATATTAAATAGAATCGGGTTTCCCGAACTTAAAAAGTAGGGTTGACCGTAATACTATTAGATGTTTAATTGAGTGTGGCAATCATCCTTAATTTGGTGATAATAACCGAATTTACAATACCTTTAAGCGTAAATAAGATAGGGATACAAGCACAAAATGAAGTGCAAAACCAATTAAACAAAAGCTAAATGATGCGAGGTTGAGTTATGACATTAGTTCGTTGGAATCCCTGGAGAGAAATTGACACTATACAGCGTCAAATGAACAATTTTTTTGAAGAAAGCAAAGTTGAAAGAGGGTTGATTAGAGTTCCGGCTGCTGAGTTGCAAGAAACTGAAGATGCTCTTAGAGGATGTTTTAAAAGTCCTCTCGTTGGTAGCAAAATGTTTCAGATCCCCCTAAATACCCCTTAAAAAGGGGTATTTTAAGAAATTCCCTCCCTTTTTAAGGTGCTTAAAATCACAGCCAACCACTTTTCAAACAACCTCTTAATCTGAAGCTAGAAATTCCAGGACTAGCGGCTAAAGACTTGGATATACAAGTGACAGAAGATACTGTTTACATTAGTGGTGAACGGAAGCAAGAAACTAAAACTGAAGACAAAGGCACTACTAAGAGCGAATTTTACTATGGTAAATTCCAACGTGTAATTCCTTTACCTGCAAGAGTTAAAAATGCTCATGTCACCGCAGATTATCAGGATGGTATTTTAAAGCTGACACTGCCCAAACTAGAAGCAGAAAAAACTAAAGTCGTCAAAATTAATTTGGAACAAGCATCTGCATAAATCTAGTGATAACGAACCAAAATAAATACCTCCTTCGTGTAATTATGTAATGCAAGCTCAAGCTCAGTTGTGTTCAACTGGGCTTTTTTGTAATGTCTGAGTGCATCTCTGCAATACTGATGAGTATTAGACATCTGGTAAAAATGACTTAAGGGCGTAGCTTGCTTCTCTGTCAGGAGTACGCCCGTACCCTACGGTAAGACGTAGCCTACGCCCCTACAAAGGCTTTCGGCTAACGCATATTTAAATTTGGTCGATGTCTATTCACACTAACCCAGAACGCAGGGCGACAACGGCAGCTTGTACGCGATCGTCTACTGCTAGTTTGTTCATGATTCCTCGGACATGAGTTTTGACGGTGTTGGGACTAAGATACAGTTTTTCTGCAATCTCAGGGTTACTCATCCCTTCTACCATAAGTTTGAGTACTTCTAGTTCGCGTCCAGAGAGGTTGGCGGTGTTTCCTGTGGCTGAGGGAGGTCGGAGATGATTGATTACTCGCCGTGCAATTTGGGGATCGAGGTAGGTAGCACCATCAACTGCGGCGGCGATCGCACTTAATAATCGCTCTACACTTGCACCTTTGATACAATATGCGTCTGCGCCGCTAGATAGTGCGGCAATAATTTCGGTCTCAGTTTTGTGAGATGTTAATATTACTACATGAGTTTCTGGTAGTGCGGCTTTGATTTGCTGTGTCGCTGCAATCCCATCTAATCGTGGTAAGCCAATATCCATGACTACCAAATCCGGTTTGAGTTTAAGTGCTGCTTGCACACCCAAATAGCCGTCTTCTGCTTGTCCTACAATTTCTAACTGGGGATGAGCCATTAATGACTGTTCTAGTCCTAGTTGCATCATGGGGTCATCTTCAACAATCAAAACTCGCAATGCACGAGCATTGTTTGGCAGATTTAGGGCAGAAACAGTATTTGGGGGCATTTCTATCAGTGAGCAGTTAAAAATCATTAGTCACTTGTCAGTTGTTTTTTTGTCTGTAGACCAATGACTAATGACTAACTGTCTTATTCTTCCACACGATAGCCCAATTCTGCTAAAGTAATGCGGGATTGACGCCATTTTGGTTGTACTTTGACAAACAGTTCTAGATAGACCTTGCCTGCGATTAACTTTTGGATTTGTTCGCGAGCTGCACTACCAATTGCTTTAAGCATTGATCCGCCTTTGCCAATGAGAATACCTTTTTGGGAATCCCGCTCAACATTGATGGTAGCGAGTACACGGGTAATGGCTGGGGTTTCTTCTACCAGATCAATAGCGATCGCTACTGAATGAGGTACTTCTTCACGTGTCAACAGCAAAATCTGTTCCCGAATTAATTCCCCCATAATAAAGCGTTCTGGCTGGTCAGTTACTAGGTCTGGGGGATAGTAATATGGCCCAGTCTCTAAATTTTCGATTAATAAATCTTTGAGTTGTGGTAAGCCTGCTCCTGTTTTGGCAGAAAATTTCACTGTCTGCCATTGATGAGGCTGGGCTAACTGTGTATAACTATCATCTATTGCTTCGGAATCTGAGGGTTGTTGGTCGATTTTGTTTAAACTCAATATTACTGGTGTTTCGCTGCGACTGAGCAGTTCTGCAATAAAGCGATCGCCTGCACCACAAGCAACAGATCCATCCACCACAAATAGCAACACATCTACTGATTCAATCGCTATTTTGGCATTTTTCACCAAGACTTCCCCTAATTGATGATGGGGTTTATGAATTCCTGGTGTGTCTACAAAAATTAGTTGGGCTTCTGGTGTAGTTAAAATGCCTCGTAAACGATTACGTGTAGTTTGGGCTACTGGTGATGTAATGGCAATTTTTTGCCCTACTAATTGATTCATTAAGGTAGATTTACCGACATTAGGGCGACCTATAATCCCGATAAAACCCGATTTAAATTCAGGAGGAGCTTGGGGAACTGATACTTCTCCTGAAAAAGAGAAGATGTGATTATCAATACTAGTCACTTTTAGTTCCACCGTTGTATTTTACAGATGCGGATAGGTTGTTTTTTTGTGAGACGCAAAACCAACATAAAATCACCCTGGCATATTTGGGGGATTGTCTTTAGCTTAAGTTTAATCTACTACTAAATATATTGTGTTCCCATGTCAAAAACAAGAAACTAGGACCTACGCATTGACACGAAATACAAAATATGGATGGTTGAGAAAACCACATTTGTCGTAGGGGCACAGCAGTGCTGTGCCCCTACATCGCGGGTTAATGTAACTTTGAACTTGAGAGGTTAACTCCCTTGGGGAAAATTTTAAATTTTAAAAAAGTCAATTTTATGAAGCGAAACCGTTGCCGATGTTACTACTTTTGGGACATTTTTTTAGCTATGACTTAGCCATTACTCAGAGAAGTCTGTTGCTTCAGGTGAGTTCGTAATTCTGTCATCAAATTGTCCCGACTACGTCGAGCTTCCCAAGCACCAGAGTGCTGAGGGCCGATGTTCCACCGCCCCTGCATATAATCCTCATTATCTGAAACTGTGCCTGTGTATTTGATGGGAGCAGGTGAAGTAACTAAATAGCGCTTGGTAAAATTAATATGACGCCCAATTACCTCACCCTTGAGATAGGCTTCACCCAAATAATTATCATCTAGAATCGAACCGCTCAAAATTTTACCACTTTGAACAAGAACTGCTTCAAAGCGGTTAGGGATTCCTTGTTGCCAATAGGTTCCTAACCAAGTACCGTTAATATCTGCCATGAGATTTTTCCAGGACTGATTTTGATTTCAGGTATTGTGATGTCAGTGATCGCTGGCTTTATTCCTTTGACTAACTCTGATGCTCATCAGGTTTCTCACCCTCATGGATGAAGCCTAGGGATATGCGGACGCCAGACTACAGGATTGCTGTAGTTCACTTTGTTTCAAAGGACTCTGGCATTGATTTTCACACTTTTATGTTCTTGCTTGCACCAAGCAGTTGAGAAAATTATCAGTGTTTTTCCATGTATACATGGTTTTTAGTAAAATAAGGGACAGAGGGTGAAGACTCTAGACTGTGAATCAGTAGGCAGTCATCAAGCCGATAACTGATAACTGATAACTGCTAACTGATAACTGCTAATATTTCCGGATGTCCGAAACACAACAACACAAAAAGACAAAACTCGGATGGTCTTTGGATGAGCGAGATCCAAGATTCATCGCCGCCATCATGCCCCTATTGGGGTGGTTATATCACTACTATTTTCGAGTGCAAACTAGTGGCTGGGAACATATCTCACCCCATGAAAAAGTCCTCTTTGTCGGTTCCCACAATGGGGGACTCGCTGCTCCTGATATGGTGATGATGATGTATGACTGGTTTCGCCGATTTGGTGTCGAGAAACCCGTCTATGGTCTCATGCATCCTACCGCCTGGGAGGTTTTTCGCCCAGTAGGAGAACTGGCCGCCAAAGCTGGAGCGGTGATGGCGCATCCCAAAATGGCTTACGCGGCCTTACGCTCTGGAGCTAGTGTACTAGTTTACCCTGGTGGTGCTGAAGATGTGTTTCGACCCCATCAGTTGCGTAACAAAATTTATTTTGCCGGACGCCAAGGGTTTATTAAGCTAGCGCTGCGGGAAAATGTACCCATAGTACCTGTAATCTCCACCGGCGCTCACGATACCTTGATTGTGTTGGCTGATGTTTATAAAATTGTGCAGCAATTCCACAAGTGGGGAATGCCTTGGCTATTTGGCATTGATCCGGTAGTGTTTCCGATTTATTTGGGCTTACCGTGGGGATTAGCAATTGGCCCGTTTCCCAACATCCCATTACCTGTACCTATCCACACGCGGGTTTGTCCACCAATTCGGTTTGAACGCTACGGAAGAGAAGCAGCCAGCGATCGCCAGTATGTCAATCAATGTTATGAACTGGTTGTTAATCAAATGCAGCAAGAGTTAGACCAATTAGTAAAGCTCAGTGCCAAGTCCTAGTACCGCCGTGAATTTAAAATACCCTGTGGGCCGGAGAGTTGCCGCTTTGCGTCTAAAAAATTCAAAATAAAGGCGCGCTGCCAATCTTTGTAAAAACGCCACGTAACCTTAACTTGAGATCACAGCATGGAAACCAAACAGCTAGGAAACACGGGTGTATTTGTCAGTGCGATCGCTTTAGGTGGGATGCCGATGTCCATATCTCACCGCCCATCAGAATCGCAATCTGTCGCAGTTATCCATCGGGCCTTGGATTTGGGAA
The DNA here is from genome assembly GCA_019359495.1 of Goleter apudmare HA4340-LM2. Taxonomy (GTDB): domain Bacteria; phylum Cyanobacteriota; class Cyanobacteriia; order Cyanobacteriales; family Nostocaceae; genus Goleter; species Goleter apudmare. The sequence goes on from JAHHHF010000073.1 coordinate 15,106, forward strand.
TCACTTTCATTGATACTGCTGATTCTTACTGTTTAGATGAATCAGATAAGCACCACAATGAAAGACTAATTCACAAAGCACTTATCAGTTACCACGGCGATGTTAGCCAAGTAGTTGTAGCTACAAAGGGCGGTTTAATGCGTCCCAATGGTAGCTGGACTCGGAACGGTAATCCAGAACACTTGCGCCAGACAATTCGTGAAAGTTTTGCGGCTTTGGGTGGCGAAAAACCTATCGATGTTTGGCAATACCACGCCCCTGATCCTCAGTACACCATTGCCGAATCCCTCGCACCAGTCAAAGAAGCAGTGGATGCAGGTTTAATTCGGTTTGTAGGGGTTTCTAACTTTTCTGTAGAACAAATCAAACAGGCGCGGGATGTGGTGGATATTGTCTCGGTGCAAAATCAATACAGCCCTTGGGAACGACAGCCAGAATTTGACGGTGTATTAAATTATTGTCAACAGGAACACTTGACATTTTTACCTTGGAGTCCCTTTGGTGGGAGTCGTCGCCATCAAAACTTGCAAGAAATTCCCGCGATCGCTCAATTAGCCAAAGCAAAAGGCGTATCGGTTTATAATATTGTTCTGGCATGGTTGCGTTCCAAGTCCCCTGCTATTTTGCCGATTCCTGGTGCTAGTAAAATTTCTAGCGTTGAAGACTCAGCCCATGCTGTCAACGTCACGATATCTGAGTCAGAAGTGCAACAAATTGATCGGGCGACTTAGCTTTCTCTTGCGGGCTGCTCCCTTACATGTCACTCAGCACTGAGTTGGGCAAACTTAATGCTTCATGGCTTACCCGTGGTTCCTCAATTTGCGGTACAATCGAAAGCCTGCTAATTAATGCCAATGCTTGCTGACAGGAGATGCTCTATGGCCCGATTGTACTATGACACAGATGCAAATTTAGACCTTTTTGCAGGAAAAACCATTGCAATTATCGGCTATGGTTCTCAAGGTCATGCCCACGCCCTAAATCTAAAAGATAGTGGTTTGAATGTCATTGTGGGGCTATATCCAGGCAGTAAGTCAGCAGCAAAAGCCACAGCAGCTGGATTAACTGTAAAAAACGTTGCAGATGCTGCCAAAGCTGCTGACCTGATCATGATTTTGCTGCCCGATGAAGTCCAAAAGGCAGTTTATAAAAACGACATTGAACCCAATTTAGAAGCGGGCAATGTGTTAGCCTTTGCCCACGGCTTCAATATCCATTTTGGGCAAGTTGTACCACCTGCAAACGTAGATGTCATCATGGTAGCTCCCAAAGGGCCAGGGCATTTAGTGCGTCGGACTTATGAACAAGGAGAAGGGGTACCAGCACTGTTTGCAGTTTATCAAGATGCTAGTGGTAAGGCACGCGATCGCGCCTTGGCATACGCTAAAGGTATTGGTGGTACTCGCGCTGGTGTTCTAGAAACTACTTTCCGCGAAGAAACCGAAACCGATTTGTTTGGTGAACAAGCAGTCTTATGTGGCGGTTTAAGTGCTTTAATCAAAGCCGGATTTGAAACTTTAGTCAATGCTGGTTATCAACCAGAACTGGCTTATTTTGAATGTCTACATGAAGTAAAACTGATTGTTGACTTAGTCGTCGAGGGCGGTTTAGCCACAATGCGCGATAGCATTTCTAACACTGCTGAATATGGTGACTATACCCGTGGACCCCGGATTGTTACCGACCAAACCAAAGCTGAAATGCGGCAGATTCTCAGCGAAATTCAATCTGGACAATTTGCACGGGAATTTGTTCTCGAAAACCAAGCAGGTAAACCCGGATTTACCGCTTTGCGTCGTCAAGAAGCTGAACATCCTATTGAAGAAGTTGGCAAAGAGTTACGTGCCATGTTTAGCTGGTTGAAAAAAGCGTAATCCCAGTAGAGACGTAAAATTTTACGTCTCTATTTTAATTATTTAAATCTCACGTTTCTATTTTCATGGTTGCTAATTTGCGTTTCGATTTTTATGATAAAAAATTTAAATGCTATTATGATTTATTCAAAAATAAACATATCATCGATATCGCACTTCGGATACTTTGCTCATCAGCATACTCTGGATGAACTAATATCTGTTGATCGGATTTCAGTACAATTACGAGCCGATAAAGCTTAGAGGTTGTTTAAAAGGTCTAAATTAATACTAGTAGTCTGTCAAGATAAAAATGATGGACTGTAGTGCGGGCATCTTGCCCGCGTGAGCGAGACTAGTAGTCTGTCAAAATAAAAATGATGGACTGTAGTGCGGGCATCTTGCCCGCGTGAGCGAGACTAGTAGTCTGTCAAGATAAAAATGATGGACTGTAGTGCGGGCATCTTGCCCGCGTGAGCGAGACGCTCACACTACTAGTGCGGGCATCTTGCCCGCGTGAGCGAGACGCTCACACTACCAAAAATCCCTCAAAACAAAATTGACAGACTACTAGCCTTGGCGATTAGAAATTGCGCGCCACTTGCTACAAATCGGGGAACCCGACGACAGTCGCCTCTCCCAAGGGGAGACGCTGCGCGAACAAGTCGGGAAACCCGCCCACGGCGCTGTCTCCCCAAAGCAATGGCTTGGCTACACAGACGAAACCCACCTCCGTGGGTTTAAAAGGTCTAATTTTTGGTGAGTCCGCGCAGGCGGGCTTTGTTTGTGTAGTAGCAAATTATATTCGCTCAAAACTTTTCAAACATCCTCTTAGAACTTTTAAATTGTTTGTCTTGAATGAGAACAGACTTTGTAATTCTTGCTTTAAACTTTAGCTACTAAATCCTGGTTTGCAGAATTACTAACAGACAATTTTCTACCATAGCGAATGGCAGCAAAGCCAGTAACATACATAAACAAGCTGTAAATAGCAGCAGGAATTGCCATATCTTGATTGTTCAGCAGTCCAGCTGTAATGGCGATCGCTAAAGTGCCATTTTGAATTCCGACTTCAATCGCCACACAGATTTGCTGAGGAATATTCAGGCTTAACAGCTTGCAGATATAGAAACCCGCTAGCATGGAGAGGATATTTAAAAGTACTACACCTACTCCCGCCTGGACAATAAATCCAGGTAGGCGCTGCCATTCTCGAATAATCAGTATCAGAATAATCAAGGCCAGAAATGCGATCGCTAGGCGATTAGTAACTTTTTCTAGACGCTGGGCAATTTCTGGGAATCTATACCGTACATACATTCCAATGGCAATGGGAACAATGGTAATCAGAAAAATTTGTCCCATTGTAGAACCAATGGGCAGTGCGATCGCTGCACTTTGTCCCAAGAAGTGCCCAAGTGCTAGATTGGCCAATATAGGAATTGTCAGTATGGTGATGATGCTGCTGAACACCGTGAGAGTAACTGAAAGTGCCACATCACCTTTTGCCAGGTACGTAATCATATTTGATGATACACCCCCTGGACACAGCGCGATGATGATTAATCCCACCGCGATCGCAGGTTGCATGGGTACGATTTTCGCAATTAAAAAACCAATGATCGGTAATAAAATTACCTGACTGATCAAGCCGACTGATACTGCTTTAGGATATTTAGTGACGCGTTTAAAATCTTCAGGCTGCAAGGATAAACCCATCCCCAGCATGATAATAGCTAAGGCTATTGGTAAAATCACATTAGTAAACAGATTTGCTTGCATCAGACTTAGATAATCTCAACATTACATCAGCTTACCCTGAATGAATATGCTCAAATTCTGGAAAATTTGCTGAGGCTGAACAGCATACTTGTGGAGTAGGATTTGAGTTAAGTGCATACACTAGGTATTATGTTAAAAATCCTGCCTACTGCTTTTGTAGCTGCTAGCATTCTCGTAGCATCAGCTAATTACCCTAATGCCACACTGGCTGGAACTTGTGCTTCTCGGTGCGGCGTTCGTCCGGTTCAATTCACCCCCGGACAATCTATCAAAATTAACGTTATAAATACTACATCAAGTTTAGTGAAGTTAGAGCAACTGCAAAGCACTACAGCAATTCCCCTCCAACCAGGAAAAGAATTCCAGTTAAATAATGACCAACAGTCAAATATTTCTCTGGTGTTCTGGGATGAGACAGGATTACCACTACAAGCAATTTATTCTCAACCAAACTCGAGGACATTACGAGTAGAACTGCGTCGTGGTAGGGTTAATCCAGGCGATCGCTCTCTCGATATTCTCGGTGATGGTCGGGTAAAAGTTTTTTAAAAGCTAGCAAAAGTGAGTCACTTTGAGTTATGAGTTATGAGTTAGGAAATAATTTTGAATTCCCAACTTATAACTCTCTACTGTGCTAGACCAAGCTTTCCCTAAACCCCAACAATCTCGTAGGCGCTTACCTAATCAGCGCTGGCAAATTTACGCGCAACAAACAGAATTTGCCCAAAAGTTGGCGGTAACAATGAATATTTCACCGATTATCAGCCAGTTGCTGATCAATCGCGGCATTGCAACCCCAGAACAAGCACAAGCATTTCTCGATCCGGAATCTCTAATTTTACCTTCACCCCTAGAAGAATTCCCGGATCTGGCGCTGAGTGTGGAGTTATTGCAAAATGCGATCGCTTCTCAAGAGAAAATTGCTATTTGTGGTGACTATGATGCTGATGGCATGACCAGTACAGCTTTACTGTTGCGTAGTCTCCGCAGTTTGGGTGCTCAGGTGAATTATGCTATCCCCAGTCGGATGCACGATGGTTATGGCATTAATAAACGGATTGTGGAAGAATTTCACAGCGAAGGGGTAGGAATAATTCTCACTGTAGATAATGGGATCTCGGCATTTGCACCCATTGCTAGAGCTAGAGAACTAGGTTTAAAGGTAATTGTCACCGATCATCATGACATCCCCCAAAAATTACCCCCGGCTAACGCCATTCTCAACCCCAAACTCATAGATGAAGCTTCGCCTTATCGGGGTGTGGCTGGTGTGGGTGTAGCTTATATTCTGGCGGTGTCTCTCGCGCAACAACTAGGAGAGACTAGAGGCTTGATTCAGCCAATGCTAGCACTGTTTACACTGGGAACCATTGCAGATTTAGCCCCCTTAACTGGCGTGAACCGCCGTTGGGTAAAACGCGGGTTGCAATATTTACCTAAATCTCAGTTACCTGGTGTGCAGGCCTTGATTCAGGTATCTGGGGTGCAGGTGGGTGAAACAATTCAAAATACCTTACGGGAAGCACAAAGCACTACAAAATCCAAAATTCAAAATTTAGAACTTGATTCTCATCTAAAATCTAAAGTTCAAAATCCTAAAACCTTGAAGCCGGAGGATATTGGGTTTCGGTTGGGGCCGCGGATTAATGCTATTGGTCGCATTGGTGACCCCCAAATGGTGATTGAGTTACTGACGACAGATGAGCTGGGGATAGCGCTGGAGAGAGCCATGCAGTGTGAGGGAATTAACCAGCAGCGTCAGCAAATGTGCGAGGAAATTGAACAAGAAGCGATCGCCTATGTGGAGGCGTCACATGTAACGTCTTTACAGAAAGACCGTGTATTGGTAGTAATTCAACCCAACTGGCATCACGGTGTGATTGGTATTGTTGCTTCTCGCTTAGTGGAACGCTACGGTGTCCCTGTGTTTATTGGTACTCACGAAGATGAGGGACACATTCGCGGTTCAGCGCGAGGGATTCCTGAGTTTAATGTGTTTGATGCGTTGGAATATTCTCACGACTTGCTTGGTAAATTTGGCGGACACAAAGCTGCGGGGGGATTTTCTCTACCAGCACAGAATTTACCACAGTTGCGATCGCGTTTGATTGAGTTTGCTAACCAGTGTCTTGAACCCCAACACCTGAAGCCACTACTCAAAATTGATACTCAAATTAACTTTAGTGAAATCAATCAGCAGCTTTATCAACAACTGCAAACTCTCCATCCCTGCGGTATCGAAAATCCCGATCCGGTATTCTGGACACCGAATGTGCAAGTGATTGAGCAAAAGATCGTTGGCAAGGGTCATATCAAACTGACACTTGCCCAAACTATCGAGCAGCAACAGTATACAATTAAGGCGATCGCTTGGCGTTGGCGCGACTACTTCCCCTTACCATCACGAGTGGATGTCGCTTACAAATTGCGAGAAAATTTCTTTGATGGCAATACTAGCATCGAAATGGAGTTAGTCGGTGTCAGATTGTCTACACCATCTCAACTACTGTTTACTGCATCACCCACACCCTTAAGAACTAAATTTGAGTATCAGCAGCGCCAATATACTTGCGGAATTTACCAACAGGGTGCGTCACCAGAATTAAGAATTAAAAATCCTGAAGGTAAAGTTTTAGCTATACAACTAGGGCATACAATTGGTTTGCTAGGCAATAATCGTGAAGACGCTAAACAAGTCGATATATCGCAACCACAATTTGACAGCATCATTCAAGCTGCTCTCCAGGCTTTATCAGTGCTGAGTGCTGGCTTGTCGGTCCAGTAGGGTGCGTTGTCGCAAAGCGCAACGCACCGTTGATTGAGTTAGGTGCATTCAACTGCGTCATCACGCACCCTACAAAATTACTGAGCTATCACCTGATGACGGATGAGTTTTGAATTCAAAAGTTTTCCTTAACGCAACACTTCAGAACTCGGATATTTTACAGATTACCGTTGCGAAATGCTAGTACAAAGATGACCACAGGGCCAGAAATCACGATTAGACCAACAAACAGTAGTTGGAAAATCACTTCCCAATTGATATTAGCTAAAGCTTCAAACATTTTTCCTCCCAATTGTCTTAAAAGATTCAATAATTGACGTTGCACAATCCCGCAATTGATCATATCCGGCGATGGGTTGTCAGATTTAATTTACTTAACAAAATTATAAGAAAAGACATAAAATGATTGTTAGACGTAGCTACGTCTCTACTAGCAATGCCCCATTCCTCAAATTATGTCAACTTGGCAATGTATCAAACAATGTGGAGCCTGCTGTCATCTTGACCCCACAGAACGTCCAGATTTAGAGGAGTATCTCTCACCCGCAGAACTAGAGCTTTATCTGAGCATGGTAGGTGAAGGGGGATGGTGCGTTAACTTTGACCATACCACGCGAGAATGCCGTATTTACCCAGAACGTCCGCGTTTCTGCCGTGTGGAAACAGAGGTCTTTCAAGATATGTATGGGATTGAGCCAGAAGAATTAAATGATTTTGCTATCGACTGCTGTCGTCAGCAAATAGAAGGAGTATATGGCGATCGCAGTTTGGAAATCATCCGTTTTGACCAAGCTGTTGGTTTGTAGAGACGTCTCTACAGAAATTTTTTGTGTTTTGGGTCAATAGGGTTGCAATTTATTACAAAAATCTGAGAAAATGAGAAGAATATGAAAACAATCTAGAAACAAAACTACAGCCTGTGAAACTTGACTCTGCACCTTTGAGCCTTTCTGTCATAGCTGAGACTGAAAGCCCACAAGAACCACAAGACAGCTTTGAGAGTAACTTAAATAATGCGATCGCTGAGTCAGTTCAGCCTGTAGTTATTGCGAGTCCCAAAAAACAGGAGTCTGTAGCGGTTGTTTTCGGTACTACTTTTATCACCATTTTTCTCGCGGAAATTGGCGATAAAACTCAGCTATCCACCTTGTTAATGAGTGCAGAATCTCATGCACCGTGGGTAGTTTTTGTTGGTTCTGCGGCTGCATTAGTCACAACCAGCTTATTGGGTGTATTGCTTGGGAGTTGGATGTCTAGTAGACTCAGCCCAAAAACCGTAAATAAATCAGCAGGGATGATGTTGCTGTTCATTTCCCTGATGCTGTTTTGGGATGTAATCAAGGGTTAGGTGTTTGTTATTTGTTATTTGTCGTTTGGTATTTCTCCCTCATCGTTCCTTGCCCAATACCCTATTCCCCAATTAATTAATCACATGGACTGGAATCTTTTAGGACTAAGCTTTATTACAGTTTTTTTATCAGAATTAGGTGACAAGAGTCAGCTAGCAGCGATCGCACTTTCTGGACGCAGCCAATCTCCCCGTGCTGTGTTTTTTGGGACTGCGGCGGCTTTGCTCCTAACCAGTTTGTTGGGATCATTAGCAGGGGGTGCTGTAGCGGAATTTTTACCTACACGTTTATTAAAAGCGATCGCTGCTGTGGGATTTGCAATCCTTGCTATACGTCTGTTGTTTTTTAACGATTCTGAAACCGAACCTTAATCAGGCAATATAACGGGCAATGCAATACATATATGTAGAGACGTAGCAATGCTACGTCTCTACGTGATATTTTATGCTTGACGCCAGCACCAATTTAAAAGTACACCACCTACTGACAACTTGAGTACTTCCAGGGCGAAATAGCTACCGTGGAGTAAATTCATGGTGTCTGGTACTGTAGCTGCTGCTGCAAATAAGTTGAGATTAACACCTGTCGCGCACATTTGTGGAGTTAAAACATAGGTGTCAAGCAAAGCTACAGCTAAGAGCAGCATAGATAAAACAATACCGTTAAATCGCCATTGAGATTGGGTTTTACTAATAGCTAGTACACCAGTCAATACTACAGCCGCAGATAATAATTCCAGGCGATTAAAATTCCAAAAAATCACATAGCCTGCTGTCGTAAAACCAGGTTGGTTGATCATGCCAGAAACATAAAGGCTAGGCATAATTACCCAGTCTAAAATTAGGCTGGCACCAAGCCAGAAGCCTAAAGTCAATAGGATAGCAGCTTGCCAATTTGGCTGCTTGAATTCAATCCTAGAAATAGCATTCATAAAAATAATTGCGTGTGTTGTACTCTTAGTTTCTATCCCCAACAGTTAGTTTGACAACACTTATCAATTAAGTTTTACAAAACAGTGACAAACTTCAAAACTGATTAGTGTTAACTATAAATTTTGGGAATTAATCAATAATAAATATTAAAAATAGTTGAGAATGTTAATGTTTGTCACTTAATTTCCAGCTTTGGCGATAAGCGATAGGGTATATTTCCCTGAATCCTCACAAGTGCTAATTAAGATATGACTCTTGACCCTAATCTTGAGCAGAAATGCGAACCACATCTTCAGATTGTCTGAGTTTGCGTTTCTTGATGGGTTGAGCAGGATTACCTGCATAGATTACCATTGGCTCTAATGAACGCCCAGTGACTCCACCGAGAGTCAGTATTGCCCCTTGTCCAACAGTAACCCCTGGCCCAATCACCGATTTGGCAGCGATCCAACTACTCTCCTCAATATGAATTGGCGCAGGCCTCAGCTTAAAATGGGGATGATTCCAGTCATGATTGCCAGTACAAAGATAAACACCCTGTGACAGACAAACATGACTGGCGATTTTTACATGAGCCAGGTTGTCAATCCAGGTGTCTTCGCCAATCCAAACACAATCACCAACAGTTAATCGCCAAGGAAACTTGACCCGCACTCCTGGTTTAATCCGGACTTGTTGACCAATTTTGGCGCCAAAACTACGGAGTAACCAAACCTTGAATGTAGAGATTGGTAACAAATGACTTTCCAGCAAAGGCGACCCCAGGAAGTACCACAGAATTTGCTTCCAGTAGGGTGCGCCAGGAGTGTAACTGCCAAGGGTGTAATTATCTAGACGCATACAATGGGTTATGAGCACGAGGATTAAGACTGACTCCGGTACGACCCGTAACAATCCACAGGAGGGCGCGACCACCATCACGAAGGATACGCACCTTGGATTCTCTCGGTCTACTAGAAGGTACAGAAAGAGGAGTGAAAGTTATGCCTTGACTACCCAGAACCAGAGTTGCAATGGTTTTTGATCTAGGCATATGAAATTCAGAGGTAACTAAATATACGTGCTTAATTTGACGTTTTTGAAAATCTGCAACCAGGGTAGTAAAGTTAGTCACAGTGTCAGCAGCACGATAATCAAGATGTACACGACTATCTGGAATATCTGCGGCTTGGAAGATAGCACGAGCTCTATCTGGCGGAGAACCAGTAGAAACCCAGATATCCAAGGAAGGATAATATTTGGCAATTTCCGCAGTGAATTCTTCTCTTTTAGGATCACCACCAAGAACCAGGAAAGCTTGAGGGCGCGGGGCTTGATGAGAGGCGATCGCCAGTCTAACAGGAATTGCACTCAGCAACACCAAAATCAAGCCTACTAAGGCAAAAAGCCTATATTTTTTGAATTGGTTGTGTAACCGTTTCATTAGCAAAATTGATTTTGAACTAGTGGTGTATTTCATTCTTAAGCACCTTAGTACTTACTACAAACCTATCAAAAATTTTGATATGAACCACTAATTACTACATGGTAGTTAGTTTTACAGGCAATGGGTAAGTATCACTGAGGAGATGCTCAGGAAGGCGTTGTTTGTGAATGACTGCTGAGTAAACAGAAGTCAGATTGCGGGCGATCGCTTCCCAAGCATATCGTTGTCTAACTAGGCGCTTGCCATTTTCTCCTAGCTGCTGTCTGAGGCTGGGAGATATGAGTAATTGAGCGATCGCATTTGTTAATGGTTCCAGTTCACCCTCAACTACCAATCCCGCTTCCGCCGCCGCTACTTCCGGCGCAATCTGCACTCCTGGCGTAATCACCACAGGTAGTCCCACCGCCATCGCTTCAGCCACAGCAATACCAAAATTTTCAGAAAAGGAGGGTAGGACAAACAAATCTGACCCTTGTAGGAGCAAATCTTTGTCTTGTCCAATGACAAAACCAGCAAAGGTAACTTGCTTAGTTATACCGAGGGATGACACCAGGTTCTTGAGTTCAGTTTCATACTCTACTTCCCCAGAACCAGCAAAGATTAAGTGAAAATCATGGTTTTGTTTCGCAAGATTACTCAGTGTTCGTACCAGGAAATCTGGGCGTTTTTTGTAGTGTAAGCGAGACAAAAATAACACCACAGGAGTTTGGGGAGAAATACCGTAGAGATGGCGTAGCTTTTGCTTCGCATCAGGCAAAAGCTGGGGTGGATTTACTCCCAACGGTAAGGTAATAATTGGTGTGTTCACTTGGAAGTTCCGCACATCTTCCGCCTCACCAGCAGCCGTACAGTGAATCACCGCCGCATTATTGAGATGACGACGCTCAATCAACCAAGAGTAGACTTGTTTTTTGCGCTGACTCTGAGCTAGTGCCCAAGATGACAACTGACCCATTGTATTTACTAAATAGGGGATGCCTTGCCAACGAGCGATCGCCCCGGCACAGCTAGGCGCATAGGAAAACAGATAGTGGGTTTCTAGCAAGTCATAATCACGGAGATGACGCCATAGCCAAGGTGCTAAATCAGCAGAGAAGATAAAGTCTTTCATCCGCATAGCCGCACGCGGGAGAAACCAGATAGGTACTTCTTTATACAAAGTACGTTGATGTACAGGCACATCCAATACATCATTTCCATCATGATTAGTGGTAACAATTTCGACATCGACCCCAAGCTGGCGTGTGGCTTTTACTAAATTCAGCACAACTTCAGTAGGCCCTCCCATTGCTGGGCTGATTGAGGGTATGACTTGTAATACTTTCATTGGTAATTTTAAGAATTATTTGCCAAAAAAAGACGTTGCAGGGCAACGTCTCTCGATTTTCAAAAATAAAATTGATTTTTGTTGGTAAAACTTATATCTGAGATCTCATTTGCATCAACTCAGCTAGAGTTTTTTGAAACTGTGCAAAGCCAAATCTGGCAGTAACTTCCTGGCGTAAAGCTTGGGGTTGATAGAGGATGGGATGAGGATAAATACCGCCTAAAATTTGTATGAGTGATTGGGCGATCGCCTCCACATTATCAGGATTCACAAGTACACCTAATTCCCCATGACAGAGAGCATCAACTGCACCATCTTGATTACCCCCTAAAGTGGGTTTACCACAAGCTAAAGCTTCTAGATAGACAATACCAAATCCCTCACCTTTGCTAGGCATAGCAAACACATCACAGAGATTGTAGTAGTCACAAAGTTCAGTATCTGGGATGAATCCTGCTAGACTGACGCAGTCATTGAGGTTTAATTCATTAATTAGTTTTTCAATGCGGGGGCGATCATTACCTTTGCCTACTAAAATATAGTGGACATTGGGAATTGCTCGGCGAATAACTGGCATGGCTTGCAGAATTTGGTCGTGCCCTTTGTATTTTTCACTACTATCCAACCGAGCAACTGTCAAAATAATTGGTTGTTCAATAGTTAATTTATGCCGCTCCAGTAGATATTGTGGCTTAGGGGCAATTTGAAACCGCTCCGTATCAAAAGTATTTGGTAACAGAGAAACCTTGGCGGGATCGAGGTTTTGTTCTTCGAGTAGGCGATCGCGTGTGTACCCACTGACTGCCAAAATGCGATCGGCATCATGTAAAGCCAGCTGTAAATCTGGGCGTTGAATATTCCAAGCATCCACACCATGAGCCACTGCCCAATATGGCGTCCCTGTCAATCGCCGCAATTGACGACCAACTACGGCAAAATTTAGGTGACTAGAAATTACCAAATCAGGACGTTGCCAAAATCCCCAGCCAAATAACTGTGCCGCAAATGTCGGTGTTCTCAGTTGTGATGGCATGAACCCAGTACAGTGAAACTCAGTCGGGGCTAAACTGGAGAAATCAGCAGCCGGAGATTTATCATGCTTGAGAAAAACCTCATAGCGATCGCTAGGGTAAAGATTTTGCAAAGCTTCTAGTAAAAAAGCCGAGTAGGTTTGAATGCCACCTTTGAATTCAAAAATATTAGGGAACCACAAGTGAAAAGTGGTATTAGCCATTATTTCTCCCTACTTAATTTTTAGTAGCGACAACACCTGACGAGCCAAACTTTCTCGATAGGCTTCCCAAGTCAACTGTTCAGCCTGACGACGGGCAGCACGTCCCATTTGAGCCAATTCTACTGGATGGCGATCGCACCATTCGAGTTTTTCTTTAAGTGCTTCTACATCACGAATGGGCACAATAAAACCTTCTACACCATCGGTGATGATGTCAGGGCCTGCTGTGTTAGGAGTTGTAATCACCGGAATCCCACAGGCCATTGCTTCCAACAACACTAGCCCAAAGCCTTCCACTAAGGAAGGAAACACAAATACATTAGCGTTACTGTAATACTCATTGAGAGTCCCATGAGGTACTGAAGGAATGTAACGTACACTCTCTGGAAGTTGAGCCAGCCAGCTTTGGGGGAATTCGTTCACGCCTACCAACATCAATTCAGCTTGGGGAAGCCGCAGCTCTTGCCATGCTTTGATGAGATAATGAACTCCCTTACGAGGGCCAACCCTACCCACGAACAAAGCGCGAAAAGTCTTATCTAGTTTCGGTTGGGGTTGGAAATAATCAATTGGTGCGCCGTAGGGGATCACTGTGATTTTGTCAGAACTAACTCCTTCTCTGAGTAAAGATTGCTGGGTGATGGAAGAGGCGACAAAGATATGGTCTGCTAGTGCTATTTCCTGTTGCTTGCGTCTCAACTTCCAATCAGGTTCTCGCACTGCTTGTAGTGATGAAGACAATTCTGGGAACAGTTGCGCCTCTTGTTGCTGAATCTCCCGCGCCATGCGGTAGAACAGGATAGGTAAGTCATATAAACATAAAATTCCCTTTTGCTTGGCAACCTCAAAGGTTGTAGCAGCCCCATCCTCATAAGCATAAACTGCTGCTAGACCCTGGAGATGATGCTGGGCAACATGGCGATCAAGTCCAGCATAAACCCAGTCAATCAGACTTTGAGAATTTAAACCCAAATGCCGATTCAGTCCACTTTTGAGCAGGGAAATTCTTATTGCTTCACGCCAAGGATGTGTTTGGATAGGTAGATTATTTGGAGGTATCCAAGTACGTCGCCCTAGTTCATTGCTAATAGTTTTACTTAGAGAAACAGGAAGCAACTTTAAATAGCGGTTGAAACTTTCTGCGGGGTTGTGGGCAACAGTTGTAATTACCTCCTTTAACAAACCTGCCTCTCCTAGCGCAACCGCCGCGTTGCGGGCGAAAGGATTACCTGTAGGGTGTATCAGGGAAATAGGTGGCTGAGACATTATATTGCTGTAATAATTCCAGTTTTTTCTGGTTCTCTATCTGCTCCAGTTTGGGTAGCAAAAAGATAAAGCCTGCCAAAAACCAGTAGTAGACGAGGAGAGTATGATTAAACACAAGCTGGCTGATTATGAGCAGCAAGTGGAGTAGAAAAGCCGATAGAGCTAGTTGTTTCAGTAGAGGACGCTTTAATTTGAGGAATGTATTCAAAAGTAAGAAAATTAATATTAATCTCAGTGAATACCACATAACAAAACCTAGAGGGCCCAACTCTAACATAATTCGCCCAGGTTCTGACTCGTAATACACAGGAATGGACTCTGGATTAGGTAAGTCCAGAGCTTGACGTAATGCTGGTGTTGCTTGGTGGGTTATGCCCACACCGTAGCTATCCATTCCTTTAAGCCGTACAAAATCTATTGGTTCAGTGAAGAGTATCGTCATCCGATAAGATGTATCATCATTGTTAGCAGCACGCTTTTCAAAAGCATTAAAGGCTGACTGAAACCAAATCAGGATACCAGCTGTCACAGCGATGATCGGTACAGTAAACCGCCTAATCAACGCTATAACTTTGGCAGGAGTTGTCAGTAACTGTAATCCAAAAAAACCTACAAGAAATAAAAATTCAGTATAAATTACGCCCCGGGAGCCGTTCATGAAAGAAGTGGCCACAATGAGTATTAATTCGGCGATCGTTGCCCAGCGCCACCACTGAGATTGCTTAACAGCTAACAAAGGAACTGCTAAACCAAAGGAAATAAGTACATAAACTGAATAACCAGCAATGTATGAAAAAGTGCCAGTTACGCGAGCATTGACTGAACTTGGGTCTCCAAAAGTAGCAACATCTAATTCAATATCTTGGGTATAGACATTCAGGGGACTGGAGGGGGGGCTGAAAAATTGTAATACTGCCAAGATACCTACTGGTATTACCAACAGTAGGTAGGAGCGTAAGAATCGATAAAGCTCATCTTCTGAACGAAATAAATTAGGTAACATCCACACCAGTGGAATATATAACAAATATCCTCTGAGTCCGAAAATACCAATAATAGGGGAACCTAGACTAGGATTAAAAGCTTGAAACAAAGACCAGGCAATCAGCAGTAAAATTAGAGCCACTAATGCCTCAGCTGCTGGATTGCCTTTAATCCGAAAGGTGTTTTCAGAGGGCGAGAAAAAGTAATAGCGCAAATAAGCACCAATTAATACTATATCTTTAAGAAAATAAATAAACTGACTGGCTCCAGGTAAAAACCACTTCCGCAAAGCACCCTCAACTACTACTAATACCAATACAGTTTTGATAGAAGTACGCCAGTTCTGAAAGGAAAAGTATAAGATAAATAAAACGGCAACGGGAGCTAGAAACCTGATTAAATCGTTCACTTAATTACTGCCTCGATTACTTCTAAATAAGCCTTAGCCACGGCTGATTTCCGATGACGTAATAGATGAGAATGTGAATTGGATTTGTAGGCTGCGATCTGCTCAGGGTTTTGTAAAAAATTAAACAAAGTAAGTGCTAGTGCTTTTACATCTCCATTAGGAAATGTTATACCACATGGGCCAATCGCATCTTTTAAGCCTCCACCCTCTGAACCCACAACCACACAACCACAGGCAATTCCTTCTAATGCAACAATACCAAATGGTTCCTCCCAGAGAGAAGGCACCACCATAATTTGGTGAGTATTTAATGTTTTAGCTAACTCATGCTCAACTTTGACTCCAGCAAAATTAACTTGCTCCATAATTTTTAAGTCCTTTGCCTGTTGACGCAAGTTAGATTCTTCAGGTCCACTACCAATAATTGTCAATTTCGGTGTTAGTCCCATATATTTGAGTTCAGCTAATGCATCTAGTAGTAAATTAGCTCCTTTATCAGAAACCAAACGACCTAAAAAAACAAGTTCTTGAGTACGGGGGATATCTGGAATTTCATAGAAAATATCTTCTCTATAGGAATTAGGAATTATACTAGATGCTGCTGGTATACTTGCTGCCAAAGCATGACTAACTGAGATATTAGTAGCAAACCGAGTCACAAACTTTTTGAGATAATCTTGCACACCTAAACTACCATTGATACGACGATACCAAGTATGATGCGTCAATATTAAAGGCTTAGGTACAAGTAGTAAAGGCCAAAAACCTTTCAAACTAACACAGCCTTGAAAGTAAACATCACACCAATGCATTAGCTGGAGCATTTGTTTTAAACCAGGCTGTCTAATGACTTCAAAGGGAAACTTTTTTGAGTCTATTGCTGGAGTTTGCGATATGAGTTTGACTTCATTTCCCTGGTCTATAAATTCATGGCATAAAGTTGAGACAATTGTTTCCACCCCTCCAATATTTGGGTAAAATGAGGGAGAATAAATTAATATTTTCACAAGTGTTTAGTAGGTGATATCATATTTAACTTCCTATTTAGGAAGTCTTACTATTGGAAGACCATAGCTTCTAGAGAGAAAGTCTCAAATAGCTTTTAATCTAGCCCAAAAAATTTGGATTAGTACTGATTTTTCAGTGGAAAAAATTGAAGGCAGTAGTACTATTTTTACACTATTGATCAGCATTAAAAATGCTCGTAATATACCTTGCAACCATCCGCCATAGACTTGAGCCAAGAGTAATGAGTTACGTGAAATCAGGTAATGTTTGATGGGGCTAGGTGTCCATGAACCTGGATTAATCACAACTGCGCCCCAAACCATGCCAACCTTCCAGTTGTAACGCTGGGCGCGTAAACCCAAATCGTACTCGTCACCATAGGCGAAGTATCTTTCATCAAAAATACCAATTTCAGCTAGACATTGTTTCCGGTAAAGCGTTAATGTGCCATGTGGGATATCCACAGCTTCAACCGTGCCTGGAGACTGGGGTTTTGTAGGTATAAAATATGAACAACGGAGTGGAGAAAACTTTGGCAGCATAGCATCACCATATTCTGGGCAAACTATGCCAAGTTTAGGGTCATTTTCCATGCTTTCTACTAAAATTTGTAAGCAATTATCTTGAGGAATTGCATCATGAGCACTGACAAAACAATAAGGTGATTTGGTATTAGCAACTAACCATTCAGAAAGGACAATATTAAAGCCACCGCCCCAACCTTTATTTTCTGAAAGGAGCACTAGTTTAACGTTAGCAGGCAGGTGCTGTTTCAGAATTTGCAGTTGATTTGGATTTGAGGCATTATCTATTACTGAAATTTCAAGAGGTAAATCCTGATCTAGAAAACACTGTAAGGTTTTTAAGCATTCTTCAGGACAGTTCCAATGCAGGATAAACACGGGTATAGAAACATCAATTTCTGACAACACTACAAATAAGCTCCTTAAGATAAGGTAATATTTTATATGACATCATGGAGATTAAAAAAATACATAATTTCTACTGCTTAATAACTAGATTATGTATGACTAACTTCTAGTAGCTTGGCAGCAAATAGGCTCGCATGATTTGACAAATTATGGGTTTGATACCAAGAATAAGCATAATCTGCGATCGCCTGCATATCCAATTTATCCCCTGGCTCATAACTGCTTTGAGGATTAGGCATCCAATAATGCTTTCCTGTTTCTATACCATCGACTATTGAGATACTACTTTTAGCGTTAATAGGTAGTAATCTGTGAGCACAATAGGCGGCAAAAATAGTTGACTTGGCTAAAAAATCGGGGTTATAGTTCGAGAATGCAGCTACAGAATCTGCCAGAATATCACTCACTTCTTCAGCAGGTTGCTTTCCTATTTCTAGGATAGGTACTTTTGTGTTCGAAGATAGATTTAGTCCAGTAGGATTCCCTATGTCCCAAACTTCATGAATATTTAGTTTTTGGCAAACATAATCTAAAACTGCTTGAGATTCTTGGTAAACTCTTATGCGGTTGGCTACACTTCCAAAAACAACTAAGCGCTGTTGACGTTTTGATAAAGGTAGTAATTCTTTTGGTTCTCCTATATTAGAAAATACAGGTAGTACTGGAATTTGAGGATGTTTACCTCGGCTAATGTTAGCAATTATTTCTGCGTAAAGTTGTTTACTAGTCAGACAGCGATCGCTCAATTGGGCTAAACTGGCTGCTAAACTTCTTTGTAATGACGATAACCAAAAAGCACTAGTCCAGGGTGGGCCTGAAGCTGAGATTTCGTGAAACATAGTGATCAATGGTTGCTGTGGAAATAAAGTTTTCCAACGCTGTAAACCTTTAATCAACCAGACTGGACAACCTCGTTGAGCATAACCGTAGCCAACATAATGGAGTAAGACAGCAGAGGGGCGATCGCCTAATAATACACTGAGCAAGCCATCAGCAGAGCGATCGCTTACCTGACTCACAGCAAAACCCTCGATTTCTGTCGCACCACACCATTCTGGATTACCTACAATAAAATGAGTTTGAATATTGCAGTCCTTGCGGAGTTGGCAAGCTAGGTTAAGAGCATAGTCTCCTACACCATCAATAGCAGGAGGCAGTTGGGGAATGAGAGTAAATATTAGCACTATAGTTTTATTTTTATAAAAAAATACTAAATAAATTCAATAATTTAAATTGTGAATCTTGCTTTCATTTGTTTCATTACATTGAGTGCAGACGTCGGTACGCTCCTATTTAGCAGTGTATATGCCTTAATTACTCTCAAATAATCTTTACTAAGAAAGTTAAAGTGAGTAATAAAAAATAACCACATATCTACAATATCTGAAAATTTTTTATTATTTAATTTTTCTTTAACAGCAATATTAAATATTTTTAACTTTAAATAATATAAACTGAAAATGTATTGATCAAATCCCTCTAAATTATTCAATACAGCCTCAATACTGTTAAAACTTCTTCGCATTTTGACTTCATAAACACTAGGGTCAAAAGCATCAGAAAAATTATTTCCATGAATTCTCCAAATAGACAAGGGAGAGTTAATAAAGTATGAATAACCTTGATTCAAAGTACACATCACAAGGTACTCATCAATATACATATCTACTTGTTTTGGGATAGAAAACTTTCTCAAAGCCTCTCTACGCCCAGCAAAAGTTGAACCACCGCCAAAAAGAATATTGCGAGTGTAGAAAAACCTCAATAATTCCCGTCCATAAAGCTTGTGTCCTAATATATTTTGAGGAAGTAGTTCAGGTGTTTTTACATCTTTTTCCACCTGCCAACAAATTGCTGGATGCGCCACATGAACCATCTCAGGGTCACTCTCAAATATTTTCACAACTTCTGAAATCTTATTAGGCAAAAACAAATCATCAGCATCTAAATTAAAGATATATTTACCTTGACTATGATTTATGCCTACCTTAGTTGCCCAAGCCTTACCCGCATTGTCTTGAAAAATATATTTGACTCGACTTCCGTAAGCAGCGACTATATCAAAAGTGTTATCTTTAGAGCCATCATCAATTACGATAATTTCAATCTCCTCTTGGGGAAAGTTAGAATTTAGAACACTGTCAATAGCTTCTTGGATATAGTGAGCATAATTATATGTTGGGATGATTACAGTTACAAGATTTTGAGGTTTCATTTATTTTTGTATTACACATCCTACAGTTACATGAGATGGAAAAAACATAGATCGCCCATGAGTATTAAATAACTTATGAATGAATTTAGAAACTAATGTTGAATATCTAGTCTTAAAATGCCAAGGTTGAGGATATTGATAGTTATTTTCTGAGTCAGTTAAATCTTTGACTTTAGCAAATCTGATATATTCAAAGTAGTTAGTTAGAAGATTGAGATTTTTACGACGACAGTATTCTTCGTAAAAGTTGGGATTGATTCGCCAACAATCGTCAGGATAATTATGCAAAGGCCATAACACAGGGGTAACAGCAACACAAATCCCACCAGTTTCAAGAAGTTCAATAACATTATCTAAAACTTGAATAGGATTAAAAGTATGTTCTAAAACATTGAGTACCAGTATAGTAGAAAACTTACCAATAGATGTAAATACAGAGCGGACTTTCTCAGGAGAATCTTCAAAATTGGCTATAAAATCTACACCTATACCTGAGACCATATCAGTTCCAAAATATTGGATTTTATTTTTTAAAATCAAATTTCTACAGGTTTCGCCGCCGTAACCAGTTCCTAGTTTTAGACATGGTGAAGCAACAAGTCTATCTTTTAGTTTTTTTTCCTACAAAATTTATATCATTCTGTATCATACTTTCATCTCCTCAATAATCAATAATCAAACCAACTAAATAAAAATTAATTTCTTTTGTTGAAGGCAAGCTGAAAAAACATTTGCAGAGAAGTAAAATGATGCATCAGTGAATAATCAAATCCAGAAAACTTAAATTTAATTGCCAAAGGTATAGTTTGTTTAACAAAACTGACCAAAGCATGTCTGAGATAAAAAACGGAGTTTATTCTATTTAATTCCTCCGGATGTATGGATAAATATATAAAAGTTGATTCTTGGTGTTGTTTAAATTGTTTCCAGCCATTTTGCCGTCTCCAAGGATGACAAATAGCTGCATTCCTTACAAAATAAATTGGGTAATTTGCTTCATTGATTCTGAATTTGAAATCTACATCTTCCATTGCAGCATAAGGAAAGCGTTCATCAAAGCCTTGTAATGACTCGAATACCTGTCGTTCAATTGCAAAGTTACATGACCAGAGATAGCCACCAACTTCATTGATAGGAGACTGTTCGGCTAAAGACTTTTGCGGGCGGTCAACATATACTCTACCTTCTAAAATAGAACAGGAAGCCTTGCTGATAATTAGTTCAGCATAAGCTGCTAACCACTGAGGATCAGGTAAACAATCATCATCCGTAAAAGCTAACCACTCACCTTCGGCGTACTTCGCCCCATGATTACGATTTGCAGCCGGGCCTTTACGTGGACCTGCAACCCACTTTACCCAAGGATAATGCTGCTGAACCATCTCCTCAGCCGTCGTCTTGAAACCATCGTCACTCACAATGACTTCATACTGATTTGCAGGTAATGTTTGCACACCAGGCGCAAGGCAATTTAGGCATTTTGCTAGTAAGTCATTGCGATGATAAGTCGGGATAATAACGCTAAACTTAATCTGGCTCATATTCTTTAATAATTTTGATGAATAAAATCTTAATTTCCAAACATAATCAATCTTAAGTGGTCTAATTTATTTATCTCTTAGCCACACATTAAGAGTTAAAATCATGAAAGTAGTTAATTTATTAATTTGCCAGATTTAATTAACTACACAACGATGAATCATGTCTACATAAGTAGAAAGTAGTTGGCTCCAGCTAAAATTTTTATACACTAATTGATGTCGTCGATACTTGGAACTATTATCAGTTTGTTTTAAACAAAGCTGTATTAAATTTGCCAAATTACCCGGAATTTGGAAGTTTGCTAAATATCCTTCATCCTTAAGAACAAAGCGTGTTACTTCATAATCATGAGCCAGACACGGTAAACCATAAGACATAGCCTCCAACAATACTCTTGGTAATCCTTCTGATAAAGAAGGAAGTACAAAAACATCTGCCACTCGATAGTAATCGGCAACTTGATGAGCGGTAACAGTTTTAATTTGAATTTGATTTGGCTCTAATAATTGATTGCCTAACTCTATAATTTCTGATGACTCTGCATCCATTTGTCCTAACATTAATAAATAAGGACGTCGTTTTGGTAACTGAGCTATTTCACGAATTAAATAATCCATGCGTTTGTGCGACTTATTAATTGCTGCTACCGATAAGACAATTGCCAGATTTTCTGGTAGTCCTAATTTACGCCGCAGACTAGCTTTTTCAGCAGCAGATAAAATCTCCAATTGAGCATCTAATTTAATACCGTAAGGTACTAAGCTTTGTTTTTCCAATGCTTCTCCTGCGTTGACAGCAGTCTGGAGATGCACGGGTGCAACCTGTTGCACATGATCCCAACGATGAAATGGAGGTGCCAGAGGCCCGCCATTAGAAAACAAAAGTTTATAACCTAGCCCTGTTCTTTTTCGCCAGTGCCAGAGAATATTTCCTACTATACCGTCACTAAAATAAATGACATCGGGTTGCTGTTGATAAATATGTGGCAACAGACTCAGCGTAAATGTTAATTGCTCGACATAATAAGCATCTTTACCTATTAATTGACCTAAATAAATTGCTGCCCAACTGTCTCGTTTTAGGTTCCACAAAGCAATCTGCTTTTGAGCAGCTTTTCCTGCTCCTTTAAATAAGGTAATATCCAATTTAGAATCTTGAGATAAGGTATCAAAACATTCTTGAGTAAATGATTCATAACCTCGATTTGTATTGCCTAAACCTGAGCAGACAAGAAATACTTTAACCACTTTTTAAATACCAGTGATGACAATATTATTGTGAGGATAAGTTTGTCTTGAATACGATATGCTATTACCCTAACGAAGATACCAGCTTTGAACGACTATGTTTGATTTTTCGCCAAAGTTCCCGGACTTGAATTGGAATTGTAGCTACAATTAAAGTAGGCCAGATCGAGGAAACTAGCAAAATTCCAGGTCTTTGTAAGATAATCTGCAAAAAGGCACGACGAGCTGTATGAATGTTCTGGCTGGACTCTAGATGAACAAACAATAAACAAGATGCTTTTGCTAAACCTCGATAAATTCCTTTTCTGTACAGGGGCTTCAGTTCTTTATTAGATAAGTATGACTGATAAATATTGACAAAATCCCGATCAAATTTTCCTAGGCTATAAGCAGTTGTAGTTTTGTTGGTAGTATGTAGCCTATATTTAGAAATTACTTGGCGACTCGCTTCAAAATTTAGTCCTGCAATAAAAGCTCTGAGCCAAAATTCATAGTCAAAACAATAAATAAAGTTTTCATTAAAATATCCTATTTTTTCAAAAGTATTCGCTCGAAAAAAAGTAGATTGTTGAGCGATGTGACATTCTTCAGTCATGGTTATATGGTTAATTTCAACCATAAAAAGTTCTTCAAAGCCCTTAATAGGTTTTGATTCACCATCTATAAAAGTAGTTTGAGCACAGATAAAGTCATGATGAGGATGTTGAACGAAATGTTCTGCGACAAACTTTAATGTCCCAGGAAGATATAAATCATCAGTGTTGAGATAACCACAAATTTCACCTGTAGATTTTTTGAACCCTTGATTTACTTTATGAACAGCTTCATTTTCTGTCGTAGGTTTATGATTAACCCAATAGGTGATATATTTTTGATATTTTTGAATAACTTCAGATGTCTGATCAGTACTACCACCGTCAACAATAATATACTCAAGATTGGGATAGCCTTGAAGCAAGATTGAACGGATAGTCTCTTCGATTAGATGTCCTTGGTTGTAGCTAGGAGAAACAATAGTAATGCGCGGCCAGGCTGAACCATCTGGCATTTTTTCTGCTAAAGGTAGAAATTCTTCTGTCCACGGCCAGCCTGTTTTCCCTTCTGGAGGCAAGGGTAAGTCTTTTAATGTAATAGGAAAGTTAATCATTACCATCTCTTGTTTGAAAATCCTAATATTGTGTTCACGTTTGCAACACGAGTGTTTGCAATAAATTGATAAAGCTTGCTGTTAACTTTAGACTTATCAAAATGATTTTTGAGGACATCAAAAGCTATTTTAGCTACAGTTTCACCTAAGCTTTTCCTTATCATTTGCGTTAGTAATATTTGTTTGACTTCAGGAATTGTATTGGTTTCACAAACAAATCCACAGTTCCATTGTTTGATAAAAATATTATTGGCTGCATAACTTGGCCCACAGCTAATTATAGGTCTACCAGCAGCCATGTAATCTGTTATTTTAGTTTGCACTGATGAACGAGTTACATGAGCATATTCTGGTAAAAAAGAGGAGGCTACCAATAACAAATTAGCCCGTTGTAAATACTGATTAAGTTCTTGATAAGGAATTAGAGAACCATAGTTAACTTCCCACGCTTCCCAGTTTTCTTTGTAGGCTTGCCAATAATTTAGCCCTGTATGGAGTACTAATTCAATGTCTATGCCATCATGTCTCAGTTCGTAAATGGCTTGTGCTATTACTGCTATGGCGTCATGGTGCATAGGCCAGATTGAACCTGCATAAACCACCTTAAAGGTTTTTCCTGTTTCAGATGGAAAGTTAGGAAATGTCTTGTTAGATAAATCTACTGGATTGTGAACAATTAGCGATCGCTTAGGTGATACATTATATCTCTGTGCTAAATCTTTCTCTAATTGTTGGCTAATCATCAACCAACCTGCCGCTTTCTTTAATATAGAACTACAAGCTAACTGCACATTGCCAGTCACCCAGGAAGTATTATCCTGGGCTACCCAATCATCCATAAAATAGATGAGGAAGGGAACATCAAAATCCTGAGTTACTTTATATCCCATCAGTAATCCTAAAGGAGTGTTAGGGCAAATTAAAATAACTTCTGGGGAAAAATCAGCAATTTGTTGGGAGTTAGCTAAAGATAGCCAGTCCAGTAATTGATAGTTACACTTTTCTAAAATGGGATTTAACCAAGCACCTAAGCGATTTTGTAAATAGGGAAAAAATCTAGCTGGAAAATTAGTAACATTTTTCTGGAACCGAGGCGCAGTCTGTTGTTCTTGCAAACTTTGATCTGATGTGTAAAGCATAAAGTGATCAATAGGATAGTCCTCTAAAAGGTTAACAAGAGTACGATTAATTCCCGTACCTTCTTGACTTAGAGAAACTTCACTAACTAACAACAGTCTAGGCAGATAATTGTCCAGTTTACTCAGTGTTATCATTATTATTTGTCAATAGCAAGAAAGTATTTTGTATTTACCAATAGCATCCATTTTCCACACTAGTGAAATTCTGGGGAGTTTCTGATGGTAGAGGGCGTACCCAATGTTCATTAAACAAATTCTGAAAGAAAGGACGCTCATCCCATCTAGCACCTCGAATACCAAACAGGATTTGAGTTGCACCACCTAAATGAATAGCTTTTTTACCCAGCTTTTTCACAAAAGCTGCTAGAGGTAAGCCATAAGCACCTGCACCAATAATTGCAACATCAAATTGGGTATTCGCTATTTGTTCACACATGTAGTTAAGTGCATCAAACCAGTTATTGAAATTGGCATGAGTGCCAGCAATTGATTGGACTGCTTTGATAGTTTTCAACTCAAAATCAGGCAAAATTTCTGCTTTTTTAAATAAGAGTTTTCTCTTTTTGTATTGACTTTGAATACTGTGTTCAAAAGGATGTATTACTAATACAGTTTTACCCTGCAAAACCTCAGACCAAGGGTGTAGATGGTAGTAAGGTTCTAAATCTACTAGAGGTACTCGAATAGCCTTCTTCATAAAGTGGCTGATTAGGTTTTCACCATCGAGCCATGAACCAAGAACATCAACGCTTTGAATATCTTGGATCATTTGTTCACCAAATTTATACAAAAACTTCCTATCTGCCGGGAAAAAACCTGAAGCATTACACATAGCATGAATCACAGACTCATCCCACCAAAAAAAACCAATCTTTCCTTGTATATATAGAAGAGAGCTACTTAAAATATTCTTAGAATTAAGGATATTTACGTATGTAATAATAGCAGACAATTCAGTAGAACCCAGGCGGGAAATCATGCATGGTTGATTGCGAATTAACAGTTCCTTGATGTAGTTACCAGCTTGTTGACCTTGATAGTGATAATGAAAAAAATCGCTATCAGCAATATTGATAGACATCGGGCTAGGATACTTGTTTGAATAGATATATCTGAGCTTATTCAAACAGCGAATAGCAATTCGATTCATAATCTGATTTTCGCCTTTCAAGGTTTAAATTGATGAATTATTGCAATCGTAATTGCCATGATGCAGTAATTTCTGCAAATATTTCTGTCAATGATTTAGTAATTGACCATTGGGGATAATGCTGTTGCATCTTGCGTAAATCGCTGTAATAACAGATGTGATCGCCCTCGCGGTTTTTGTCTATATATTCATATAGCATTTGCTTACCGGAAAGAGAAGCAACTATTTCAAAAGCTTGTAAAATTGAGCAAGTATTGTTTTTACCGCCTCCTAGGTTATAAACTTCTCCAGAACGAGGATTAGCGATAAACTCTTCTATGAAACGAGCTACATCATAGGAGTGAATATTGTCTCGAACTTGCTTACCTTTATAACCAAAAATTTTATAAGTGCGTCCTTCTAAGTTGGACTTAACTAAATAGCTCAGAAACCCGTGTAGTTCCACTCCAGAATGGTTTGGGCCTGTTAAACAACCTCCACGCAAACAACAAGTTTTCAGCCCAAAATAGCGCCCATATTCCTGTACCATGACATCAGCTGCAACTTTAGAAGCACCAAAAATTGAATGTTTAGATTGGTCAATGCGGAAGGTTTCTGGAATGCCATGTTCATAATTGGGGTCAGCATAATCCCAACGGGTATCTAACTCCAACATAGGGATTTCATTAGGAGCATCACCATAGACTTTATTTGTGGAGAGATGAACAAAAGGGGCTTCAGGTACAGATTGGCGAGTTGCTTCTAAAAGGTTTAAAGTCCCCACAGCATTGGTGTCAAAGTCATCAAAGGGGATTTTTGCTGCGAGGTCATGGCTAGGTTGGGCGGCGGTATGGACGATCGCATCTGGGCGTAAACTATCAATCAGGTCTAATATACCTTGGCGATTCCGAATATCTATTTCATGATGCACAAAGCCTTTGATTAAAGACTGCAACCTGCATTGGTTCCAGCGAGTATCTCCTTGTGTTCCAAAGAAAACTGCTCTTTGATTATTGTCAACACCGTGAATTTGCCAACCCAAAGCAGCAAAATGCAAGCATACTTCTGAACCAATTAACCCCGAAGAGCCAGTAATTAACAGTTTTTTCATCATGATTATTTGCGAACAATTAGATTTTTGTTAACAGCAAAAATTGTGGAGTTACCATTACTTCATTACTGTTTAGCTGATGCTTTTAAATACTATTTTGTAAGAGCGATCGCTAATTTAATTATTAGCTAATAACTCTTAAACCCATCAAAAATAATTAATAAAACCAAAACTATGAACACAATTAGGCAAATCAACGATTGAATCAATAATTGCGTTTGCTTTCGTAGAACCTTCATTAACTTTGTGACCAGAACGCACCAAGATATTCAGCTTGACACCAGCATTCAAACCAGCTTCAATATCACTTTCCTTGTCACCCACTAATATAGACTCACAGAAATTAATATTAAACTCATCCCTAGCTTGAATTAACATTCCAGGATTTGGTTTCCGACACCAAGAATCTTGTTGATATTTACCAATGCCATACTTGGGATGAAATGGTGAATAATATACTTTACTAATTTTAACTGCTTGTTTCTCGAACTCATGAAGCATCCAATCATTCAGAATTATGAAGTCCTCTTCAGAATAAAAATTGCGCGCAATGCCTGATTGGTTAGTAACTACAATCAACAAATAATTTCTCTGTTGAAAAAACTTACAAGTTTCAAAAATGCCTGCTATAAATTCAAAATTTTGAATTTTATACAGATAATTTACTTCTTTGTTGATCACACCGTCTCGATCAAGAAACAAAGCTTTTCTCATATAAACAAGTAATGCAGTTTAAATTGCATAGGATGAAGTTCTACGTAGTTTTTTCACAATATTTGTAGTAGATCTATCCTCAACAAGCGGAATTAATTCTACCCGTCCTTGATAAGAACGTACAAATTCTGCCCCTATAACTTCTTTCCCTTGATAATCAGCCCCTTTAATCAAAAGATCCGGTTTGATAGACTGAATCAATTCAATTGGTGTATCTTCATCAAATAGAACCACAGCACTCACAGAACTGAGCGCAGCTAAAACTCTGGCACGATCAAATTCTGGAATAATTGGACGCTCTGCACCTTTCAAGCGTTTCACAGATGAATCTGTATTCAAACCAACTATCAAAACATCTGCCATGGCTTTAGCCTGATCAAGATAGCTCACATGTCCTACATGTAGCAAATCAAAGCAACCATTGGTAAATGCAATAATCTTTCCTTCAGCACGCCAAATAGCTACACGTCTCATCAGCTCAGACACTTCCAATACTTTACTATTAGCAGAAGCAATTCCCTCCTGTTCTAAGACTTGCAGCAATTCTTCTACTCTCACAGGTGCAGTTCCAACTTTTTGGATAGTTATACCAGCACTCAAATTTGCTAATTCAGCAGCTTCAGCCCAAGATAAACCAGCAGATAATGCAGCTGCTAATGTTGCAATCACACAGTCACCGGCTCCAGAGACATCAAACACCTCCCTAGATGAAGCGGGTAAGTGAGATAAATTTGTATCATGCAGCAATGTCATTCCCTGTTCACTACGAGTAATTAAAACTGCTTCAAGAGCATATTTCCTTTGTAATTCTAAAGCAGCAATTTCAAAATCTTGATCGCTTACTAAGGAGCGATTAAGAGCTAGTTCAGATTCAGAACGATTGGGAGTAATGGCTGTTGCGCCAGTGTAAACAGTATAGTCTTGACGCTTAGGATCAACTAAAACAGGAACCTGCATGAGATTGGCTTTGTGCAAAAATGTCATTAAAAAATTATCAGTTAACACTCCTTTTTTATAGTCAGATAAAATCACAATATTTACATGTTCTAAAAGGGACAAACTATAATCTAAAAGACGTTTTTCAATATCTTCATTAATAAATGCAGTTGATTCCTCATCTAATCGCACAACTTGTTGTGATTTACCAATTACCCTAGTTTTTACAGTAGTTGGTCGAGTTGAATCAACAACTAGCCCATCTGTAATTAGATTTAAGCGTTGCATTTCCTGAATCAGAAGATTGGCTTCTAAATCTGCACCAATTACGCCAGCTAAAAACACTTGACAACCCAAAGCAGCCAAATTGCAGGCGACATTACCCGCTCCACCTAAACAGACTGTTTTTTGTTCAATTTGTACTACTGGGACAGGAGCTTCCGGTGAAATTCGAGATACCTTACCCCAAAGGTAGCGATCAAGCATTAAATCGCCGATTACAGCAACTTCCATCTCTGGGAACTTCTCTTGAATTAAAAATTGCGTTGAGGTTTTATTTAAAAATTTCAGCACTTTTTTAGCGTTATTAGTTTTGAGGATAGCACTAATGAAAGGTCGAATATGACAATATTGTCAAGCGGAAAATTAAATAGAAAATACAGAATCTACAATTTCACAAAGTAAATGACCAATTAAAATATGTACTTCCTGTATTCGAGCCGTGTTATTTGAAGGAACAATTAAAGCAATATCCACATTATCTTTGATCGAGCCACCATCTTTCCCCAATAATGCTGCTGTCACACAACCATGTTGAGAAGCAACTTCTAAAGCCAATAGGACATTTTGACTTTTTCCAGAGGTAGATATACCAATGACTAAATCCCCAGGTTGAGCCAAAGCTTCAACCTGACGACTAAAAACAGCATCATAACCATAGTCATTGCTAACAGAGGTCAAAATAGAAGTATCAGTGGTTAAAGCAATTGCTGCTAATCCAGACCTTTCCCGATAAAATCTCCCCACCAATTCAGCCGCTATATGTTGAGCATCAGCAGCACTACCACCATTACCCATTAAAATCACCTTCTTGCCTTGCTTGAAGGTGGAAATCATGAGATTACCTAACTCTAATATGAGGGAGGAAAAATTAGTTAATAATTCAACTGTGGACTGGTGTTCCTGAATACCCTTTTGCACCAAATAACTGAGATGCTCATGTGTAATTAAATCTTCTTCTAAAGGTTTTTCTAATTTTAATTTAGATTGCATATTGATTTCCTATAATAATCAACATCATTTGTATTTAATAATTGTCTATGAGTACAGCTAACACATCAAATCAGATGACTTAGCAACCTAGCTTTTTAAGAAAATCTGGCTTTTGTTGGCAGTACAAAGTTGCAACTGCTTTTTTAACTTCTTCAACACTAATATTCATAATGCAGTGAGGTTCATCATAAGTACAACATTCTTGGCAACTGTGAGATAAAGCCTGCGGCTGAAGTACTATATTTGGTACACCCCACGGAGAAAAACGCTTAGGAGAATTTTCATGTTCGGGTAATCCGCTCTGGGGATGACAAGAGATTTCTACAACAGGAACTCTACATGCTGAGGCAAAATGAATTGGTGATGAATCGTTGCTTACCACCAAACGGCTACTTTTTATGAGTGCAAGTGTCTGCCGGAGAGTCGTTTTACCAATCACATTAATTACAGAATTACCAAGCGCATTTTCTAGTTCTAAACCTAATTTTTCTTCACCAGTCCCTCCAATAGCTAGGATACGTAAACTATATTCCTGTTGCAACCAAATACCCAACTCAATAAAGTTGGCAATAGGCCACATTCTTTTACGCGCACTTGCACCTGGAGCGAAGACAACTAAATTATGATCGTCATCAATATTATTGATAGATAAAACCTGGCTAGCAAATGCTATATCTTCTGGGCTAGTCCAGCATTCTAGAAAATCATCCTCAACTTTACCACCTAAGAATTTGATAACATCTAAATTTCTCTCTACTTCATGTTTAACTTCTGCGATCGCCACAAAATGAGTGAATAAATAATCATAATCTTGATTCAACTCTTGCTTTTGTTGATTGAGCTTTTCTGAGTAACCCACTCGTAAACTAGCTCCACTAAAATAAGCAAGAAAAGTAGCATTATAAAAATCTATACCACAACGGGGAATAATAGCAAAATCAAAGTATTTTGACCACAAATATTGGCGGGCAAATTTTATTTCCCGCCAACGGTTACGTAACCGACTAAAGCGTCCATAAATTAGCTTGTAAGTTAAAACTTCATTAACGTATGGACATAACTCAACTAAATTAACTACAGATGGCTGGACTATCAAAGTAATCCAAGCATGAGGTAGGTTGCGACGTAACTCTCTTAAAAATGGCGTAGAAATAACTACATCACCAATAGCGTCTAGTTGCACTACTAAAACTTTTTCGATTTTAGTTAAATTTATTTGCTGGCTAACAAATTTTTGATAATTATTTTTACGTCTACTAATTAATCTAAAAAATAATTCACCATGGAACTTAGTAACTCGTGGTGAGGCTAACCAATCAAGTATTTGCCTCGCCCAATATTTACTTAAATCATGAAAAAACATAAAATTTTGCTGTTTAAAAAAAATTAGTAATAAGAAGATTGGTTTAGCTGTTATTTTTGACATAAAAAAAGATAATATAGCTTTCTTAATTAAATGCTTTAATATTAAGAATTGCTGCCATACTTTAAACCAAAAATTATCTTGTTTTCTCATGTGCATACCACCATATTCAAAGTCGAAGGTATACTGATCAGCAATCTTATTTCTCACTATAAATGGTGGATGTTTAATGTCGTAGATATCTTCAATAGGTAAGTTAGCTAATGAACTTGTACCTTTAGTATTAGTAGCATCTTCCCGAAACCCTATGTTAGAAATCAGATTTGAACTTGGAAGTATTGCTAAACCATTTTGACTTAGACAAGCATAACCCCACATATAGTCCCATGTATTAATGGCATTTTCTGATGTCATTAAATCAAAAATACCTGTCCAGTATCTCTCTTCATAAATATCTTCAGTAACTAATTTCATCAGTCCTGAATTCTTAAAATCTTGCCAACTCTTCATATGTAAATCATAGTGCTGCCAAGCTCTTTTCCAAGTTGCCCAACCCCAAATATGAGGAATTTTGGAAAAGAAATAACTATATTCAGTTCTCTTCTGACCATCTTGATGATTAGTTCCTGCTATGTGCATTATTCTTTCGTCATCTCGATATTTTTCCAATAAAGTCTGACAGAAATAGAAGAAAGACTGTGCAGGTAAACAGTCATCTTCTAAGATTATGGCTTCATTAACTTGAGAAAATACCCAATCTAAACCACTAGCTACTCGATGTTTACAGCCTAGATTGATCTCGGAAAAATTAGTTAATACTTCACAATCCCAATCTACAGCTTTAATTACTTCCCTTGTTTTTAAACACTTTTCTTCTTCTTCTTTAAAGCGTGGTCCATCAGCAATTACCAGGAGTTTTTTAGGTTTTACTTGGGCAATAGCAGCAAATACTTTTTCTGTTAAGTCAGGGCGGTTAAAGATGAATAAGCTGACAGGAGTTAATATAGTCATAATATTAAGAATTAAATGCAGCGATTTTTTCACTGGAAACTGTAGACCATTTAGCTTTGGCTAATATCTTGCAATGGCTTGGCATTCCTTGACTACCTGTAGCAAAGAAATCCCCTCCATCAACGGTTATATTCGCAGCATCTTGAATATAATCTAGTGTTTCCGCATCGGCATGTGAAATAAATATAGCCAGCCTATAAGAGCCATTGGCTAGTGGTAGATTTTCTATGTTACAAAGAATATATCCAGATTGATTATCTAGATTTAAATTACTATTGGTGAAATTAGTTCTGAATAATAAAACTCTATGATTATGTTCGTCAAATATGTCAAGACTAATAACTACATTATTAAGTGGTTCTTGGGTTTGATTTAGGTATTCAATTTTAAAAGTGTAATCTTTGCCAGATTGTAATGAAGAGACTGTATTGCTTTGTGCATCTAATATTTGAAAACTAGATGCTCTAATTTTGCCAGAGCCACTACGTTCTTTCCTCTCATCAAGAGGTATATCTTTTGCTAAACTATACGCTTGTGCCAAATATAAATTTATAGCTGCTTGAGCGCTACTATCTAAATATAAACTTCCTGATTGCAACAGAATTCCACGAGTGCATAATGATTCAATCGCACTCATTTGATGACTGACAAAAATTACTGTTCTGCCCTCTTTTGCAACATCCTCCATCTTCCCCAAACACTTCTTTTGAAACTGGACATCCCCCACAGCCAAAACTTCATCCACAATTAAGATTTCTGGCTCTAAATGTGCTGCAACTGCAAATGCCAAACGCACATACATACCTGATGAATAACGCTTCACTGGCGTATCTAAAAACTTCTCTACTTCTGCAAAAGCTACTATTTCATCAAACTTGCGTTCAATTTCCTCCTTACTCATTCCCAAAATTGCGCCATTGAGATAGATGTTTTCCTGACCTGTCAATTCTGGATGAAACCCTGTACCTACTTCCAACAAACTAGCAACTCTACCGTTAATTTTGATGCGTCCCTTTGTTGGTTCGGTAATCCGGCTTAAAATTTTGAGCAGTGTAGATTTTCCAGCCCCATTACGCCCAATGATGCCTACTCTCTCACCTTGTTTGATCTCAAAGGAAACATCGTGAAGTGCCCAGAATTCTTGTTGGGAATTTTGAATTTTAGCTCTAGGATTTTTAATAAAACTACCAATTGACTTAACTTTATTGCTAATAATATCTCTTAAGGCGTTGTAACTCTCTTCTTGGTGATGACCAATAATATATTTTTTACTGAGATTTTCTACTCGAATAATAGTGTCAGACATTAGCTTTTCAGTTATTAGTTAATAATAATTAAATTCGCGGAATAATAAAGAGGAAAGCACAAATCAACTGCTAGGCGATCGCTAGATTTTTATTGCTGCTGATGTATGCGGTTCCTAACAGTTACTTACTCAGATATTGCTTTCTCAAAATCATCTGTGGTATTGCACAAAAATTCAGGATGCAAAATTTCTTCTATGGTGTAAGGACAAGTATCTAAAAAAGTAGCTAACCTAATTCCTGTCTCTGCTGATGCTTCCCGACGAGCATTGCGATAGGCTTTTGGCAGAATTTCAGGAATGTATTGATGTAGACTAGGTTTCTCTTGTAATAAATCTTGCAAATCATCACGTTGGTTAGCGATAGTGGTAAACCAACTAATGGATCGTTTTGTAGGCTGATATTGCCACTTTAGTAAATGAGCTAATAAGATCACCAAGCGGTTTTTTAACTCATTTTTTTCCCGACTGCCCATAGCATCTAACTCTTCTGCCAAGTTTTCCCAGTCTAAAGCGTTAACATTTCGACTAGCTAAGGCTGATTGCTGTTGGGCTAACCAAGCCAAAAAATCTTGTTCATAGAGAGATGAATCAGACATGAAACTTTACAATCCCTACTTATAAATTATCTGGATCTATCCCCAGCGATCGCAATCTCTCAGCCAGTATTTCCGCTCGTTGGCGTTCCTGCTGGACTTGTTCTTCTGGTGTCAAAATCCAGTTACCTGTAACATCATACCAACGTAGCCATAAACCCTCTGTTTGTTGGTAGCTCCCTTGCCAAACTCCTAATCCTAATTGCAATTCCTCAAACCAAAACTTTTGTGTTGGCACTGCCATTGCTTGATATTGTGTTCCTACTATTTGAAACACCCGCAATTGATTTTGGTAGCGGTCAAAGACAACGTAATAGGGAATGCGTAAATGTTGTTCATAAACTTGCCATTTTGTGGGTGGTTTGTTGGACTCTCTGAGGGTTTGCCCCAAATCGTCGGCTTCCGTACCTGGCGAAAGTAATTCTACTACTAAAAACGGTGCTTTGCCCTCTTGCCAAACAACATAGCTGAGGCGCATGTCTTGTTGTTGTTGGGCGCGAGATACACCCAGCACCAAAAACCAATCCGGTCTTTTGTGCCATAGCCGATTCCGAGCATCGTAATACAGATTTAAATCTGTACCAATGAACATTTCCCCAATTGGATAATTTGGGGGTTTACAGGTTTCCCGCAGTAATTGGGGTTGGAAGTCGTGGAATTCGTCCGGCAAACCAGGCTCCTCTGGGTCTTCACTAGGAAGATCATACATGGTAGGCATCGTTTCCCAAGGGGGACGGGGATGAACCATCTCCGGTGTGTCTAAATCCTGTGGGTCTTCACTTGGCAGATCGTACATCATCGGCATGACTTCGCTGGGAGGACGCGGCGGATCAGTCTGGTACATAGCACTGATGGTCGAGGGTTTATTTTATTTTAGAGTCAGGAGTTGGGATATCTGACGACTAGCCGCCACGCGTCTACGCTCTTGAGCAAAATCTCATCTCAACTTCCAGTCTAGCAAAGTAACATAATACTGTGGTTAGTCAAAGAGTTGAAGTATGCCTGACTCAATTGCAATCATGCCTGTTGTCCTCAACTTAGAGACAGTAGAATTCACAGATGAGCAATTTTATCGCTTGTGTCAATCGAATAGAGAGTTACAACTAGAGAGAACAGCCAAGGGAGAATTAGTAATTATGCCACCCGTAGGGGGAACTAGTGGAAACCGCGAAGCAGGTTTAATTGGTTTGGTGTGGTTATGGAACCAGCAAACAGGGTTGGGTAAGGTTTTTAGTTCCTCGACAGTTTTTAAACTACCTCAAGGTGGCGATCGCTCTCCTGACGCAGCTTGGATAAAATTAAATCGTTGGGCAAGTCTGACCGCAGAAGAACAAGAGAAATTCCCGCCGATTTGCCCTGATTTTGTCATTGAGTTAAGGTCACGCACAGATGCCCTCAAACCACTACAAGAGAAAATGCAAGAATACCTTAATAGTGGATTACGCCTTGGTTGGCTGCTTAATCCTCAAGATGAGGAGGTGGAAATTTACCGCCCTAACCAAACAGTAGAAATTGTGAAGTTCCCAGTTACTTTGTCGGGAGAGTCGGTATTACCTGGATTTGTTTTAAATTTACCTCTTTAAATCACATCTGCAAATGTCCTCTCCATCTTACGAAAATACCAAATTCCAGTTGTGCAGAGCCAGAATACCAATGCTAACGACAGTATAAAACCTGGTAAATATATATGAGATTCACCGCCTAAAATTGCCCAACGAAAACCATCAATTACCCCCACAATTGGGTTCAAAGAGTAGAGTAATCGCCACTGATCTGGTACAACGCTGCTACTAAAGCCCACAGGTGAAATATACAGACCAAATTGCACAATAAACGGCACAATATAACGGAAATCTCTGTACTTCACATTCAAAGAGGCTAACCACAACCCCGCTCCCATTGAAGCTGCAAAGGCGATCGCAATAAACAAGGGTAGTGTGACAATTCGCCAACTAGGAACAAAGTTATACCATGCCATTAATCCCAACAAAATCATTCCCGAAATCAAAAAGTCTACAAAACTCACTACCACCGCACTAGTAGGCACTATGAGGCGAGGAAAATAGACTTTAGAAATTAAGTTGGAATTGGTAATTAAACTGTTACTGCACTCCGAAAGAGAATTAGAGAAGAATTGCCAGGGTAACATCGCGGAAAAAACCAGAATTGGATAGGGCGCCCCCTGGGAGGGGAGTTTTGCCAACTGTCCAAATACAACTGTAAACACTACCATTGTCAAAAATGGTCGAATTAGTGCCCAAACAATCCCAATTGCTGTTTGCTTATATCGTACTAAAATATCTCGCCATGCTAAGAAATAAAATAATTCCCGATAGCGCCATAAATCTTTCCAATATTGCTTTTCTGTCCGTCCGGCCTCAATCACCAGTTCTGGTTGGGAAATGGTGTTTTTCATATTATTTTTCTTTAATTGCATGAGCTAACTTTGTTTCAATCATCATTTGTACGACATCTGGCATTTTGTATTTCGCTTGCCATCCCAGTTTGTTTTTTACTTTAACTGGATTACCTCTACCTACTGCTAAATCTGTAGGTCTGAGTAGGCTATTATCTATCACCACATGTTCTTGCCAATCTAAATTCACGGCTGCAAATGCTGCGGCGACAAATTCTGCCAATGAACTGCTTTCTCCTGTAGCAATCACATAATCATCAGGTTGGTCTTGTTGCAGCATTAAATACATGGCCTCCACATATTCTGGTGCCCAACCCCAGTCACGCTGAATTTGCATATTTCCTAAAAACAGCTTTTCTGGACTACCTTGAGCGATGCGACAAGCGCCAGTGACAATTTTTTGAGTCACAAATCGTTCTGGACGCAGAGGTGATTCATGGTTAAATAAAATACCAGAACAGGCAAACAAATTATAAGCTTCTCGGTAGTTAGCCACTTCCCAAAAAGCAGCAGCT
The DNA here is from genome assembly GCA_019359495.1 of Goleter apudmare HA4340-LM2. Lineage (GTDB taxonomy): Bacteria > Cyanobacteriota > Cyanobacteriia > Cyanobacteriales > Nostocaceae > Goleter > Goleter apudmare. The sequence continues at coordinate 52,049 of JAHHHF010000073.1, forward strand.
TTAGCTACTGCGTAGGGGCTTCTGGGGCGAAATGGCGTGGTTTCTGTGGCAGCTGTTTCACCAGTGTCGCCAAAGCATTCACTAGAGCCAGCATTGTAAAATTTGATGGGAACACCTAAAAAACGAATTGCTTCCAGTAAATTGAGAGTACCAGTAGTGATACTTTCTAGAGTTTCTACTGGTTGTTCAAAAGACAGACCGACTGAACTCTGTCCGGCTAAATTGTAGATTTCATCTGGCTGAATTTTTGTCAGTACCTGTAAGACGCTACGAAAGTCATTGAGCGCCATTGATTCTAGCTTCACCTGATCACGGATACCCAGGTGTAGCAAGTTGTGGAAGGAGGAAATTTGAGCATCTCGTGAAGTACCACAGACGGTGTAACCTTGATTGAGCAGCAACTGTGCTAAGTAAGCTCCATCCTGTCCTGAGATGCCGCAAATAAGAGCTTTTTTCATGAGGTTTCCTTACTTAATTAAATCTGCTTGGGAAAATAAGCTGTATCTAATTTAGCAAGAAGCGATCGCCTCAACTATTTTCTGGATCAATACCCATTGCTCTCAATTGTGCAGCTAACTTTTCTGCTCTAGCCCGTTCTTGTTGGAGTTGTAATTGTGTTTGTTTTAGTTGCAACTGTGCTTGTTCTGTCCTAGCCCGTTCTTGTTGCTGCAACTCTCGCAGCGTTGGTAACCACTGACCAGTATGATCATAACAACGCAACCATAACCGCTCAATCCCCTGATAACTTCCTTGCCAAAGTCCTAAGCCCAGTTGTAGACTTGGCATCCAAATTTTAGAAGTATCTAAGTCAATTTCACCATAGCGATCGGCAATTAGTTGAAATGCTCGCAATTGATTGGTATAGCGGTCAAAAACAATATAGTAGGGAACACGTAAAATTTGCTCATATACTTGCCATTTAGTTGGGGGTTGGTTGACATTCCTGAGAGTATCACCCAAATCCTCCTTCTCAGTTCCCGGCGAAAGCAACTCTACCACTACAAATGGATCTACTCCTTCTTGCCAAACCACATAGCTCAAACGTAAATCTTGTTGTTCATACAATCTCGAAACACCCATCACCGCAAACCAATCTGGACGTTTGTACCAAAGTGGATGACGAACATCATAATAGAGGTTCAGGTCAGTGGCCGTGAATATCTGCTCTGTTGGGTGCGTCGGTGGACAAAAAGTTTCACGTAGCAGTTGTGGTTGTAAAATGTGAAATTCATCAGGCAAGCCAGGTTCCTCAGAATCTTCGCTAGGAAGATCATACATAGTAGGCAGATATTCTTTTGGGGAAAGTGGTGGATCGGTTTGGTACATGGCATTATTATCTAGCCCCTCAGCTATTAGGTTAACTGATCAGCATCCCTAATTTTCCCCGTTCCCTTTCAACCACTGATTAATTGATAAACTTAAAATCCTGAATACATTTGTAATTAAGCATCCGGGCCTGTCTGCGAGTAAATTCTCCTACAGTAGGATTGCCCTCTGGATGAGCTACTCCTGTAGCCTGCTGCCAAAGTTCTGCTGGTGCTACTGACAATTCATAACTAGATTCATGTTTATGGACGTGATACCAGGTTGTTTTTTGGCATTCCTGACACCAAAACGCCTCCAGCCACTCACCTCCTAAAGGAACTGCGGTTTTTGCCGCTACCAACATTAAGGCGTCCCGGCGCTTCACCCCCCGTTGCTGTAGCTGTCCAGCTTTCTCAGCAAATAAACTATATTTTTGACTCATGCTCTCAATGTAGCAGCCATGCACTGGACAATATATAGCTCGTCGCTTAGAACGTTTACGATTTCGGTCACACCTTCTCTGCACTTCGGCCTCCTGTATCAGTAAATAAAAACAGATCACAAGAAGGTTGCGTGGGAAAGACTGAGATCAAAAAGACCATCGAAGCCCAACTCCTCTATCAACAACTAGTTATTCAATTTCTCAAGCTAAAATTTCTGAATCTTGGTGATACATGACGAACAGCTTTGACTGCTGTTGATTACCAACTAGTACGGCCGTGAATTCAAAATTCAGAAAGCTAGATTTAGCCTAGGATTCAAGGTTTGTATCTGCCGCATTCTTTGTTCAAATTGTTACAAGTTTCAGACACAAAATTTAAGAAACTGCCTGATGTAGAACCCTCAAATATTCTTTGGCTATGATTTCTGGCGTAAAGTTTGACTGCAAATACTGACGGGCTGCTTTGCCCATGCGTTCCGCTAATTGGCGATCGCTATTGAGCAAGCGAATAAATTCTGCCAAGCCATAACTGTCTCCATTTTCTAAACAAGCACCGCATTTTGCCTCGGTAATTAGCTGGTTTAAGTATGAATACTCTGAACAAACAACTGCCACAGGTCTACCTGTTGCTAAAGCTGGATAAAGCTTGCTAGGCGCAACCAAACTATCCATCCCAGCTTCCACACTCACTAGAGATAAATCACAAGCTGTTAGGGAATAGGGCAGTATTTCTTTATCTTGGTACGGTAAAAACAGGAAATTGCTCAGTCCTAATTGATTTACCTCCCGAATAAACCCTTCTTGTTTTGGCCCACCACCAATACAGACGAACTGAATTGGCTCATCTTGCAGTTGTTTGGCTGCGTGTAAGATGGTATCCATGTCATGACATCGACCCATGTTACCAGAATAAAGTACGGTAAATTTGTTGACTAAGTTATATTTCTTCGCAAACCAGTTATCTTCTTTGGCAATTGGTCTAATCAAGTCAGGATCTCCCCAACTATGAATTACGGACACTTTATCAGCCACCTCTGGACAATTGGCGATCACCCGTTGCTTCATCGCTGGACTCAGTACGATAATCCCTTGAGATTTTTGCCAAATCTTTTTGTTGATACCTCGCCAAAACTTTGCCAGCCAGTGTTTGTGAGGAACTACACCGAGAGCGATCGCAATGTCTGGATAAATGTCATAAATTAAGCAAACATAAGAAACTCCAAAAAATAGATGAACTAGATATCCGACAATGGGCAAAAATGGTGGCGCTGAAGTCAACAAAAAGACATCATGGCGACGAGCATTTTTGATTAAATGGAGAGCAGCACGTAGTGTAAACAAGACTCCATTCATCGCTTTGCCTCGAACTCGCCCAGACCAAAGTCTAGCACTGCGCGATCTTCTGATGCGGATTTCACCTACTTGTTCTACACATGGAGCAGTAGAAACTCCGAATGCGTAGCCAGGTTGTCCTGTAAAAACTTCAATACTTATCCCCTGGTGCTCTAAATTTTGCACCAACTCTTCTATTAACTGTCCTGTAGCAGCATAATCCGGAGGAAAAAACTCCGTAATTATGGATAACCTGAATAACCTTTTGTACCAGGTTTTGCGCGATTCTACAGAAGACTTACGCAAAGATGCATCTGAGGATGCAAATCTAGGAAAATTACCATCACCACTGCGTTTCCCAATCCTAGTATTCAACTTTTTGCCAACCAGTAAATTTGCATCAGTTTTGATTAACAACTGATTACTAATTCCCTTGGGTATAAATATCGTTGGCAATAATTTGTTCAGCCATTCACTGAATGTCATAAGTTATTTAGTCCTGTAGAAATATTTTTAGACATACAGGTGAACTGGGCGGCTATCATTTGGATAACAAGCTTTGCCCTAGTTACTCAATAAGTTCAAGTCCTTCTTTTTAGTCTGCTACTGAGTCGATAAATAGTGTGTTCACAGTTGTCAACATTTATCAAACCCTTACTTTTCGACAAGTTAAAGGTGTGATTATCTAGCTTGACTTTGTTGACTTAGTTCAGCTATGAAGATGGTTTCAAAAGTCTTTAATATTAACCAATGGCTGGGTCTTTTTCAATATTGCCTATATTAACAACATTCAAAAAGACACATCTACGATGACAAGAAACCAACATAACGCCAAAACTCATACGACTTCTATAAATAAAGTCGAGATGGTGTTTAAGCCTGAGTACCCTGCCTTAATATGTAGTTACACAACCATGATCAAATTGGCAGATTGCTAACTAATTAGCAGCCTTTATCAGACTTTGCATAGCAGATTGGAAATCCAAAATAAATGGTAGTTACAGCACCGTTAGTATATTTAGTCTTTGTTCCTGAAAATAAATGGTAGCTACAGCACTGAATAATATATTTAATCTTTGACAGCACCGTTATTTTGATTCGTCTCTTGCTTTTCTCAGACTTGAAAGTATGTTGTTAGTAGAAAAAAACACAACTGGCAATGCACTAAATCATCAACAATTAGAACATCCTCAAGCTAGACGAAAATAACGATGCTAGAACCCCTGGTAGAAAAACATCAAAACTATACACGGTAGTGATAGTCTAAGTGTGTAGGTAAAATTTAGCTTTACCTCACTTGTCTTAATTTACACCACTTAAGCATACAAAGTTTGCTATGTTGTGCAACAAATGATTAACTTCACATAAACTTTATAAAAAAATCTGATATGTGTGGCGGTGATATGGAGATGAATGCAAAAGACGCAACAGTTGAAAAGCCTTACTCAACGAAGATTCTAGCTCTCGGTTTAGCTGTTTTACCAGGCTTTGAATAAGACCGAAATTCTACGTGCATGATTAATACTCAATTAACTAAATTTTTACACTTCAGTGTTAGTATTTTGTTAAATAATCTTTAATCATTAACAATGAAACATATATTACAATACGGTTGGCGTTATACTATACACTTAGAAAACCCATATCAATTACTTGAGTAAGTAAATCCTGCTTCGTTAACTCTCATGTTTTTACCTTCCAGCTACGCAAAACAGATGGTAGCGATGTCAAACACACTGATCGAGCTAGTCAAGGACTTTGTACAATTCTCAGGATTAACACCAACAGTGTTTTGGCGCTACAGGTAGTCAATATGGAACTCAGACAGAGCGTAGTTACTGAATTACTCCTATTCCTGGAAACAGTTATTTAGTTATTGTTGGGTGCTCTAAAACAGCTATATAAACTCTCAGATGTTTGTGAACGGGTGCAGAGAGGCATAAAAAATTCAGCATACATAGTTGTGAATTTGCCTAATTTGAGTATTTAATTGCCTAACTACCACAACTCAATTTCAGATTGCAATAGTAATGCCTAACTTGATTAGAGGTGTTGCGTCGTTTGTGACTGACTTATTACCCCAATACAAATATTGAATGATGGATAACTATTCTACTAAACCAGTGATTTCTAACCAGAACGGAATGGTTCCAACTCAATCACTTCCAGCAATTCCAACTTTTTCTAGGTTTGAAGAAGAGAGTAATGATTGGGATTGGAGTCAATTTACAGATATTCTGCGGCGACGAGCACTAGTAATTGCAGGGGTAGCTACCATTGTGATGGGAACGGCTACTTACTTAACACTCAAAGAACAACCAGTATATCAAGGTGCTTTTAAACTTTTAGTAGAGCCAGTTGATGAAGATGCTACTTTGGGAAAAGTTAAAGTAGATGACCCAAACTCACAGCCAAAACTAGACTATGAAAGCCAAATTCAGGTTCTCAAAAGTCCTGAACTGATCAATAGTATAGTCAAGGAACTACGAATTATCTATCCAGATATCACTTATGATTCTCTGTTACAAGCTTTAAGTATTAATCGGTTGATTAGTGACTCAAATGAAACCAAAATTATAGAAGTTAGTTATGTAAGTCATGACCCTAACAGAATTAAAGTAGTACTAGATAAAATTGCTAAGTCTTACTTAGACTACAGCCTGGAGACACGAAAAACCAAGTTACGTCAGGGAGTTAAGTTTGTTGACCAACAACTGCCATCCATTAAGAACAGGGTAGATCGGCTACAAAAAGAACTGCAAGTTTTCCGGCAGAGTTATAACTTTATTACTCCAGAAACTGAGGCGGGAGAAGTTACCAATAAATTCAGTGCCTTATCCAACCAAAGGGCAACACTGAATCAACAGTTAGCTACATCCCGTGCTAATTTTACCAGCTTAAACGAAGAACAGGGAGCACTTGCAGCCCTGAATAATACAGTTGCTTATCAGCAATTAATGGGTCAGTTACGCCAATTAGAAGTTCAGATTGCTGGCGAATCAGCTCGTTTTCAACCAGATAACCCTGCCATGCAAATCTTAGAGGAGAAAAGGCAGAATGTTGTATCCTTGCTACAACAGGAAGCAAAACGGGTGCTTGGGGTCAAGTATGCAGAAGCTATAACTCAACTGCAAAGTCTGGAAGTACAAAGCCAAGAACTTGCTAATGCTGAACGACAAGTGGCTCAACAGGCCAAGCTATTACCAGTCCTTTCCAGAAGATACACCGAACTCGATCGAGATATTAAGATTGCTACCGAGAGTCTCAATCGGTTTTTAACTACCCGCGAAACTCTGCAAATTCAAGTAGCGCAGACCGAATTTCCTTGGCAGTTAATTCAAGCAGCATCTAATCCTCAAGCACCGATATTTCCGGATATCCCACGTAATTTGAGTATCGCATTTGTCACTAGTTTAATTTTAGGAATTGGCGTGGGATTACTTGTAGAAAAAGGCGATAATACTTACCATGCCGTCGGCAGTTTAAAAGGTGATATCAAACTGCCTATATTAGGAATACTTCCCTTCGATAAGAAACTGCAAAGTAGTCAAGACCACAACCTGGTTCCAAGAGCCATAGAAGGAACAAGAACTACAGGCGACGACCCTCAAGCAGAGAATTCTACGTTGTCTAGTATTTTTAGTAGTCAGTCTGCAAATCATAGTAAACAGGGTGGGGGGAAATTTTGGGAAGCCTTACAAGTGCTGTACGCGAATATTCAACTGCTCAATTTTGAGCGGCCTATTCGCTCTTTAGTGATTAGTTCCGCACTACCAGGAGATGGTAAATCTACTGTGGCATTCCAACTAGCGCAGACAGCTACGGCAATGGGTAAACGAGTTTTACTTGTAGATGCCAATTTGCGCCGACCCCAGTTACATAATTTATCAGATTTAAACAATCTCCAGGGATTGAGTAGTGCTATTTCTACAAATTTACCTGTGGAGCAAGTAATTCAGAAAATACCAGGATTTAACAATTTATCTGTGATTACTGCTGGCCCCATACTACCTGAGCCAGCAAGATTACTTTCATCGGAAAAGATGAAGCAACTGATGGCATATTTTCATCAAAGCTTTGACTTAGTGATTTATGATGTTCCTTGCTTAGTAGGAATAGTTGATGCGAGGTTGCTAGCACCACATACTGATGGCATGTTGATGGTGGTCAGGCTGGACAAAACAGATAAATCTGGGCTGACACGAGCACAAGATAGCCTCAAAATTTCTCCAGCAAATATTTTAGGTGTCGTTGCTAATGGCGACAGAGGTAAGTTTCATGATGTGAACTACCAACAAAGTGTTTATGGGTAATACCAATTCACAAAATGATTGCTACACATCTGTCGCTGATTTTTAGAGAATTGGTTAGGATACTTCCAAATAAAAAAATATTCCATTACCTCTTGTAGGGTGGCAGGCAAGATGCCCAGCCCACAAGAAATCGGTTAATTTATTTCTTGGAGTTCCCTAAGTCATCATCCCTGAGAAACTGGAGTTCAAGCGATCGCTCGACCGATATTGAATGGAGTCTGTGTTTTATCGGTAATTAGGTCGTAGGGAGTTTACCACACCAAGGAGGGCATACGAATGAATTTAATTTTGTCCAACTAAGTAAGTCGGTGGGAAAAAACAAAACTAAGTTAAGAAAGGTAAACAAAGCTATAATCCTCTTCCCTCCTGCCTTCTGCCTTGTCATAACGATAATTTTTAACACTGAGCTACTTACTTATCTAGTTTGCTCCGGTTAGTACCAGGTTCAAAAATCTTTCTCGCTTAAATCCTCCAGTTTCGTTGTCACATGGGGATTGTTGGTTCAATCGTCCCTGTCGCACTACCACCAGATTTTGTTTTGGTAAGACAAACAGCACTTGATTACCCGCCCCGATCGCCATCACCATTGATTCAGAGGCAGCGCCAATTGGTTTTGTGGGGCAACCCGAAGGCATGTCACCGTTCTTGTTCAGCCAAAATGTGATGCCATAGGCAGGATTCGTCGTTGTTCCCTGAAAACACTGATTCAGTTGCTGGGAATTCAAAAGTTGCCGTCCTTGCCACTTGCCGCGATTGAGGAGCAGAACCCCGTATTTTGCCCACTCTCTGGCACTAATGACCGCACCAGATGGGAGATTTGGTTGTCCATTCTGATGTGTCCAGCGATCGTACTTTAAACCAATCGGTTGCAAGATGCGTGCATCCAGATATGTCAGGGGTGATTCTGCCATGCCCCGGGCCTTAAGTTTGCGGCGCATCACCTCTCCAAAAATCTGAAATGGAATTGGACCGTACTGGTAGCGTTGTCCGGGTTGCGCAGTTAAAGGTTGCTTAATTGCCTCAGTATAGCTAGGGATATCTCCACTTTCGCCACCTGTGATGCCACTGGTGAGGTTGAGCAGTTGGCGGATAGTGATTTGAGATTTTTGAGGATGTTGTTTCCATTCGCTGATTGTCTGGGCAACGGGTTCATCTAAGCGCAGTAAGCCATCTTGAACTCCCAAAACAGCGATCGCGCAGGAGAAGGATTTCGTACCACTGGCCAGGAAACGTCCTTGTTCTGGATTCACTCCCCGTGGGTAGGACTCAAATACCACCTGTCCTGATTGCACAACGACCATCGCCGCTCCATTATGGGCTTCAGAGTACTCAGCAGCTCGACGATAACGGTTCTGTACCGAGTTTTTGGGATTTGGTGCTGCGATCGCTTTAGCACTAGCATTTAGACTCATGCCTAACAGAAGGACACTGAGCATTAACCCGGTAAAGCCCTTCAGTTTCATAGGTGTTGTTTGCATATTTGTACCTCAAAATTGATTGCTTTTTCAACTTTGGACACTTTTTATTATTCTCAAATTTCTGATTAGTTGCTATAGGGAAAAGTCAGATGTTCACAAGAAATACGAATGTATGCAACCGCAGTAAATGCAATCCTTCTTTAGATTATTGAGGAGCGATCGCTTCCTCATCTGCATATCTGTTGTATTTCCTGTTGTTCTGGATGGATGGCTAAATAATCTCTCAACCAATTGCACCCAAACCTCATAAAATCTTCTATATCTAAAGTCAAATTCCACAACTTCACCGTACCATCCCTACTAGCAGAAGCTATGGTTTTGCCATCGGGACTAAAACTAACGCTATCAATGCGATCAAGATGACCTGTTAAGGTTTGCAATAGCGTACCATCCTCAACACGCCATAATTTTACGGTGTGATCAAAACTAGCAGAAGCCAGCAACTTACCATTGGGGCTGAAACTGATATTTCTGATCCATTCTCCATGACCTGTGAAGTTACGGAATTCAGTACCATCCTTGACATTCCATAACTTGATTATGCTATCTGCACCGCCAGAAGCAATAAACTTGCCATCAGGACTAAAATTCACACTTACCACATAGGCGGTATGACCATCAAACACCTTCAAGATTTTGCCATTTTCTATATTCCATAAAATTACCCGACGATCTGAACCAGCAGAAGCTAAAGTTTTGGCATTTGGGCTAAAACTTACAGCCTCAACTAAACTCAGATGACCTTTAAGGGTTTGTAATAACTCTCCATCTTCAACACTCCATATTTTTACTGTGCGGTCTTCACTACCAGAAGCCAGTAGTTTACCATCAGAACTGAAATTTACAGTTTTTACTTTTCTGTTATGACCATTTAAGCTATATATTTCTGTACCATCTTTCAAGTTCCATAGCTTAATTGTTTTGTCAAAACTAGCAGAAGCTAATAGTTTACCATTGGGACTGAAACTCACCCGCCAGACATCATTTTTGTGACCTTTGAGAATTTTTTGTAAACTGCGGTCTTTGACGTTCCATAATTTGATTGTGTTGTCAGTATCACTAGAAGCGAGAGTTTTACCATCCGGACTGAAACTTACACTCCAAACCTGACCATTACCTACTAATGTTTGTGGTTCTACATCTTGGAAATACCACATTCTAATAGTGCGATCAACACCAACAGAAACTAGTTTTTTTCCATCTGGAGTAAAAGTTATATCAGGAATCCGACCAGTATGACCTTTGAAAGTTTGTGGTTCAGTATCTAAATTTTTTAAATTCCACAGTTTTACCGTACCATCTTCACTACTAGAAGCAAGTCTTTCACCATCAGGGCTGAAACTCACACCCCAAGTTGTACCGCGATGTCCTGGGAAAGTATGCCATTCTCTACTATTTTCAATGTTCCATAATTTTACTTTGCCATCTTCACTACTAGAAGCCATAAATTTACCGTCAGAACTAAAATCAACCATTCTGACATCGTGCTGATGACCTTTGAGAGTTTTCAGTAAACTTGTATCCTCAACTTTCCAAAGTTTGATGGTTTTATCATTACTAGCAGAGGCAAGAATTTTACTATCAGGACTAAATTTTACGTATGTAACCCAACGATTAGGATGGGCTGAAATAGTTTTTAGCGGGGTATCATTTTTGACAGTACCATTTTCCATTTGCCACAATTTCACCTTACCAGTAGAGTCCGATGAAGCGAGAAGTTTGCCATCAGGGCTAAAATTTACACTTCTAACCCAAGTATTATTATGAGCAAGAATAGTTTGCTTACGTCTCAGCTTTTCTATGTCCCACAATTTAATCGTACCGTCATCACTACTAGAAGCTAATATTTTCCCATCAGGACTAAATTTCACGTTCCAAATATTATCACTATGACCTTTAAAGGTTGTAATTAAATTTCCTTTGATATGCCACAATTTCACTAGATTATCTTCATCACCAGAAGCTATCAATTGACCATTAGGGCTAATACTAACTGTTCTGACTCTATTAGTATGTCCTTCGAGACGATTATGTTCTCCGACAAGAGATATTGCTTGTTGTAGGGTGTTATGGACTTGCCTGCGTGTTTTCTCTTTAACTGGAAATGACTTTTCTAAATCTTGTAATTGTTTTCCTACTTTTAAGGCTTCTATCAATCCATCCAAAGGTTTTTCAACAAGTGTAATTTCTATGGCTGTACTTTTGAGTGAAATATTTGCTTCTGTTTGTTCTCGCCTTGCTATAGCTAGTTGCAAACCTGTAACTACAGCTACCACCAAAGATACAGATAAAAATATACCACCAAGACCCATGATTTTCCTAGCTTGGTTTTGGGCTTGTGTTAAAGTATCGTTCGCTTGAGCTAATATTTGGCTTTCTTCTTCTTGGATAGTTAAAGCACGTTGCACTTCTCGTTTTTCTAATTCTTGACTAGCAGCTAAAAACCGATAATCTAAGGTGCTGAGGCTTTGATGATTTGCCCATAAAAGCGCATCTTGTAATGCTTGTCCTCGTAATAGACGTGATTCATCAAAAAAATTAGATTCTACCCAAGCAGTGAAGTTCTGGGAATAGGGACGAAGTTTATTTAGTTGTTGATCAACCCAATTTTGATGAAAAATGCGTTCGTAAATGCAATTATAAACTTTTAACTGTCCTTGTGTTTGCACCACCAAACCTGATAAACGTAGCTCTGTTTGTTCTCGACTACTGTCAACTGTCAAGCTTCCTTTTTGTAAAACTTCCTGATAAATCCCCAATAAACGCCCAGCTTTTTGTTCATTATGGAGAATGCGATCGCGTATTGTCTTTAAATGTTCTGGTTCGTCTTGAGCTTCCCAATTTTCAATAATTCGGCTGCTGATAAGATTTTCAACCCATTGTGCAATTCTCACTCCTTCCTCATCACCGCTTCCTTCTGTTTTTGTGTCTCCACATCTTTTTGCTTCCTCCACTACCAACTGACAAACCTTCTGCGTCAGAAATGGTTGTCCTCCAGTCCAATTTAAGATTTCCTGAAGCACTAATTGAGGATTGTCTACTTTTCCTGCTAATCCCTTGGCTAAGGGATAGGCTTCTGGAAGCTTGAAACCTTGTAATTCTATTGCTTTACCAATATTAAAAGGTGTTTGAGTTTTATCTGCAATTAAATCACTGGGAGTAGCTACACCCAATAATGCAAAAGTCAGACGTTGATATGCAGAATTATTAACCCGTTGATTATAAAAAAATCTAATTAAAGCAAAAAAATCATCTACAGAAAAATTCTGGCTGAGAACTCGGTCAATTTCATCTACAAAAATAACGATTTTTTGCGAAATTTCTTTTAATAAAACTTCATCAATAAACAAACTAAAACGCTGAATAGGTGAAAGTAAATCTTTCCTTTCTCGCCACCAAGTTCGCCAATTGATTGTTTGACTTAGCTGACAACTGCTGACAATTGATTGAACTATTCCCGCATACCACTTTTCTGCTGTGACTTCTTCTTTACCGATTCCCGTTAAGTCAATAAAAGCACAGATCGCACCTTCGGCTTGCAGTCTCTGCATCGTTTGAACTCGCAAGCTGGATTTACCCATTTGCCGAGAATTCAATACATAGCAAAATTCACCTGCTTTTAAACAATTGTAAAACTCAGCATCAGCTTGGCGGGTAACATAGCTTGATGCATAAACAGGTAGACTCCCACCTACTTGATATTCATAGTTTGATATAGATGCTGCCATGATTGCCAAGCGCCAACCCTTTCCTTGAGTATACTATTGCCGCTATAGCTTGATTGGGTTTTCCTGAAAAACCTGATTTTTCCCTATTTTTCTATTTTTATCCTGATTTGTGATTGCTCATAAGACCTGTTTTTTCCCTCTTGGTATATTGATTTTTTCAGGTGATTATTTGCATATCAAGCGAATTAACAAATTAATTCTAAACACAAGAGGATAAAAAGATGAAATTCACATCTGCTTGATTTAGTCTTCAACCAAGCGATCGCATTTTATTTATCTTCATTATCAGAGGCGATCGCTCTGCTAATATTCTACATAAGGAAAATTGTATTATGTCTACCAACACTCAGTTCTTTTCTCAAAAAACTACAGTTTCACTAGCTGTTCTTTTCTCCTTCTTGACTCCCTTAACCCTCCATGCCGCACCTGTACCAACTCGAACTATCCAAGCCAATCAATGGGCTTTGACAAATCAAGCAGATCAGGCAATTAAAAAGTATCAAAGTGAAAATAATGTTCCCGGTATGTCAGTAGCCATTTGTAAAAATGGTAATTTCCTCTACTCTCAAGGTTTTGGTTGGAGCAATGTAGAAAAGAAAATCAAAGCTTCCCAAAATACACGCTATCGACTAGCTTCTGTAAGTAAACCTGTAACTGCTATTCTGGCAATGGAATTACAGGATCAAGGTCAATTAAAGCCCAATAGTAATATTCGTACTTTACTTTCCGGGCTGTCTGCACAACATAGTTACACTCTCGGTCAATTGCTATCTCATCAATCAGGTGTGCGTCACTATAAAAGTGGCAGCGACCCCACAAAGAATGTCAATATACAATTCGGGCGTGCCCAAGATGCTCTGAAATTATTTATCACTGACCCGTTAGTGATGCCTCCCGGCAGTAATTATAAATATAGTACCCACGGGTACACTGTGCTGGCTACTGCGATGGAAAAAATCACTAACAAAAATTTTGGTACTTATGCATCCAGTCGCTTTAACGCCTGGGGGCTACAAAGTCTTCGCCCAGAAAACTCAGCAATTCAAGTAGCAAACCGGGCAGAGATTTACGGTACTAATAATAAACCCGCCAAGCGCGATAACTTGAGTTGGAAATATGCTGGTGGCGGTTATGAATCCTCAGCAGTTGATTTATGTAAACTGGGTATGAAAGTACTCAATGGTAATATCCTCAAACCAACGTCACGAGACTTGATGTGGACTAAACAAAAGTCGCAAGCAGGAACTACCCAATATGGATTTGGTTGGAGTGTAGGTCAAGATGGCAATCGCAAAGTTGTAGCACACAATGGTGCCCAAACTGGTGCAGCTTCTTACTGGAGAATTTATCCTAGTGATGGGGTTGTCGTGGTTGTTCTTTCTAATCGTCGCGGTCACAATCCCAGAAATTTAGGTATATCCCTCGGTAAAATGGCTGTGCTGAACACAACCCAATTTACTCAGCAGGCTGACGATACAATTCAACTGGATGAACAGTCAGTTGATGAATAAATAACGTCAGTTTGGGCGAAGTGACAGCAATGTGCAAAGCTTAATGTCTGCTGTCACTACCTACACTTCTTAGCCGATCTGCTATCGAGAAAAACCTGATTTTTTCCTATTTTCATCTTTTTTCCCTTGCTCTACATTCACAAATGATGTCTATCATTCCATTCCCAGGTTTTCATCTCGTACTGCATGAACACAATGGCTGCAACGTATTGATAACCAGATTTCGATATTTGAGAGATCAAGAAAAATGAATTGGGCTATTATGTCAAGTAAAAAACTGCTATTTAACTATACCTGTTCTTTGGCGATCGGATTGACTTTGACTACATTTCCATTACTGGCTCAAGCGCAATCGAATTTGATTGGACTTAGTGGAGGTAGTGGTGGAAGTTCTTTTGCTATTCAATGTCCGGGCAATATCAGAAAAATTTACATTCGAGCAGGCAGACGAATCGATTCTATAGGATTTTACTGCGAAAGTGGTAAAGCGGAGTATGCCAGCACAGTTGGTGGAAATGGAGGAACTCAATACACTTTTAACTTGAAGCCAGGAGAATATTTGCGTGGTATTAGGGGTAGATATGGTAAGTGTGGGAAAAAGTCAACTCGCATCTGTTCTATCCAATTCATTACCAATCAACGTTATTCTCTGGAGTATGGAGGTACTGGACCTGCTAGTGGCACATTTAATTATGAATTACCTAGTGATGAAGTTTATGGATTTTACGGTAGGTCTGGTAAGAACATTGATGCGATTGGTATAATAACCAGACCGCGCTAATAAGTAGGTGGGTGGAAGAATTTATCGTTGGGATAAGGCAGGAGGGAAGAGGATTTTAGCCTCATTTATTTTTATTTACATAGTTGGGTTTATTTATGCCTACCTACTTAGTGGCGATTGTGATTTTAGTCTAAAACTCGCTGAAAATATTCTCGATACAAACTACACCAAGGTATAACGTGATTATTGTGTCGCTGCACCAGTCCCATACTATGTAATTTGTAAATCTGCATTGAATCTAATTCCACTGGTGCAGGTGAATTAACAACGATTTTCATCGCCTGGGCTAATTGTGGACATTCTTGCAGTATTTGCAAATATCCCCGCAGATGGTTGCTATAAATTCCCATTTCAGTTGCAGCTTCTTGTAATAGTTGTTCTAGCATGACATTGCCCGAACTAACTTCATACATTGCTAATCCTACTAAATAGGGATGTCCTCCTACCTTATCCATCAATTTTTCTATTTGATGTTGTTGCCAGTTTAAACCATATAAACCTGCTAAATTAAGTATTTGTGTTTGCTCAAATTCCAATAATTCTACAGGAAAGCCTGCATTAAAGGGAGATTGATTGATATCCAAAGAAACATAAACTTCGGTAGAGTGTGCCAATATCAACCGCAGTTTTTTCCATATTTCAGAAATCTTTCCCTTTTCATGCCAGCTTCGTACCATTCCTAAAAAGTCTTCGATAACTTCTGTATAGGAGAAAATCCTATCCACGTTATCCAAGGCTAAGACTACGGGATAATCTACCTCTGCTAATAAATATTCTTCAAAATATGCTGTGCAGTTGTCATTACTGCCTAAAATTTCTGTATCCCAGTAATCTTGTAATCGTTTTTCTAACTTTAATTGTTTGCCTACGATGCAACATAGCCAGCGTAGAAACCGATCTAAATTATTGATAATATCACGATTCACACTGTTCAAATCTAAATAGACAACTAGATAATTATCATGAGCGATATATGTAAAAATTTTATTTATTAATGATGTTTTCCCCATCATTTTTGGTGCTTTAATTCTTATTAGAGAGCCAGGTTTTACTAAAGTCTCATAGCAGAGATTTTCGATTCCACGGCGATATACATAAAAAGGAGAATTTCCTGCTAATGAACCATCAGGAAATGGCAGTATGTCTGCTTCTGTTGATATTTTTGCAACTCGATTGCCGTCATTAACAAATATAAAATTTTCTTTTGACCAAGCTCGTTTTAAAGCGGCTTTAAAGTTTTTTTTAGTAACCTTTTCTTTGTAGGCATCCGAAAGCTTATGCCATAATTTATTACCAACGTCTTTATTGAGATATTCAGGACTATAACCGTAAGTCGTTGCCATATCATCATAGCTTTTTTCATCCCAAGCACCCTGAAGTACTTTGATCTCGATATCACTGAGATATTTACCTGTATATTGAAATACAGCTTTGTCAGCAGCTTCTTTGGCTTGTAACCAAGAAAATTCTGATTCTGAATCCATATCAAAATATAAGTCACAAAATTTATGACCAGTTTATTTTAGAGGAATATAAATAAATGCAATCAACTTTTTCATGAAAGTATGAACTTGTGCCTAGAATTACAAAATTGGGTTAAGAAACGTATATCTTTAGAGGCTACTCTTAGGAGTTCTCCGCAGAAAGTAGAGGCGATCACCAGGTGGTATGATCGTTTTATGAGCGATCGCTATGGATGAAAAGAAACATTTCTGTGGCTGAGAAGAGCAATTAAGAACAATTAAATCCCCGACTGCTTCAAGAAGTTGGGGATCTAGGCTTTGAAATATTGACTAGGAAACTCTAGGATTTACTTCTCTTTGAAAGTCCAAACACCTTCATCCCAATCTATATCTGATGGGGGTGATTGCATCCAGTGCTGACAACGCCGCAGGTGTAACATAGCCGCTTTGTCGCTATCGTCAACAGCTAAAACTTTTGTAAACTCTGCTTGAGCTTTGTGAAAATCACGGTTGAGGTAATATTCACGTCCTTTGTGATAATGTTCAATTGCTGTGAGTTTTTGGCTACTAATAGTGTCAGAACGCAAACCTAGTAATTCGTAGATAGCTACTGGCTCATTTCTCCCTTTGACACGAATGTAATCTAATTCCCTAGCCCAAATATTGTTTTGGCAAGGTTTATAAGTGTTGTCGCTAAGAATAATATCACAACCATATTGCTTACTGACACTTTCTAGGCGAGAGCCGAGGTTAACGCCATCGCCAATAGCGGTAAATTCCATGCGTTTACTAGAACCAATATTACCACTGATGACGGTATCAGAATTAATGCCAATACCGATGTTAATTCTGGGCTTATTAGCTGCATAGCGACGGTGATTAAATTCATTTAAGCGATGGCGCATTTCTAAGGATGTTTTCACTGCCATCCAAGCGTGTTCGTCTAAGGGTAGAGGTGAACCAAACACAGCCATAATGGCATCACCAATATATTTATCAAGAGTACCTTTATGTTTAAAAACTGCTTCTACCATTGATTCAAAATATTCATTGAGCATACTCACCACTTCTTCAGCTTCGAGATTTTCGGTCAAGGTAGTATAGCCTCTAATATCAGAAAATAAGATAGAAACTTCTTTACGATCGCCTCCTAATTTGGCATCATCTAATTTGAGTAATTCCTCTGCTAATTCTTGGGTCATGTAGCGATACATTGTACTTTTAAGGCGCTTTTCATCGCTAATATCTTCCATCACCACCAGTGCGCCACGGACTTGTTGTTGATCGCTAGCATCGGCAATGGCATTAATTGATAAATTAATACTGTGTTGTTCTATGCCACTACTGATTAGTGTGCGATCGGGGTAATATTGCTGGCGGCGTTTGAGATTCTGGGCATGTAAAGCATCATGAAACCACTTACTAAAATTACCTTCTTTAATACCGATCAAATCATTAATTAATTTACCTTCTAAACGATCTGATTCCTCTAGACTTAGTAGGCGTTTGGCACTTTCATTGGCAGCAATTACTAACCCTGCTTTATCAGTAGAAATTACTCCATTAGAAAGACTACGTAAAATATCCCGTTGCATTTGTTCTTGTTGTTTGACTGTGGCAAACAATTGAGCATTTTGTAATGCTACACCTGCTTGAATATTAAAAGCTTCCATGAACTCTTCATCATTATGATCAAAACTAGCTTGGAAGCATTCTGGTGCTTTAGGCCATGCAGTAGGGTTATAAGCCGGAAAATCTCCCGATTTCCGTTTATTTACTAACTGAGTCACGCCAATCAATTGTTGATCGGCATTAAACACTGGCATACAAAGTAAGCTACAGGTACGATAGCCATTTTGTTGGTCAATTTGTTTGGCTGTATCCGAATCTGGATGGTCATACAAGTCAAAGGGAATATTTAACTTTTTGCCCGATGCTGCTACTAGCCCCGCAAATCCTTTCCCAATGGGGACACGTAATTCTTTAGTAGAGCTATCATCTTGGGTAATTTTAGTCCATAATTCATGGCGATCGCGGTCTATCAACCAGAGAGTACTGCGATCGGCGCTCATCAGTTCTTTGGCTTCATCCATTACCCGTTTTAGGGTATCTTCTAAATCAAGGCTGCTTTGAGAGAGGGATTTAATCGCTTTCATCAGTGCAGCTACAGCCCTTTGTTTTTGAGTGGCTACATAAAATGAGCGGGATGACTCTAAAATTAGCCGAATCGAAGGAGCAAATTCTTGGAATAATTTTTCATCCGCGTTGGTAAAGCCTCTAGTATCAATGCGATCGCTTATGGCATCATCTGGATCATGTGCAGTTTTTAATTTATTGAGTAATTGTACTACTGCCACTAATTGCCCCTGTTCATTCAACAATGGCAAAGCCAGCATGGTGTAAGTACGATAGCCAGTGATTTTTTCTTGTGCTTGAGCAAATACTGACCGCGCATCTTGATAAAAGTCATAAGGAATATTGATTACTTGCTTGAGGGTGGCGACTTCACCTGCAATTCCTTTATTGGCGGGGATGCGAATTTCTAAAGAGCGATCGCCTTCTCCTTCGGCTAATATTGACCAGAGTTCTTGTTTTTCTTCGTCTAATAAGAATATCGTTGTGCGGTCTGCTCCTAGTAATTCTCCTGTTTTCAAGGTAATCGAATGCAACATTTCCTCAAGGATAGTTTCAAACCCCTGAGAATCCAACATTGCCAGAGTTTGATGGACAACATGCAATTTTTGCTCGACTTCCTGAACCACCTGTTTAAAAGTATCTTTAGTTAGGGGAGCTAGAAAAGAAGAGATAGTGCCTTTTCTAGTAGCAAGAGTACCTACAGGCGGAGAATTTTGTAGTAGATAATGGTTTGCTTGGTTGTGAATACCAATAATCAAATCAGCAGTTTTACTAAAACTATGTTGTTCCAGTGACATAATTAGTTTTTGATATATAAGGATGAGATTTTATGAATGTTATTTAAATGTTGCTACAAGCTCAGGTCACTTGCCATTATCCACTATCCAGCCCATTTTCAGCATTAGTGACTTTTGGCAGATTATTAAGATGGGAAGTATAACCAAGCTGAGGGCATGTTGTCCATAAATTACTAATTTTTACTGCATATTAAAATTGGAAGTTGGGTTAACTTTAACCTAAAAGCCCTAAGTCGGCAGATATTAACAACCTGACTTAGGCATTACCTAACTAAGTGACAATGCTTCTAGATGGTGTCATATATATAGTTCCCAAAAACCTGACTAAGTTATCAGTCTTTAGTTTCAAACCCCAAATTTGCCAGATATTAAAAGCTAGCAGCCGTTGTTGGGTATGATGCAGGTAATTACCTTTGGTTTTGTTGTTAAAAATGTAGAACAATTCATTGATAAACTTAATATCAATTCCTAATATCGAACTGGCTGCTTAATTTATGAATGGAAATACAAGAAAAATGTAGGACAATGATTTCCTGACAAGCATATTTGTGAGTGAATTTGAATGATTTTGCATTACCCATTTGCCTAGAGTCTCCACAAAAAAAAGGGGTTAATTATCACCTCTTATTTCTATTAACTTCTGGGATATAACTAATAACTTGTTTTATCCCACTTATGTAAAAGTGTATCTAATTTAACTTAATAATTGTGTGGATTGGATTTATCTATAGTCTGGCAAACTTGTGAAATTATGTACTTAATTGGTTATGCGATCGCTAAAAGGGCATAAAATTCCAAAGTCTGCCATCAAGTAGCAACCTTATAGAGATTGAGCGAGGTATTTATGAGCTGGGTTAAGGTGCTTTCGCAAGAGGAATTACCACCTAATGAACGCAAGGTGGTAAAAGTTGAACAACGTAATATCCTACTAGTCCACCACAACAACCAAATTTACGCTGTGGAAAATTCCTGTCCCCACCTGAAGCTACCCTTAAAGAAGGGCAAAATTACGGATAATGGGGCGATTGTTTGTCCCTTTCATCGTAGCGCTTTTGATTTGGCTACAGGTAATCCTACGGAATGGATTACCTTTCCCCCTGGTCTTAACAAGGTAATGGGCTTAATTTCCCAGGAGAAGGCGCTTTCTGTTTTTCCCACCCGTGTTGAAGAAGGAAGTATTTGGGTGGCTGTGTCATAAAGACGTTGCATTGCAACGTCTTTAGATATCATGATCAGGGGGTCTGACCCCCAAAGGGATTGGCACTCTAGCGCATCACCGTTACTTTACGTAAGATGATGTTCCACAAATAACCGATAACACTAGCGCCAGGTTTTACACCGTATTCACTGGCGCTTTTATTTTAGCTATTAAGTATTGACAGCGCAGATGTACTTCACCCCACAGAGGTATACGAATATTTGTTGACAAGGCAGGAGGCAGGAGGGAAGAAGATTATAGCTTTGGTTACTTTTCTTAACTTAGTTTTATTTTTTCCCACCGACTTACTCATATCAAGGTTTGAGTGAAATTAGTAAAAACATGTGGGAATAACTGCATAAGTTAGCTTGTTGGCATCTAAACATCAATAACCAACTTGCTGATGACTCCAAGCGATATCTCGGTGTTGAGAGAAACTAAATATATGCAATCGCTGATTAAGCATACTACTAAATCTCCAGAAAATCGAGAAAAAATTTTAGGCGATCGCTCTTTTGATCCCTATTTTTAAACATTAGTTACACGAATAATCAAAAAATTCTACAGGAGCTAAACTCATGTTTTCATCTAAACTATTGACTGGTTCTTTATTAGCTTTCAGTGTTGTATCTGCTGCTTTTTTTGGCGCGACAATTCCTACTTATGCGGGTGCAGGAGGATGTGGTGATAGTTCCTTACTTTGTAAAGAACCTCAAACTCCCAAACAACCGACAGCTACTATCAAATATATGATCGCAAACAATACCAAGAAAACTATTAAATTTACATTACCTAGTGGGAAAATATATCAACTTGCGCCAGGTCAAAAAGGTTCTTACAGGAATACAACAACCAAAGACCGTTTGCGGCTGTTTCTAATTGATCAAGGTAAATATTATCCTCTCAAGGATGGTAATTACCAATTTCGTGAAAACCCTCATGGGCAAATTCTCTTGGCACGCGCTCAAATAGCTCGTAGAAATCCAACTCGGCCAATTAGAGTAGTCTCCCCCTCTCGCAGCCAAACTCCAGAGCTTACAAAGCTCCCCAAACTGGTTGGAACTATACTCAATCCACTTAATGAAACTTCTCCAGAACCACAAACGGAGGAACCAGGGTTACAAGAACCAGACATAGTGGAAACAGGAACTTCTACAAATTCTGCATCTGATGGAATTGGGTTAGAAATTATTCGTGAAATTGCCGGAATCGTCAAAACAGCAATTATTGCCAATAGTCCAAATAACCAAAATACTACTGTAGAAGAAAATAACCAACCAACTATAGTTGATGATGAAAATTCTACACCATTAGATTCTCAAACAACTGAATCTAATGATTTAACTACAAGTTCTCTGCCTGTAAATCCACCTCAAATTGCTCAAGTGGGAGGCTCTGTTGACGAAGTTTTAAATCAATGGGGTTGGACTAAAATTTCCTGTACTGTAGGAAATCCATTAGTTGTGATTACAGGATTAGGAGATGGTGCGGTTTGTGTTAATCCTACTCCAGAGATTGCTGCTGGCAAATATAAATACAATCGAACTTCCCATCAATTAACACCTTTAAATCAATAATGGGAATTAATTCCCTGTTCAAAAATAATTGATTTAACCACGGAAACACAGAAGAATTTATTTTCGAGAATTTTTATGCAACTTGAAAGGGTTAGTCCTAATTACTAGCCCTTTCAAGTTGACTCGTGAAATTTCTTTTTTTCTCTCTGCTGACTCTGCTTCTCTGCGGTTAAAAAGTAATTAATTGAACCGCAGAGGACACGGAGGTAAGAGGTTATACAGCTCTTTATTTTCAAGAATTTTGATGCACCTTGAAAGGGTTAGTCCTAATTACTTACCTTCCTCTAGTATCAATGTCGAATCAGCAGCACGGCCAAATTCTTCTGGTGCATATTGTAGGTGAACTTGAGCACCAGGCCAGAGGAATGTACCAGGGGTAACTGAACGTACTAAATAATGTAGGCTGTAAACTCCTGGTTCCAAGTGGTCGGCGTAGGCGATAATGCGATCGCGGTAGATATTCCTAAATCCCAATTGCCAACTATCGGCTTTGGCTTGTAATGCAGCTGTCGCAGTTTGGAAGCTGGCGTCTACGGCTTCTAAACCGGCTGGCAAGGGGTCACTAATCACCACATGATCTATGGGATGATCGGCAATAATTTCTAAACCAATGTCAAATACTTCGCCAGCGCCGAGAGTCAAGGGTTTATCAAAGGCGTAAAGACCTAATTTTTGTAAAACCTTTTCTTCCCCAACTTTTTGAATTCCCCGTGTCACCCGTAAACCGTTAAATCTGCCTGGTTGATTTCCCTGCAAGCGATAATTATAAGCTGCTAGATAATGTAATTTACCTGTTCCTGATTTCTTCAGGGTTAAATCATGACGACCACGGGGTAATTTATCTATTGGTACTTTGATATTGAAACTAGCGTTACGGTAATCTTGAAAGCGATTTTCTCCCAGTTTTTTACCAGCTAATTCTACTGTGGCGACAAAGTTAGGTGGGGTGGGTTGGAGTTTACTATATTCCACCAAAGCTGTGAAGGCTTGAGCATTGTTATAACTAGTTTGCCATGTGCCATTCCTTCTGAGTGACAGTAAACTTTGAAATAATTTATCAATAATTTCTGGCTGACTCTGATTAGCAATAAATAACCGCAAAGCTTCCGCCTGTGCTGTGGTGGTGGAACTCATCCATCCCCAACTACGAGGTAAGGTGATAACTGCTGTGCGACCAGTTTCGTATACATTTTTTTGCAATTGCGTCAACATATTTTGGGATTCATCTTGCCATTCAGGAAACTGGGATAGGTATCTTGCTAACTTAATTTGTGTAACTAAATCAAATTTCTGACGCTGTGGATAAATATCTGCTAGGAAGCTATTTCTTTTATCCCCTAGTTCGGCTAAAGCTATTAAAGCATTGAGTTGTAGTTGGCTTTTACAGAGTTGTTGTTTACAAAACTCGTATTGTCCAGGATTTGCTAGTACCTTTTCTAAATAACCTTCCAGGCGAGACAACATGCCAGAATCAACTAACCTGGGGAAAATTTGCTTGGTTTGTGTTAAAGATGTGGCTATATATGTAGATACCCAAGGGTCAGATTTTTGTTGTCCAGGGAAAGCTGCAAAACCACCATCAGCAATTTGCAGTTTTTGCAACTTTTCCATTGCTTGATTTGCGAGTTGGATGGTGTTGAATTCTGCAAATGTGCGTCCATATTTTTGGGTTAAAGTTTGCAGATTTGCCGCAATTATCAGTTGACTGGCTACTGGTTCGGCGAAGGGTAATGTATCATCTGCTAACACTTCCTTAGCTGGTGCTTTGATTTCTGGGATTAAAGTACTTGCTAGTTGAATATCTAACCCTCCTGCGCTAGTGATAGTATTATCTTCCACATTTAGAGGAATTTTTACTTGTTTCTCTGTTACACCAGTTTCGACAACTTGTTCTGTAACCTCTAGTGGCTTAACTTCTAAGGGGACTTCAAAAGCATCGGCGGTGTTATCTAGCTGGGTGAGAAAGCGGACTTTCCCGACGCCTACACTGTCAGCTACCATAGGGAAGCGATAAGCACGAGTAGCTGTTGCAGCGCGGGTTTGCAAAATGGTTGCTGTGGGGTTTTTATCATTAAACTTCACAGCACCGCTAATTCTACCGTTAATAGTGAGAGTTCCCGTGTTTCCAGTGTTGTTGGTGACAGATAAGCCAGCGAGAATGCGATCGCCTGGACGGGCAAACTGTGGCAAAATGGCGTTAGTGAGTAGGGGCTTGGTGCTGATAAATGTGGCATCAGCATTGCCAAACCGCAGATTTCCATCTGTTGCGACAGCCATCACCCGCCATGTGGTTAAGTCATCCGGGAGTTTAAAAGTTATCTCTGCTTGACCATTAACATCTGTAATTACAGAGCCATTGTAGTAAGCTAAAGCTTGGAAGTTGGTGCGAGTGCGAGTATTAGCCGCACCACTGGACAACCCACCGCCATAACCCCAACCTTTAGGTTTAGCCACATCCTGGTTTTGCAGCACCACATCCGGACGGTTATCACTGAAGCGGGTAGATATGGCCTGTTCTGCATACACTGTGTTCACCAAATCTGGCGGACGATAACCAGAAAGTTGCAGTACGGCTTCATTCACCACCATGACTGTCAATTGTCCTGGGATGGAATTTCCTTGATTATCCTTGATTTCCAGTTTGACAGTGGTTTCTATACCAGGTACTAGTGATGTTTGCGTTGGCGTCACTTGCACTTTTAAATATTTATCTTGCAAGTCAACTTTAAAAGGTGCAAAGCCAATTTTCACCAGTTTATCTAGACTTCCTGGTTCCACCTGATTTAAACTCATACCTTGACGGACTAACACCGCTTGTACTGCGGCATTTGGTAACATTTCTGGTGTCACCTGAAACTGAATTTGAGGTGCGCCTCCCTTGACTTTGGCTATCTTTTGATAAAGTGGCTTGTCTTTAATGACAGCAAAATACAATTCTGCTTCTGGATAGGGAGATGGAATCATTACAGTTGCAGTATCACCTGGTTGATATGCTGTTTTATCTAGCTTCAGTTCTAATAAATCCTGTTCCCTAGAACCCCAATACACCTGATTTTCACCAGTTGCCCAAATTTGTAAATTTGTGGTGCTAATTTCATTATTGGTATTGCTAAAATTAGCCCTGATACGATAGGAACCAGATGCTGTTGGTTTCAAGTTGACTACTTGCGGACTGCTACCAGATGTCACTTCTGTTTGTGCGACGGTTTGATATTCCACTTGATTTTTTGGCGTCTGGCTACCTTCTACTAACTGGGTAACACTACTATATTTAATCTGTTGTAATTCTAGCCCCACCCGTTGACCTGTAATGGGTTTTCCGGTAGGGTCAGTGACAATTAATTCAATGGGAAAATCTTTACCAGCATCAGCAATAAAATTACTTTTTAAACCAATCAAACGATTACTTGGCAAAGCGGTAAAAGTTTGGGAACTCGCTACAGATAAATTAGAAACATCTGCCACTTGCACATCAACTTGGTAAGTCATAGGGTAGGGCAAATCTTTAGCTACTGTAACCGTTTGTTCAGTTTTACCAGCAGCATCTAATTGAGTATTAGTTTGCAACACGTCACTAGGTAGACTAGGGCTTTCTTCCGGCCAAAACCATTGTCTACCAAAAGCAAATCCTTCCCAACCTTTGGGAATAAAGTTAGTTTGCTGGCGCGTCACAAAATATTTGGCTTTTCCTCCTTCTACAGGTGAACCAAAGAGATAGTTACTGGTAGCTTTGGCTGTTACCTTTTCGTTAACCAAGGCGAATTCAGTATCTAACTTGAGTTCGACTTTAAAATTAGGTGGTTTAAATTCTGCTACCCGAAACTCTCCGGAAATTTCCTGCCCATTCTTGCCCTTAGCTTGGATATTGTAGTAACCCAAACGCTGAGTTTTACTGATGGGTAACTCTAGAGAAAATGTGCCAAATTCATTAGTGCTTTGCGTACCTAAATCTGTCTTTTGTCCATCAGGATTTACCAGAGTTAATTGGTAATTATCATTTTTATCTTGCTTGATTATGCCATCTTGCAAGTAATCAGCAAAGCCAGTGAACCAAGCTTTTTCTCCTGGTTGATATAACTGTCTATCTGAGAAAATAATACCTCGTGATTCTGGCTTACCATTTTGCCAACCAGCATCAATCCCATAACCATAAACGCCGCTATATTCTTCAGTGCGGGTAAAAGCCCAATCTTGATTCTCTCTGGCAATAACTAATAGTTCTGGCGGTTTCACAAGTCTTTTTTGACCAGCAAAACATGCTTGTAAATCTTCACTATTAATATTTAAATTTCCTTTTTCATCAGTTTTCCCAGTTGCACAAGGTACAGGTTGATTCAGAGATTTTGCTGTTAATTTTGATTGATAAATTTCCACAGTCGCTACGTTCACTGGGGAACCATCACTCAGATGATGCACACGAATTAAACCCGACTCTGGAAACCACTGGGAAAATACACCCAAATTCGTCAATTGCACCAAGCCGTACATTGTCGGTTCCCGCCACAAGTCCTTGCCATTTTCCTGATATTGGTTCGTGCGTGCCTGCACCCCATAAGCTAACATGCCTGTAGGGGCAGATAGCTTTTCTTTTAGCGGGACTGTAATATCAACTGGCTGATTTTTCTTAGCTGGTACTGGGAAACTTTGCCAGTTAGTAGACTTGGGTAATAAATCATTTTCATTTCCCTTAGGATAAGCAGAATTAAAATAGACTAAATCTGTGGGTTGCAGGACTCGATAAGCTGCTTTGTATTTTGACTCTGGTAAATTTATAGTATTAATATTTAGCTGTAAGTCTTTATCTATGGGGAAAATGTGTAGGTCTGATGGTGCCCAGATATCCCCAGCTAAATCGCCAGTTTCATATTGCAATGTCACAGGCTTACCTAGAGTCTGCCCGAATTTATCTTTGATATTAGCGCCAAGAGTAATTTTATAGCTAGTTGCTGGCGCTAAGGCATAGGGATTAATACTAACAACTCTATCTTCATCGTTAAATTGAATAATTCGAGAAACTGCCTTTGGTGCGGGTTCAATTTTAATATTCTCACTAACTGAATCTGCTAACAATATATTATTAAATTCTAATTGAGGACTACCTTTAATAAATCTGCCATAAGTACCACCTGCATCTGGCTGCCCATATAGGTTAATTTTTTGAAATGCCAAGGGTGAATAAGTAGCTAACTTACTCGCAAACTCCTTTTCACTAGGTAAATTACCATGGGCGGGTAGTATTCCTGGAGCAAATCTTAAGCGATAATTAGTTGCTTTTGCTAGATTTTGTTGGGGTATGAGATTATAAATCCAATTACGTGCTGAAGGGTCAAACTTTTCTAGAGGTTCGGTGTTTTCTTCAGGAGTTTCTGCTTTGATTAAATTAACCTTGAAGCGCACGCCTTGATTTTTCCCTTCGGGAAGCAACTGTAAATGCTCCTGTACAGAAACTAAATCTAGTTCTACATTAGATGTGAATTGCAATTTCTGCTTTAAATCTATTGGTTGAATATCAGACTTTTCAACCGGGTTAACGCCTGGTAAATTAGTTAGTTTGATAGGTTCAGTGTTGAAAGTCCAAGCCAAATTTTGATCTAGACGATGATTTTTTAAATCAGCCAAACCAGCTTTGAGAGTCACTTGCAAGCGCGTTGCTTGTGGTAAAGCTTTTTCACCTTGAAATCCCACCATACGCGGTGTTAAAAAGCGAAATTGTCCAGGTATTGGTGGATCAAGTTGAAAATTTTGTAATACTTTTTGCTGTTCTGGGCTATCTAAACTTTCAACTGGGATTAAAGGTTCTTGAAATCGGATACGGATTTGATTTAGAGGTGTGGCATCACCAATGGGACTGATTTGGGCAATCCAGTCTGGTAACTTTGGTGGTGTGAGGGGGGAAACTGCTGCTAGTCGTTGTTTACCTGGGCCGATACCAATAAAATTACACCCTGCTATGACTAGCACAACTACAAGGGAAAGTAGAAAATACCTGAAGAGTTTGATAAACATAAATTTAAATAATTGCTAATAAAAATTTAGGCAGTTATTAGTAGTCAAGCGCCGCACTACCAAGAATTCAAGGTGCGTTAGCCTACGGCATAACACACCCTACAATTGCCACTGAGTTGTGAAAAGATTGTTTTAATAAACCGCCAAGTACGCCAAGGGTAAGAGAAATTGATAGGTGGCAATTTTCACAAATGATAGAGGACTGCTATATATAGATAACTGATTTATTGTAATTGTTCCAAGCAATAACTACAATCCTTAAAGATTAAGAAGTATTTTGTTTGCAAACAAACAAATTTACACCTATAAAGTTATCTTTATAAATGCATTGTTAAGTATTTGATATGTTTCCTGATACAGCAGTAATCACTGCGTCAAAATTAAAGTACATTTGACTAGCCAGGGGATTCGCTGATGATACTAACTTCACGTTGGCTGATTCAGATTACGCACAAATTACGGCATCAGCTGCGTCGTAAAAGTATCCAAGTTATTTTGGCTTTGATACTGATTTGTTTAATGGTGCGTTTGATACCTTACTTAGCCCCAATTCGGGCGACAGATATTGTGCAAAATCAGTTAGCGATGCAGTTTAGCGATCGCCATAATTTACCATTAGGAACATTACTCACCCGTGATCAAGAGCATACCGCAGTCGTAGCCCTCAATCAGGTTTCTCCCGAATTTATCCACGCTATTCTTGCCGCCGAAGATGCTGGCTTCTATCATCATGGGGCGGTGGATACCAAAGCCATCATTCGGGCGATGAAAGAAGCCATTCACGCCCGGAAGTTTGTTTCTGGTGCTTCCACAATTACCATGCAATTGGCGCGGATGTTAGACCCCGCCCCCCGTACCTTGACAGCGAAACTACGGGAGGTTTGGCTAGCCTGGCGGTTAGCAGCCGGGATGAATAAAGATGAAATCCTCACTGCATACATCAATCGCTTACCAATGGGAGGTAATATCTATGGCGTAGAAGCCGCCGCCCGGACTTATTTTGGCTTACCAGCCAGTGATTTAAACCTCGCCCAAGCCAGTCTCCTCGCGGCTATCCCCAATAATCCCACCTACTTCAATCCTTACGCCCACCAAGAACGCCTCAAGCAACGGCAAAAATACGTCCTGAATCGAATGGTCAAGGAAGGATATATTAATAATGCGATCGCTAAACGCATATACACAGAAAAAGTTGTATTTCAGCCTCGTCAACGGGGAATTATCGCCGCACCACACTTTTTATTTTGGCTAGCCAAGCAGCAAAGTGGGGAGGTGGACTTCTCAGCGAGACGCTACGCGAACGACTCCGCTCAGTCCACCATAAAGAATTCACCCCATCCCCCCATCCCCCCATCCCCCCATCCCGCTTCTATTCGCACCACCATAGACCGACCTCTGCAACAATTTGTCCAAGCACAAGCACAACAGGTCATTTCCTCCCTGACTGCTAACAACGTCCACGATGCAGCTGCTTTAGTAATTGACAACCACACTGGCGAAGTTTTGGCTTACGTGGGTTCACCTGATTACTTCAACGACGCCAAATTGGGAAGTAACGACGGTGTTCAAGCCTTACGCCAACCGGGATCTACCCTTAAACCCTTTGTCTATGAATTAGCTTTAGAACAAGCTGTAATTCGCCCAAATACCATTTTGGCTGATATCCCCACCCACTACGCTATCCCCGGTGCAAAACTCTATAGCCCCCAAGATTACACCCAAACCTTCCTCGGCCCAGTCCGGGTACGCATTGCTTTAGCAAACTCTTTAAACATCCCAGCAGTTAGGGTGTTAGAAAAAGTTGGTGTACAGACTTTTTTAGACCATCTGCATCAATTAGGCTTTGCACATCTCAATCAAACCCCAGAATATTATGGACTGGGCTTAACTCTCGGTAGTGGCGAAGTCAACCTCTGGGAACTCGCCCGCGCCTACCTCACCATAGCCCGACAAGGACAAGCCACACCCTTAGTAACTACACTTGCAAACTCCCCTCCTCCCCCTCCTAGCAATTCCTCTACAACATGGCAAATCATCACCGATATGTTGAGCGATCGCCATGCCCGCGCTACCGCTTTTGGTGTAAACTCAGTATTAAACTTACCTTTCCCGGCTGCTGTCAAAACTGGCACTTCTTCCAATTTTCGAGATACTTGGACAGTCGGCTTTACCACTGATTACACCGTCGCTACATGGGTAGGTAATTTCAACGGCGAACCTATGCGCCAAGTGTCAGGAGTTACAGGTGCAGCCCCCTTGTGGAATCGTATTATGCTCCACCTCCACGAAAACAAAGAACCCGCAGCTTTCCCACCTCCAAAAGGTGTAATTAAACTGCCTATCTGTGCCATCTCAGGATTAAAACCTACACCAGATTGCACCTCAGTAGTCCAAGAATATTTTTACCCAGAAGATAAAATCGCCTACGAACAACAAAATAATTTTAATTTACCACCAGAGTATAATGACTGGTTGGCAACACAGCAACAAACTAATCTAATTACTAGCAAGTTCAGAATTTTATCTCCTCAACAAGGTGACTTATTTTTGCTGTATCCAGGTGAACAGACAGAGCAAAAATTAGAGTTTAAACTCACAAAAGCAGCATCAGAGCCTGTAGAGTGGTGGCTAAATGGTGAAAAATTAGCCACACAATCAGCTAATTCTTTATTTTGGCAACTCCGTCCTGGTAAATGGACTTTGGAAGCTAGAAGTGGTGCAATCAGCGACAAAGTTAATTTTCAAGTGCAGTTAGCCACAATCAAACCCACGCGTCGGGGCTTTAGTGTCGTTAATCCCCAAATGTCAAAGCATTCTCTGCCATAAATTTCTTCTATCTTCAGAAATTTGCCGTTTGGAAATTGATGATATAAATTGAAGCTCAGGTTTTAGTGAAAAATTGAACTATGACAAATACACAGACTACTTCCAATACTCAGAACAAATCCGCCAAGAAAAAACAACAGTCTTTTTTGCGAATGGATATTGGTACTCCTCAAGTACCACTCCGCAAAAGCAAGCCACAAAAGCAACAGCATGAGTTACTTAGTGATTGGGAACACGCTAGTTAATTTATGACTTTAGTATTGTGGACGGGTTCATGATTTCCTGGCGGTAAAATTGATATACGACAGAGGTGAAATCAGCGATCCCATCGCATCGCATCTTGATTTTTACCCCTCTACTCCCTGCAACCAAGCTACCAAATCTCCTGGATTGGTAAAATCTAACAACGCCTCAGCCAACTCTTCTAATTGGCTAGTTTGTAATTGACTAATTTGTGCTTCTAACTCAGGTATCACCACACCAACTTTGCGGTTAAGCTGGCGCATAATTAGTTCTAGCTTTCCCTCTTGTCGTCCTTGTAATTGCCAACTCGTAACAATTTCCATAACTACCTTTTGTTTAACTGTTCAAATTTAGCAATCTCAGTTTTAAAAATCTTTTCTTCTGCTGCATTGAGTTTGAGATAGGTGTCAACAAAACCGGAAATCATTTTCATCCTGGCTGGATCTAAGCGTAAAGTAGCCAATAAACGCAAACATTCAGACTTGACTTGCGGACGTTCTGAGGCTGCTATATTCATTTTAGCCATGAGAGCACTGGCTACGGGGTTTTCTTGTTGTAAAAAGTCCCGCCAGTTTAGTTGATTGAGTTGAACTACCCCATAGTTAAATTCTAGAACCGTTTTATCGGGAAATTCTACACGGTAAATATTTGTTTGAAGTGTGCGCGGTGTGTCGTAAGAAAAAATGACAATTGGATACACAGGCAATGCGTATTTTTCAAACAATCGCGCAAAATATCGCAACATGCGCCGTCCAAAATCAGCTTGGGGATATGATTGGTTTTCGATATGCACAAGAAAAAAAGTATCTTGCTCTCTAAATCGTATTTGTACTACTAAATCAGCTTCGTATTGTTCACCAGCCGTAACATCGGTAAATACTTCCTTGTCCAGAAACTTCAATGATTCTGGTTCTAGATAAGCAATTACCTGGGGAAAAAATAGTTCTAAAAATTCAATAAAAAATGTAGAAATTAGTTCTTTAAATAAACGGTCATGGTCAATCATGTAGATATCATCTCAATGGTTCCATTTTCTCACAAGCCCTGCTTCTCTAGTTTCCACAAAATCCAACATTGATGTCCACTAAACGAGCCAACCCTCAGCGTTACTTTGCGTTTACTTTGTGTTCCTCTGCGTTTAAAGGATTATGATTTTACGCAAAGTTTAGCGATATTCTCTACTGTTGATATTTTTTAATCAACGCCACAGCTTGTTGATGCAACTGTGTATTTGCTTGTTGCCGCAGTAGTTCAGAAATTCCTCTTAGGGAACATCCACAGTCTTTCGGTAAAACTGATATGCGATCGCTACCATGCCTCTAGGCGTGAACATGCCTATTCCAGTTTTCTGATTTGATTGAGTGCATTCTGAAAATCATCTTTTTTGTCTTGTTGCTGATAAAGCTCTGCGGCTTTTTGGAAATCTACAATCGCCCCTTGCTTTTCTCCTAATTGTCGGCGGACAACACCTCGGTTGTAGTAGGCAGTAGCATATTTGGGGTCAATCTCGATGGCTCTGGTGAAATCAGCGATCGCTCCAGATTTGTCTCCTAATTGTCGGCGGGCAATACCTCGGTTGTTGTAGGCATTAGCATATTTGGGGTCAATCTCGATGGCTCTGGTGTAATCAGCGATCGCTCCAGATTTGTCTCCTAAATCCCAGCGGGCAATACCTCGGTTGTTGTAGGCTGCGGCATATTTGGGGTCAATCTCGATGGCTCTGGTGTAATCAGCGATCGCTCCAGATTTGTCTCCTAAATCCGAGCGGGCATTACCTCGGCCGAGGTAGGCATTAGCATTTTTGGGGTCAATCTCGATGGCTCTGGTGTAATCAGCGATCGCTCCAGATTTGTTTCCTAAATCCGAGCGGGCATTACCTCGGTTGTAGTAGGCTAGGGCATTTTTGGGGTCAATCTCGATGGCTCTGGTGTAATCAGCGATCGCTCCAGATTTGTCTCCTAAATCCGAGCGGGCAAAACCTCGGTTGTTGTAGGCATTAGCATTTTTGGGG
Source organism: Goleter apudmare HA4340-LM2 (assembly GCA_019359495.1). Classification (GTDB taxonomy): domain Bacteria; phylum Cyanobacteriota; class Cyanobacteriia; order Cyanobacteriales; family Nostocaceae; genus Goleter; species Goleter apudmare. The sequence goes on from JAHHHF010000073.1 coordinate 85,196, forward strand.
TCAATCTCGATGGCTCTGGTGTAATCAGTGATCGCTCCAGATTTGTCTCCTAATTGTAGGCGGGCAATACCTCGGTTGTAGTAGGCATAAGCATTTTTGGGGTCAATCTCGATGGCTCTGGTGTAATCAGCGATTGCTCCAGATTTGTCTCCTAATTGTAGGCGGGCAATACCTCGGTTGTAGTAGGCTGCGGCATCTTTGGGGTCAATCTCGATGGCTCTGGTGTAATCAGCGATTGCTCCAGATTTGTCTCCTAATTGTAGGCGGGCAAAACCTCGGTTGTTGTAGGCATTAGCATTTTTGGGGTCAATCTCGATAGCTCTGGTGAAATCAGCGATTGCTCCAGATTTGTCTCCTAATTGTAGGCGGGCAATACCTCGGTTGTAGTAGGCATAAACATATTTGGGGTCAATCTCGATGGCTCTGGTGTAATCAGCGATTGCTCCAGATTTGTTTCCTAAATCCGAGCGGGCACTACCTCGGTTGTAGTAGGCATAAGCATTTTTGGGGTCAATCTCGATGGCTCTGGTGAAATCAGCGATCGCTCCAGATTTGTCTCCTAAATCCCAGCGGGCAATACCTCGGTTGTTGTAGGCATAAACATATTTGGGGTCAATCTCGATGGCTCTGGTGTAATCAGCGATTGCGCCTCTGAAGTTTCTTTGCTGATATTTCTCGTTGCCTTTGATGTAGAAATCGTCTGCTTTTGGTGCAGATGCAACATTGATGCTTGGCAGATTCACACCCAAATCTATCCCTGCTGCTGACATCTGCTGTGCGACTGAATAGATGGTCGTCCCTATCCCTGTAATAATTTTACTCTGGCTTTTGTCACTGATTTGTTGTTCATCGGCTCTGCCGTGGACTGCTACTACTTCTCCTTGATCATTGAGTACTGCACCACCACTTGTACCTTTTAATGTCGGCACATCATAGATAATGTTATAACCATCACGCTGTGGTGTGCCGTTAGCATAGACTCTGCCATCTCTGAAAAAGAAAAAGTCCGGGTTGTCAATATTTGCTGTTTTCGCTGGAAAACCGACAACGTAAACAGTAGTGCGGCGTGTAGCTTTATCGGAATTGCCCATCTTGGCAATGTTGTAAGTTCTGCTACTACTAAACTCTAAAATTGCCAAGTCTTTGTTTGCTAAGGGCTTGATTGATGTGATGGCGTTGCTTTGCCCATCTGGTGTGACTATTTGATATTTTTGACCACCCTTGACCACGTGATAGGCTGTGAGTACTTTGTAATTGTTGCCACCGCGTTTAATAATAATTCCTGAACCGGAATCGGTGGAGTTTTGACTGTTAACAATTCTGACTGTAATATTTTGAGCGATTTTTTCGATTTCTGCTTCTGATAGCTGCGCTACAGCGACTTGCTGCACCAACATTATTGATGCGCCAATTAATAGTGGTGAAAGTGCGTGATAATATTTCATCTCTTTGAATAATAATATGTATTAACTGGGCATGGGGAAATTAGCAATAATTCCCCGTAGGGGCACGGCGTCCAGAGTCTTTCGGTAAAACCAACATGGGATCGCTGTTCCGTGGGTGGGTGGGGAAATTGGTGTGCGATCGCTTTTGGGATTTACATGGGTTTGTGAATATTTTTCCTCGTGGGGGGTGGGCACGGCGTCCACAGTTTTTCGGTGAAATCGATATATTATCGGTGCTGTGCCCCTACATTTGGGTTGGTGCTGTTCCTACCGTTTTATCTTGCAGGTTGTACGTTCTCTAAAAACGTATCAAAATCAACATATATTTGCGTATTATCACCGTTTTGATTTTGAATTCTTCCCGACGCTAAACCACGCTGATCTAGCAGCGCCTCCGCCGCCTTCCTGGGGTTAGAGCCACGTCTAAGGGTAAATAATACAGTTCTACTGGTGCAAGTATCGTTTGTACTTGCACCAGCACAAACTACAGGATAGCCATTCATAGTCCCAGAGATGATAGTTCTGAGATTACCACTGTCATAGTTCTGTTGAAACCTACGGGATACTTCCCGACAGCGTTGCAGAGGCGACAACTTAGAAGAGTAGAATTTTTCGTTACCCCAACGAATTATTGGTATTTCTCTTCTATCTCCTGTACGCACAAACGTTGCTGGTTTACCCTGATTCATCGCACACTTGAAAGTCTGGCGGCTAGCATAGCTGGGTTGAGATGTCATGACAGTTGCGCTAAGTGCTATGACTAGAGCCATGCCAGAAACTTTAGTAACCTTTGTCAATGTAGAACTAACTAATCTGCTAACCATAAATTTATGAGTTTGCAACTACTGAAATCAAGTATAAGTTAAAGTATTATGGGAATATACATACCCACATACCGAATTTACAACAATTTGGAATAATACTTACGCATATCAATAAAATTAAAGGTTTCCAATGAAGAAAGTATAAATATAGCAATCCTATTTCAGTTGTGAAAAATATCGGTTTTGGCTGTTGACTGTCAACAGTTAACAGTCAACAACCCTACATGTAAGATTTTACAAATCATTTAGGATTGCTATAGCTGTTACTGCTTTGTTAAAATCATGTCAAAAACCATGGTAGTTTCCAAGAAACTTTGTCAAAAGCCGATAACTACACTCGTATTAAGTAAACTTTATTGTAAGTACATGAAAATTTTTCTTGATTTTATTATTAAGTTTATAAATATTGGGCACGTTAACTATGAGCCAACTTAATGGACGTTACCAAATTCTCGAACAAATCGGCAAAGGGGGGTTTGGTGTGACATTCCTAGCTAAGGATATCCTACGTCCAGGGAGTCCTGAGTGTGTGGTTAAGCAATTTAAACCACTATTGAGCGATCCAAAAGCTTTACAGCACGCGGAACGATTGTTTAACAATGAAGCAATTATCCAAGAAAACTTAGGAAAGCATGACCAAATACCCCGACTTTTAGCTTATTTTGAAGAAAACCAAGAATTTTATTTAGTTCAAGAATACATCAAAGGTCATGATTTAACAACAGAATTAGTTCCTGGAAAAAAGCTGCATGAAGCTGATGTAATTGCACTTTTAATCGATATTTTAGAAGTTTTAAAATTTGTCCATGAACAAAACGTAATTCACAGAGATATCAAACCCTCAAACATCATCCGACGACAAGATGGCAAAATTGTATTAATTGACTTTGGTGCAGTCAAACAAATTAGTACCCAAATAGTTAATCTTCAAGGACAAAGGACTGTAACTATTGCCATAGGTACTCCCGGCTATATGCCGAATGAACAGACCGCTGGTGAGCCAAATTTTAGCAGTGATATTTATGCCTTAGGAATTATTGGTATTCAAGCTCTGACGGGACTGCTACCACATCAATTTCCAAAAGATTCTGAGACGAGGGAAATTGTTTGGCGTAATCAAACACAGGTTGGCTCAAAACTAGCATCTGTTTTAGATAAAATGGTGTGTTTTGACTGTCGTCAGCGTTATCAATCAGCAGAGTTAGTATTACAAGCACTGCAAGAACTATCGCCTAAATCATCCTCAAAAGTTCTTCCTCCACCACCCCCACAATTGTGGAAATGGCTAATTCCTAGCATAGCAATAGCCGCAACTATTACAGTTATTACCATTACTCAATTCTCCAAAAATTCATCATCTCCAGCTTTAGAATTTTCCCCCTATGAAGATGCCGAATTAAACATCAAAATTCAATATCCCACAAAGCCTGATGTTGAAGCCTGGGTTAGGCAAGATTTAGGAAACCCAGTTACAGGGGAATTGGTTAAATTTTCATCTCCCAAGCAAAGTCCAACAGATAATTTTCAAGAACAGCTAACAATCAAAGTTGAGAATTTTTCTGGCACATTAGAAGATGCTAAAAACGAATTTATTCAAGAAATTAAATCTTCCACAAATTCTCAAGATATTATTAGCGACATAGCTACTTTGTCCCATAAACAAGCATATCAATTAATTTACACTGTCCAAGATGGAGAAGATAAGTTTAAGAATTTGCGGATTTGGACTTTAAAAGGCGATAAGGCATATATAATTATTTACACGGCTGCAATAGATGATTATGAAAAATTTCTCCCCACTGCCAAAAAAATGATTGCATCATTTCAAATTAACTAATTTTTCTGTGTTGACAGCCCAACTCAGGCGGTTAATCTGCTCATGTAACGCCTGATTTGCTTGAGAACCATCAATAAAGGTAGAAGGCGCATCCCACAAAGGATTTGCTTGCATTCCATTGACACCAACCACCTCACCCCGACGATTTAGCAAAGGGCCGCCACTCATCCCTTTTTGAATTTCATTACTGTAACCAATTTGATAGCCACCTATTAAAGCTTTTGGTAATAATAATGAAACTTTACCAGTAGTGAAGGCAAATCTTTGTTTTTCTGCTTCAAGTTCCGTGTAAAAACCACTAGCAAAAACTTCATCCCCTACCATCGGCTGAGAACCAATGGATGATACTTTATAAGTCTTGTCGGTGCTGCGAAACTGCAATATTGCTAAATCATTCTTGCCAAATTTGATATTTTTAGGCACAGTAGCCACATATACACGACCATCAGGTGTTTGAATATGATAGGGTGCATCACCTGCTCTGAGGACATGAGCATTAGTGACAACTGTATAGGTGGAGTTTTGTTTGCGCCACAGAATTCCCGAACCCAAGAATTCTTTTGACTTCACTTTGACTGTGATGGCTTGCGCGTGGAGTCGTAACTGTTCTGTGGATGTTTGCGGTTGGGGTTGTCTCCAAGTGAGAATCTGGGAAAAAGGCTGTTTGCAATCAGCCGGACATTCACCACGCTGGCGAAAATATAATGCTGATGCAGATGCTGCTAACGATAAACAAGCAACACAAGCAACTACTGTCAATTTGTGCTTAGTCATCCCATATCCCAGCCAATACCCTTAGTTTTAGTCTCATCCCTGAGTCTTACTTTTGCCAGAATATAGAAATCTACAAATTAAATCTACACTATTCCGTAATTATCACCAGAAATATTCTGATCTTTTGCCAGCCTACCATCTCTGAGGCGATCGCCTAGCAAAAAAATCCCTATGACCAGGTTTTTGAGCGCGGTATATTCCCTATTTATTTCTCTGCAATTCCCATAATCTTATAAATTCTTACTTTCACCGACTAATACAGGAGAGCCAACAGGCTGAGGAGGAGAAGGTACTGGTTCTTGTGTCACTACTAGCTTGGCTGTATCTAAACTGCAAACATTACTAGGAAGAGGAAAACTGTCTAAAACTGTTCCTGTCAAAGTTGCATTAAACTGTCCACAAGCAATCTTTTTGCCATCAACTACCGCCCAAAGCCGATAAATTTGATTTTCAGGTAGTCGAGAGAGATTTTCTGCAAAGATGAAAAATTTCTGATGATTAGGAGCAAGGACAATATTTCCCGCAGCAGTAGAAGCATCCACTCCTTTCAGAGCAACCAGTCGAGAATTAGGCTGCTGTAAAATAGCAATAATTTCTGTTTGATGAGCAAGCTGAGTATGAGTGTATTGCAGCTCTTGCCGTAAACGATAGCTGTCAATTCCAAAAGCCAAAGCCACCAAAGCAGCAACTATTTGGCCCCAAGGTAAAGAAAACCACCTTTGTCTGCGAACAGGATTGTTGTTGGTTTGAGCAGATGCGAGAATTGCCGAGCGGAGTGCAGGTGAAGGCTGTACTTCAGGAAGTTCATAGGGAATGAGTGCCATAACTTCTTGCAATTGAGCAATTTCTTTGACTAGTTCTGGGTTTTGTGCAATGAGCTGTTCTAACTCTGCAACTTCTTCTGAGTCAAGGTCTCCAAGTACATAACCTGCAACTAATTCTTCTAGGGATTCAGATGAAAAGGAATCAGTCATGACATCTTCATCAACGATGTAGGCAAAAAGTTTGAGCTAATTAATCCAATCTTGCAAAATTCTTTTCAGCTTGATTAAGCCTTGTCTTGCTCGCGTCTTGACAGTACCCAGAGGTGTCTCTAAGCGTTGGGCAATCTCTGTTTGGCTAAGTCCTTCATAATAAGACATCGCTAATACTTGACGCTGCTCTTCTGGTAACTGAGCCAATGCAGTGCGAACCTTTTGGGAACGTTCATCTATGGAGGCTTGCTCAAAGGGATGATTGGTATCAGGTTGACTAGACATCTGTTTCGACCAACGGTCTAAAAATTTCAAATTGGTACTACGAGAACGGAGTTTGTCTATTGCCCGCGAACGTGTCAAGGTGATCAAAAAGCTACTGAAAGAACCACGAGCCGGATTGTAGCTAGGTTGACGCCATAACGTCAGGAAAACTTCTTGTGTCAGGTCTTCTGCGGCTGGAGTATCTTTTAAGATCTTCATAGCTAACCCATAGACTAAATTGGCATAGCGGTCATAAAGTATTGTCAACGCAGAGGTATCTTTGGCTGTGAGAGCTTGAAACAACACTGCATCGCTTACTTCTTGCAAGTTAGGTTTTTGATTGGGAGAGTCAGGATGCATCTTGCTCAGTCGGATAGGGGCATAAGCAACTTCATGTTTCGCTTAGTAGCATGGCTGGGGCAAAGTCTAACTCATCTTCATTAAAGTATACGGCTGACATTGCCATTTGGATTTTAGGGGCAAGTTTGATTTGCTCATGCAATCCAAATTCACGCCTTACTCGTATTTAAGAAGACACAGAATTTCATTATGCATTTGAACGGGTAAAATTTATGAGCAACATAGAAAAGTCGCAAATCGTCTCTCCACAAAGACGTAAGTTAATACAGCTAGGGGCATTGACGGGGGCAGGTGGTATATTTGCTTTGGCTACAAGTACTGGAGCTGATGCCAGGGAGCGTAAAAATCCTCAGAACGATATCCAACTTTTTAACGGCATTGCCATGCTAGAACAAAAAGCTGTTAACACCTACAAAGCGGCTGCGGAGAACAAACTTCTGCCAACAAAGGCATTTTTGGATGTTGCTCTCCAGTTCGCAGCCGATCACGCCCAGCATCATGCCAAAATACAAGACGTAGTTAAAAGGGTGCTCAAAGGAACTCCTGTAGATACCTCAAATGCAGGCACTTTTCCGATTCCTCAGCAAGTCCTCATCGGTGGTGAAGCTGAAGTACTCAGGTATGCTCTGACTTTAGAAGTTATCGCTTCTAAAGCTTATCTAGAAAATATCCAAAGCAAACTCACCACCCGTGAAGCGATCAATGTCGCAGCCACTATTATGCCTGTAGAGGCTGCCCACGCAGCAGTTTATCGCTCTGTATTATTGGTCATACTCAAAGAAAAGGGGCTACCAGGCGATAATCAGCTTGTGCCTTATGCCTTCCTTGATCAGCAACCCACACCACCATTACCAAAGGCTGGAAACTAAGTTAGACCAATTCACCAACATCAGGCAACAGATGTAAATCAGGAAAGTCTTGCTGCATCTAAGTTTCTTAATTACGATTAGCCCCGGTTCCCAGTCAGCGAAGGCGTTAGAGTACCTAACTAGTTGAGTTCAACTTATGGAAACAAGTTTTAGCTTTGAGCTGGAAATTCACCAGGCTGATAACTGTAGAACTCACGTTTAATTACCAGCAGCGATGATTGCATCTCTACCAAAAAACCCGATCGCTATGACCGGGTTTTTTCGTGGGGTATATTCCCCAAAGGTTACTTATAGAACTGACTTATAATTTGGTGCGTTGATATTTACTACCACCTAGCCACGAGTAATTCCGGAAAAGTTTTAATTATTTTCCTCCTAATCCGACGAACTCACCCAATTGAGCTAAATGGCAGGAGTAGCAGATATCATCATGAACACAAGCAAGATCAAAATAATCAAAGAAATTTTGATGAGTAAGTAATTACTGGCGTCGTGTACTAAAGTATTGCTAGTCATTTGTACCTCCTGTTTCCAGTCTTCTCAAGACACTTGAAGCATAAGCAGAACCATGGAAGCGGAGGTTAATGTTTATTTGTCTCCGTTTCCTATAGGAATCCGATTTGATATCTGAAAAAATCTCAGTATGTGTAGGGTGTGTTAGGCGCAAGCCGTAACGCACCGAAAGCTTTGGGGGGGGTGCGTTAGCGACAGCGTAACGCACCCTACTGGCGTGTCTAAGCTAATTTTGTGTATTAGCAATCTCTTGTAGTACGGGCATCTTGCCCGTACTAATTAGCGGGCAAGATGCCCGCACCACAAGAAAATTTTTTGCCCCATTTTAGCCTTGACACGCCACTACGTATCTGTTCAAAAATCAAATATGAGTCCTATATACTTCTATTTTCTCGCTAAATTCACTAAGTGAGATATTAAGTGAAGTTTCAGTAACATTTTGTAGTCTAAGTTTATGTGATTTTTTTAGGAACAATCACACTTTTGTTAGTGATATTTGCAGCTATTGTAGTGGCTAAATCAATTTCACATCCAGTTGTCCAACTCACTGAAACTGTGCAAAAATTTGCTCAAGGAAATCTCCGTCAACAAGCACCAGTGATTATCCAAAATGAAATTGGGCAATTAGCACGGTTATTTAACCGCATGGCAGGGCAACTTGAAGCGTCTTTTGATACTATACAAAGAGCAGGGAAAAGAACTAGCGATCGCTAAAGAGCAACTAGAAGCAGTTTTAGTTTATTTAATTTTATATAGTGTTGACTCAGAATAGATAAAGCTTTGATATGTAAGACTCTGGGTGTATGCGATCGCATTCTCAGCTAAAATAATTAGCCAGTACTTAAGTATGTAAAAAGTAGTAAAGTAAAAGCAATACCATTTAACCCCAATCAGCTTGACATACTCTATGTCTAAAAAAACTTCATCACCATCCTCCACTAACCCAACAACATCACTAGCCCTCTCATCTCTCCACATCCGTCTAGAAACCCTAGACAAAGAACGCCAATGGCTACTGAAACAGATTAAGCGAAAGCGGACAGAACTCAATAACTTTGTTGAACAGATGCGTTCCTTAGCTACAGAGATATTTCAGCAATGTAGTCCTAATTTTCAAAGACTAGCAGATATCGACCAAGAAATTCATGCTCTATTTGATGAAATATTTACCAAACGAAAACTTGGTAGACAGACTAAAAAAGATATTGAAGTAATTTACCGCACTCTCCAATTAGCGGGAATGATCACACCAAAACCTATTATTCAAGATGAAGATCCAGAAGTAGAAGAACTAGATGAAAATGATGAACAAGTGAATGATTTCTTTCGCGGATCTACTGAAGAACACCGTCAATATCAAGAATCACAACCACCTCTAGATTTTTCATCTAGGAATAAAAATGATGGTTCGAGAAAAATTAGACAGACATTTTTAAATTTAGCTGCCATATTTCATCCAGATAAAGTCAAAGATGGCGAAACGCAAATGCGCCACACAGAAATCATGAAAGAAATTAATAAAGCCTATCAAGAAGGTGATTTAGCGCGACTGCTAGAAATTGAACGCCAACATCAGGTAGGTGAATCTATTGATAATAATAGTGAGGACGATGTCACTAGACAATGTAACCGTTTAGAACAGGAGAATGAATTACTTAAAAACCAGTACGAAACTTTAAAACGGGAACTAGCATCAGTAAAAACTACTCCAGAAGGAGCAATGGTTTCTGATTGCCGCAAAGCTAAACGAGCAGGAGTAGATGCCATTTCTCTAATGGTGAAACAAGTAGAATCGGAAATTGAAGTTATTGCTTCCATCCGTGATTTTGTGAAAGATTTTCAAGAACAAAAAATTACTATTAAACAATTTCTTAAAGGGCCAGCAGCTTTGCGTCAAATGCACCGCGCCACAGCAGAAGACTTACTTGAGCGACTATTTATGGATTTGGATGAAATTGTATAAGTAGGTAGGCATAAATAAACCCAACTATGTAATACCAATTTAATATGAAGACGCATATAAATACCCCACCCGCGCTAACGCGCACCCTCCCCTTAGCAAGGGGAGGGTTGGGGAGGGGTAAAATTCTATGCAGCTTCACAAAGAATTGGTATAAGGAAAATAAATGAAGCTAAAACCCTCCTCCCTCCTGTCTCCTGCCTTATCCCAATGATAAATTCTTCCACCCACCTACTTAAGTATAGCGATGCCAATAAAGCTAATGGGAGAGGGTTGTTATTTGTCATTTGTTATTAGAAATTACTTGGAAAATATGGCACAGGAAAAAATTTTGCTCGCACCTGGCACATTATGGGCAAGTGTTAAAGAGCGCACTGAATATGCTCTGCAATGCGGAGCACTGCTATCAATTCCTACAGAATTTGAGTTTGTCAAGCAAGGTGGCGTTATCTTTTTAGTGCGGATTTTGTCTAATCTTGAACGCAAAAAAGCAGCTAAACAAAAACAAGACCAACAAACTACCCCATCTGGTAAAGAATTTAATCCTTTCCTTCCCTATGAACAGGATTTATTTGTGGCAGATATTTCCGAAACTCATGTCTGCATCTTAAACAAATTCAACGTTGTAGATCATCATCTATTAATTATCACCCGCGCCTTTGAAGAACAGGAAAGCTTACTCACCTTGGCAGACTTTACAGCCATGTGGGCGTGTTTAGAAGATTTCCCAGGTCTAGTATTTTATAACAGTGGCAAGATTGCGGGTGCGAGTCAGCGACACAAGCATTTGCAACTCGTACCACTACCACTTGTACCATCAGGATTGCAGACACCCATCACACCCCTGTTAACATCGGCGAAATTTCAAGGCATGATTGCAACTATACCAGGGCTGCCTTTTTTACACGCTTTCACGCTATTAGAACCCCAGTGGGTGGAGACGCCATTTACAGGCGCTAAAGCCACGCTAGAGCGATATCACGCCTTAATCCAAGCTGTAGGATTGAAGACATCTGAGCCTTATAATCTCCTAGCTACACGAGAATGGATGTTAATCGTACCGCGATCGCAAGCAGAATTTGAGTCAATTTCTGTGAACTCCTTAGGATTTGCAGGAGCACTGTTGGTACGAAATCAAGCCCAAATGCAGATTTTGCAACAGCAAGGGCCGATGAATATTCTCCAGAGTGTTGGTGTAGCGATCGCCTCTGATACCAATTGTGGGTGAAGATGCGCTGGCAAGAACGCTTGCATCGTTGTAACTCTAAGCACTTCTGTATGATAGTTTGCACCAATAATCGTAAATGGGAACAATTTGCAGCATGTATAAATGAAGCTGTGATAGCAGAGGAAAATTTGCCAGGAAAACTAAGTCGTGTGGTACGCCCTGCCAATTGAAGACGGAATTTACCAGACTTGGCGAAGGTGTGCGATCGCCATTGTTTAATCGCAGATATGTGCGTCAGCTTTTCATGATTTTTGTGCTAACTTTCGAGCATAACCACCCTCACCGCTATGCTTCTACGGCATGAAAGTTGTAGCGATAAATTACGAATTAAAAATTATTTTGACTAGAGGAATTTCTTATGGAACCTTTTGATCTGAAATGGATACGTGCTCAGTTTCCCGCACTGACACAAGAAATCAATGGTGAACCCGTGATTTTCTGTGATGGCCCTGGTGGTACACAGGTTCCTGGTGCGGTGCTAGATGCGATGAGTGACTATCTGGTGAGGTCAAATGCCAATGCTCACGGTGCTTTCGCTACCAGTGCGCGTACAGATGCTCTAATTAAGGCGGCGCGGTCTGCTAGTGCGGATTTTTTGGGGTGCGACAGTGATGAAGTGGTCTTTGGTGCTAACATGACCACCCTTACCTTCACCTTGAGTCGAGCGATCGCCCAGGAACTAAAACCAGGTGATGAAATTATTGTCACCCGGCTTGATCATTATGCCAATGTCTCTCCTTGGTATGCCTTGGAGGAACAGGGTGTAATTATCCGTGTTGTGGATATCAACGTCGAAGACTGCACCTTGGATATGCAGGAACTGGAACAGCAGATGAATTCACGGACAAAGTTGGTAGCTGTGGGCTATGCATCTAACGCCGTGGGGACAATCAACAATGTGGCGGAGGTGGTACGCCTAGCCCATGCTGTTGGTGCATTGGTATTCGTCGATGCAGTCCACTATACCCCCCATGCGCCCATTGATGTGCGATCGCTCGACTGTGACTTTCTCGCCTGTTCGGTTTATAAGTTCTTCGGCCCTCATGTTGGTATTTTGTATGGTAAACGGGAGCATCTGACCCGACTACAGCCTTACAAAGTACAACCAGCACCCGATGAAGTCCCATCCCGTTGGGAAACTGGCACCCTCAATCATGAAGGCTTGGCAGGTTTAGTAGCCGCAATTAACTATCTGGCAAAATTAGGTTGTCGAGTGTCACCCTCGGTTAGTAGCGAGGTGCTGACAGCTTTCTTAGAAACTCACACAGAACAATGGGAAACATTCCGTTGTCCCCGCATTCCCACATCCCCGGATGAACCCACACATCTAACATCCAGTTCCTTTCCTAATCGTCGTGTAGCTTTGTTAGCAGCAATGTCAGCCATTCAACTATACGAACAAGAACTCAGCCAAAAACTGATTCCGGGATTATTGGAGATTCCTGGTTTAACCTTTTATGGTATTACCGAACCACAGCACTTTGCTTGGCGGACACCAACCGTAGCCTTTCGACTGGCGGGACAAACACCAGCCAGTATTGCCAAAAAATTAGGCGATCGCGGTATCTTTGTTTGGCATGGTCATTTTTATGCGATCGGTTTAACCGAGAAGCTAGGAGTAGAAACGAGTGGTGGGTTGCTGCGGATGGGATTGGTACATTACAACACTGTTGTAGAAATTAATCGACTATTGCAAGCTTTGCAGGAAATCGTCAGCTAAAAACATTTAAATTGCATAATATGGAAAAACCCCATCAAACTACAGATGATGGGGTCAGAGGTTTTGTTTTCCCTTCAAACTGGGTAATGCCGAAAGGTATTGAGTAAAGACATTAACCTAGTGGATATCTCATAATTTATAATTCCTGTCCAACCTACTTCCTCTACCAAAAGAGTAGTCTGAGATTAATATCATTGGTGCCGGGAATTACAATCTAAGGGGAAACAATTTTCTTTCCCTACGCCTGACTGGTTGTCGCTGCGCTGGCTTTATCTACCAAATGTCATAAAGTAGCATTTAGGCAGATTCAGCTAAATACCCAACATTTTTAGTTTTACTGAAAAAAGAATTTTCACCAGCATCCAAACTTACTTGGTGCTGGTTAATGTTTTTGCAAATATCTAGAATTACTGCAAAAGACCAATCATGTGTAACAGTCCATGACCAGTAATCATTTCAATGATCAAAGCAATAAATCCCAGCATCGCAATCCGACCATTCCACACTTCAGCGCTACTGGTTATACCCCATTCCCAACGCTCCTGGGGGTACATTTTGACCCTTTTTTTCATTTGAGCCGCTTGCGAAAACTTAAAACTAGGTTTTGTGAGTGCATCCATTACCAAGTCTGCCAATGCTCTAATAAACAATGGATGGGTGTTGGGTGCTGGTACGCGGCGAAAATTATGAATTCCTGACTCTTCAGCTACTTCTCGGTACTCAATATCAATTTCTTGGAGTGTCTCAATGTGTTCGGAGACAAAACTGATAGGTACGACAACCAAATCTTTCACACCTTCTGCGCCTAGTTCTTTGAGCGCATCTTCTGTATAGGGCTGGAGCCATTCCACCGGGCCCACACGACTTTGATAAGCTAAGGTGTGAGCATTGGGTCGATTCAGGGTTCGCATAATCAAGGCAGTACATTCCTCAATTTCTTGCTGATAGGGGTCGCCTGCTTCTTCTACGTAGCTTTTAGGAACGCCGTGGGCGCTGAAGAAGATATGAGCCTGATCAGGGTTAGGACATTGATCAAGTTCTTGGGCGATGAGTTCCGCCATCGCTTGCAGGTAGCTTGGTTGTTTGTACCAGGAAGGAATGACTGTGTATTCAAGGCGTTGTAGTTTTGGGTCTTCTTGCCAAAGTTTTTCTAGAAGCCGGAAGCTGGAACCGCTAGTACTAATGGAAAATTGCGGATACAGTGGTAGGATGACTAAGCTTTGAATATTATCTTGGGTAAGCATGGCGATCGCTTCTTCCGTGTAAGGATGCCAGTAACGCATTCCTACATAGATATTGGCTTCTTGTCCCAAATCACTTAATTGTTCTTTGAGGGCTTCTCCCTGCGCTTCTGTGATTCGCCGTAATGGTGAACCGCCACCGATTTGTTTATAGTTTTCCTGAGACGTTTTAGTGCGTCGGGAAGCAATAAACCAAGCTAGGGGTTTTTGCAACCAACGAAACGGTAGGCGAATAATTTCCGGATCAGAAAACAGGTTAAACAGAAACGGCCCGACATCTTCTAGTTTATCGGGGCCACCGAGATTGAGTAATAAGACGCCTACACGACCCATAGCAGTTACTTTCCCCCAACCTTTTCAGTTTTTTTACTAATGTTAACAATATATCTTTATTAAATATAAAGGTTTATTGGCAGGAAAGATGTAATGGCGACAATTTTCAGGGATTGGAGTTACCGCTACCAGTGGCTGTATGACGGAATATCGGGTGTGGCAGCATTAAGCGTCGGTGGTGAAGCTCGTTTTCGCCAATTAGCTTTGCAAGGCTTAACGATTCATTCAGATACTAAGATACTGGATTTATGTTGTGGTAGCGGCCAAGCAACACAATTTTTGGTAAAATTTTCACAAAATGTAACAGGACTTGATGCCTCGCCCTTATCTCTGAAACGGGCGCGACAGAATGTGCCTAGTGCTACTTATGTGGAGTCTTTCGCTGAAGATATGCCTTTTGCAGATCAAGAGTTTGATGTGGTGCATACTAGTGTGGCACTACATGAGATGCAAAGCGAGCAATTACGCAGAATTATTCATGAGGTTTATCGAGTACTCAAGCCGGGAGGTGTGTTTACATTGGTCGATTTTCACGCTCCCACCAATCCGATATTGTGGACTGGATTGTCAATGTTTTTGTTGCTGTTTGAAACGGAGACAGCTTGGCAATTATTGAAAACTGATTTGCCTGGGTTGTTAACAGAGATTGGGTTTAATGCCAGTGAACCAACTTTGTATGCAGGTGGCAGTTTGCAAGTAATACAAGCGAGAAAGTTTTGAAAATTGCTAGGTTTATACTCCCGGCTTCTTTGAGAAGTCGGGAATTTTTAAGGAGTCTAGATTCTCACAGCACACAAAAAAAAGGCTTTACTTTATACTTCACTCACGTCAACAGCCCCACCCTCTAGGGGATGTGGCTTGTAACTAACCGAAAGACTCGGTTGAAACATACGGGTAATTGACTGTACCCTGTCTCCCCGACACAGCCGAACTGTTTGTAGGGAGAAGAATTTGAATCTATTTCACGAGAGTGAATATAGATTCAATTTATTTCTACCTTCACGGACAAACCACTTTTTCTGATTTTTCAACATATCGAGTTGCAGATCAGAAATGTCATGTCTCAAGTAGATACTCGTATTTTACCAGATATCCTGGCTCGCATACATCCCCACTCATAAAGGGATGGGGTTTTACGCTCGATCTATAAAGTTGAGTTGAAATCCTTGAAAAGCCACGAAATTACGTCATTACGAGCGTAGCGACGTAATCGCCTCCAAGTCTGGGATTGCTTCCCTACACTACGTTTCGGTCGCAATGACAAATTTTGCTTGCGTAAGTCCTGGTAATCATCAAAGATAATTCTAATTAGCCATTTGATATCCGTAATTTTCAAATAATGCTTTAGCCTGATTACTGAAAAGAAATTGCACAAATGACCTAGCAGCAGTTAAATTTTTGCTATCTTTGAGGATAGCAACTGGATACACTAGCGGGGAGTAGGATTTTTCTGGTGCTAATGCCACAATCCTAACTTGATTGGATTGTTTTGCATTACTATCATGAGTAATACCGGCATCCACGCTGCCAGTTTCTACATAATTGAGAATTTGTGGGCCATTTCTGGTGTAAAGTATTTTTGGTTTTACCTGGTCGGTAATTTTAAAATACCGGAAAATTTCCTCAGCAGACTTACCCACAGGTACACTTCTGGGTTCTCCTATGGCAATTCTCTTCACAGTTGATTTAGTCAAATCTTGAAAGCTAGAAATAGCTGTGGAATTTTTGGGTGCAATCAGTGCAATGCCATTTTTAAGCAGGTTTGTTCGACTACCTGATAGTAAAAACCCCTGTTTTTCTAGTGCATTCATGTACTCTACAGATGCTGAGATAAAAACATCCGTTTTCGCGCCTTGTTCAATTTGTCTTTGTAATGAACCAGAGGAAGCAAAGTTATAGTTGATAGTTACATTTGGCTGAATCTGCTTATAGACTTGTTGAATTTCTGTTAATACTGGTTTTAAACCAGCACCGGCAGATACAGTTAAAGTTGCTGTTATTGGCTGTTGCGCTATGGTGATTTGTCCAAAAGCGATCGCCACTATCATGGTAATCGCTATTAAGCCAATACGTAGCGAGTGCTTAAAACGTAAAGGTCGTCCGGAGGGTGTAAATGAAAATATCATCGGTTTCTTTACTTTGATTAGGATTAGGTAGCCAGATTGCACCCGGCGTAATGGAAATGTTGTCACTCAGTCGATATTTATAGAAAGCCTCGATGTGTAGTGCTTCTTCTCTGTCTAACAGCGACAGTTGACTACCACCCCGTCTTAAACCCTTCAATGTTGGTTCAGCACCCACAATAATCCCGCCCAAACTGCCTTTACTACCCAAGTCTGGAAAGGCGAGGGTAAGGGCGTAGTTCCAAATATCTGCATCAGCAAAGCCAATTAACCGCGCTTTTGTTAGTCCTACCCATCCGCCAACCACAAAAGAAGGACTGACTTGAAAAGAAGTTTGGAAGCCGTAGGAATTACTGATGATGGGATAATCTCTAGTTCCAGGATAGAAGGGAGCGATCGCAGGTTGCAACCGCAACGAACCACTAAATAGATTACCCAATCTTGTCCCACTACCCACATTTGAGCGTAGTTGTGGCGGATCTATATTGTCGTAGCCATTCACATAGGTGAAGCCTAACTTCCATCCCCGAATAGGTTGAGCAACAATCTGAGCCAGTGCTGAATAGTTACCGTTAAAAAATCCGCCACCAGTTGAAGGATCTCTAGCTTCATTCGCTATGTAACCTAGGTCTAACTGCAAAGCGTTGCCAAATTTGTAATTTAGCCCAATTCCTGCACCACCGCCATCTGTACCATTAGCATCCGTATTCATAGATAGGGTTGCGTTGACCAAAGCGGGAGAGGGAACCATTACCCCCGTCCTTGTCTTCCAAGAAAGGGTTAACTGTGTCTGCATATTGGAAGTGAGTACCACGATTCGCAAACAGATGCACATTGGCATTATCCCCAATCGGGAAGCTGTAGGAAAGGAGATCCAACGCCACACTGTTATCAGTAGTGTTGGGACGACCATCGTAAGTAAAGCGACCTTCATTGAGAGCGAGATTACCTTGGGCGCTACGGGCACCGTTTGGTTGCGCTCTAAATAAGAGAATTAATGAATTTCCAGCTTGTAGACGAGTCCGCAAACGGTCTTTACCAGTAAAACTTGTATCCAAGCTCAGACGAACTCGTTCTTGAAACACGAAGGGGTCTTTGGCTGCACCTGTTCCCGTCGCCCCACTCACACCAAAAATCGCCTCACCACTCAACTTGGTAGTTGTGGAAAATTGTTGTTGTTCTAAAGTATTGGTACGAGCTTCTAATGCATCTACCCGACCGCGTAAGGTAGCAAGTTCAGCTGCAAATTCTTCCTGCAACTTTTGTAATGTGGCTAAATCATCCTTGCTTGCTAAATCAGCAGTAGCAACTCCAATCAATTCATTGACTCTATCCAAACAAGCATTCAAACCTGCGGCGAATTCATAGCGGGTAAGGGCGCGGTTACCCCGAAAAGTCCCATTGGGATAACCTGCTATACAACCATAGCGCTCCACTAGGGATTGTAGGGCTTGGTATGCCCAGTCAGTTGGTTGTACGTCTGATAGTTGGGAAACTGAGGTGACTTGTTCTCGAACCTGTTGATTAGAAGCCTCACTTTCACCTGCTGTTTTGGGGATTTCGGCAGCAAGGATAGGATTAATACTGTAAGTGTTGACTCCCAGACTACACAATAAAATTGTCCAAGCAAAAGCAGGTGCGAAATTCTCTGATTTGCACAAACTAGGAAACATTGATTTCTCCTGACACCACTAATTAAGTATTCTGTACTTAGCTTTTGGGGTAATCTTTGCTACTAATTCACACGACCTACGACCCATAACTGACGATAAAAAGCATCACTTATCCCCGGTTATATCCGGGTAATTAATAGAACTTACGCACAGGTAACGGAAAAATGTAGACGCGGTAGACGAGCGTAGCGAGGCTTCTCGGATTGCCGCAGGCTACCGCAGAGGACGCAGAATTCACAGAGGAATAAGAGTCCTAATTAACTTTAGGGCAGTTGTTTTTTTAACAAAGGTTAAAAAATCTTGTTGGGTATTTTGCGGCAATATAGGCATTCTCTTAGGCTAGTTACATCTCTGCAACTCTTGTTTGATAAGTGTTTTAGCCTATAAACAGCATAAGTAAGTCGGTGGGAAAAAACAAAACTAAGTTAAGAAAGGTAAACAAAGCTCTAGTCTTCTTCCCTCCTACCTCCTGCCTTGTCATAACGACAATTTTTAACCCTGAGCTACTTATCTAATTGGTCAAGGTAGGATAAACCCATATTTTTTGAGTACAGCCTTAGCTTGATCACTAGACAAAAACTGGACAAAATCCTTAGCTGCAACAGTATTTTTGCTGCTCTTGACCACTGCAATTGGATAAATAATTGCTGAGTGGTATTTTTCGTCAGATGCTACCACGACTTTGACTTTATCAGAGATTTTGGCATCAGTGGCGTAAACTAGACCTGCATCAGCATTACCACTTTCTACCGATGCGAGTACTTGACGGACATTATTGGCATAGACCAATTTTGATTTGACATCTGGCAAAATTTTCAACTTTTGCAGGACTTGCTCCCCATATTGCCCTGCGGGAACGCTCCTCGGTTCACCAATAGCAATTTTTTTGATTTTGGCATCCTTGAGATTGAAAAAGCTGGTAACACCTGTAATGTTCTTAGGTACAACTAAAACTAAACGGTTTTTGGCAATGATGGTACGAGTTCCCGGTAACAACAACCCTTTGGCCTCCAGAGCATCCACTTGTCTTTTCGCCGCAGAAATAAAGATATCTGCGGGCGCACCTTGCTCAATCTGTTGTTGCAAAGCACCAGAAGACCCAAAATTATAGTTAATGGTTGTACCTGGTTTACTTTGTTGGTACAGAGGCTTAATCTCTTCCATTACATCTTTCAAGCTCGCAGCAGCAGAAACCAGGAGAGTAGTATTTGCTTGCGCTACTACAGGTGCGGAATTAACGGTTGGTATAGCAGTTGCTACTATCAAGCTAACAATTGTTGTGCCAATTAAGGCAATAATTCGTCTTCTGTTCATAGAGAACTACAGGCAGGATTTTTTTCGTAAAATTAACGCTTGATAGAATCGTACCAAGATTACCAAATTTTTACCAATTAAATTGGTTAAATTATGCCAAGAAAAGAACAAGGATGGATCACATTTCAAACATCGCTGGAGGAGCGCCAAATACTAGAAGACTTCTGTAATCAGTCTCAGCGAAGCAAAACTGAGATTTTAAGGGAACTGTTATGGAGTCTCATTCAAAACTCTTCTCTACTCTTCTCTAGCAGCATCATTACCAACCAATCCAGGTGAAGGGGACGAAGCGGAAGTATGCTCAACTCCTTTGCTGGATAGACCTTGAAACTAATACACTCCACTAGGTATAGTTCACCGTATTATTTTTGGTATTCTAAAATCTTGGTATTTGCAATTGTGTAACTTTTACTACATTTTTGCCAACTTAGCTGTTGTAAAGTATTTACCAACTAAGTTGGCAAAGCATCAGTGTGAAATCAGTAACTCGTTTTAACTCATAAGAGTTTGAGTCAAAAATAATAGTTTCTCTCACAGATGGCGACTTACACTTATCTGTCAATTAGCATGTTCTAGATTCTCGTATTACTATGTGGAACTTTGAATTTTTATTAGTGGATTTTTACTAAAAACTCATAGATGCAAATCACAATGGCAGAAGATCCTGATTTCCTAGCTAAACTATCTGATTTTCTCTATCCTCGTACTTCTTATCACGGACAATTCCAGCCAGAATATCTGGTTTTTAATGCTAATCTCCAAGAGTTTTCCCAACGGGTGAATTACATATGCAATCTCCAAACTGTTGGAAAGCTTTCACCAGAAGATGCCTACAACCAAATTAAAATGCTTTGGAAACAGTTGAAACGTGTAAAAAAAGAATTGAAAATTTAGTTAGCTATTAAATAAAAAACAGAGTTTTTCTGATTGTTGATTTCAGGAGAGTTGATTCAACTGTCAAATTCTCCTGTTGGATAAATCAATACAGTTCAGTTTAGTCTTGATCCTCCCTAACCCTCCTTTTTAAGGAGGAAACTAAGCCCCCTGCTTTCAAGGGGGATTGGGGGGATCTTCCGGAACTAAATACCATTAACTAAACCGTATTGTTTTGATAATGCGTAATTTTTGCTAAAGCTACCAACTTATCTGGTAAATTTAGTCCAAGCAATAAGATTTTACCAAATATATTGGTGTAAACATATTCTGAGGTGTGAGGTAGGATGTCTAGTCTTTTTCGGAATTCGTTGTGGATAAGTCCGATACTGCTAACAGCTAGTGTAATGACGGCTAAAGCTGCATTTGCTGCTCCATTGGCAGAAAACATCAAGAAAGTACAGTTGCAAACAGGCAAAAATCTAGTATCAGAAATTCCAACAACTGCACCTGTAAAAGATAAAAGCAACGAATATCCAAACTCGTCGATGGATCAAGTGACTTCTGTTTCACAATTATCTGACGTGCAACCAACAGATTGGGCTTTCCAGGCTTTGCAATCTTTAGTGGAACGTTATGGTTGTATTGCAGGATACCCAGATAGTAGTTTTCGCGGCAATCGTGCAATGACTCGCTATGAGTTTGCTGCTGGACTCAATGCTTGTTTGAACCGGGTTAATGAACTGATTGCAACTAGCACAGCTGATTTGGTAACGAAAGAAGATTTACAAACTCTACAAAAACTGCAAGAAGAGTTTGCAGATGGGTTGGTAGAACTGCGAGGGCGAGTAGATGGGTTAGAAAATCGCACTGCTATTGTAGAGAGCCAACAATTTTCCACCACTACCAAGTTGAGCGGAGATGTCATCCTTACACTTGGTGGTGTCTTTGGCGAAGATAGAGCGCTCAACTCTGACCAGTGGAACGAGATTAACGCTCGAACGACACCGGCAGCTAGAGATACTGCTAAAGCTACAGCCTATGGTGCATCAGGTTCTCGTTTGCAAGACAATACGATTTTTGCTGATCGAGTGCGGTTAATCTTGGATTCGAGTTTCACTGGTAAAGACCGATTAAGACTAATTTTAAGAGCTAACAATACGATCGCTTTTAATTCACCTGTTACCGGTACCAATATGACCCGTCTGGGTTGGGATACAACACTTACCCCTGATAATGCTGTGGGAATTGGGAAGCTTTTTTATAACTTTCCAATAGGTGACAAGCTGAATATCAATGTGGATGCTGTTGGTGGGTCATTTTTCGACAACTTCAACACTGTCAACCCCTTATTTTCAGCTGCTACAACTGGTGCTATTTCCCGGTTTGGTCGCTTTGCTCCTATTTATCGAGCTAGTAACACAGGACTAGCTGTAGGTAGAGGCGCTGGGGTAAGTGCAGTCTTCAAACTGAGTGACCAAATTACTTTATCTGGTGGTTATTTGGCTAGAAACCCTAATACGCCTAGTGCTAACCAGGGGCTATTTGATGGTACTTATGGAGCCTTGGCACAATTAGCATATCAACCCAATAAAGACTTAACTTTGGCTGTAGCTTATGCGCGTTCTTACTTTAGTGGGGCTATAGCTGGAGATGTAAACGTTTCGGGTTCTGAAGGAAGTGCATTTGCTAATGCTCCCTTCGGTACCAATATTGGTACTTCTGCTAATCACTATGGTTTGCAGGCCAGTTATCGTCTAAACCCAGCAATTGCAGTCAGTGGTTGGGTGGGGTATACTCAGGCGATCGCAGAAAACAGTTCTGGTACTACTGTTAACAGAGGAGATCAAGCAGATATTTGGAACTGGGCTGTAACTTTAGCCTTCCCGGACTTGGGGAAAAAAGGAAATCTAGGGGGTTTAATATTCGGTCAGCCGCCTAAAGTGACAAGTAATGACTTTGGTAACAATACTGTTACTGCCACAAATCTTGTACCTGATCGTCGTGTTGACAGCGATAGTGCTTTTCACCTAGAGGCACTATATCGGTATCAAGTGAATAGTAATATTTCGATTACACCAGGATTAATCGTGATATTTAACCCAGAAAATAATAGTAATAACGACACCATATATACAGGCGTTGTTCGCACTACATTCCGGTTCTAGCTGATTACCTCTCAAACTTTGAGTTATATCATCAGCAACTTTGTAAGTTTTGTTATAAAACTGTTTCACTCACACCTGATAACCTTCCCCCTCTAATAGGAGGAGGGTTTTATTTAGGGCTTGCTGAATAAACAGAAAACCTTGATAAATCAATGCCTTGAGTGGGATAAAAGGTGATGAGAGGTGCAAGGAAAAAGACTTGATATCACTTTAAATCAATCACTTTTTCGGATTCAAGAGATTTAGAAGTAGTTTATCACTCCCCTCCTGCCTCTTAGCCCCCACGAAAAGACTTTTTCAGCAAACCCTATTTAGTTATTTATAAAGGTTATTTACCCATGACTTCAAAAGTGCATATACATCAGGCTGCTATCCATAACTATATTTTCTGGACAATTATGATTACGGCAATTCAATAAAGAAATACAAGTGTATTACTATATCAGTAGTTATATGTAGATAATTAAGTTTTGTACAATAAAAGGGAAAATCCGCTATTGACGAATTGTCGAGATTTACAAGCAATTTTCCTGAAACACTAGATATTGAGACTTCCTACCGCAATCATAAACATGAAAGAAATAACACGTCGCAAATTTATTGCTACGGCTACTGTGGCGACTGGTTTTGCTCTGGCAGTACAGCCTGTGACGGCTAAAGTCATCACCACCGATACCAAAGGATTAGTAGCTGGGGCGGTGAAAATCCCTGTCAACGATGGTGAAATCCCTGCTTATAGGGCACAACCTGCTATTGGTAGCAACTTCCCAATTGTGCTGGTAATTCAGGAAATATTTGGTGTACATGAGCATATTCAGGATATCACCCGGCGCTTTGCCAAGTTGGGATATTTAGCGATCGCTCCTGAATTGTTCACACGTCAGGGCGATGTCTCGAAGTTAAGCAGCATCGATGAAATACGCTCCATTGTCGCTAAGGTACCAGATGCTCAAGTATTCTCTGACCTTGACGCTACTGTGGACTGGGCTGTGAAGTCAGCCAAGGGTAACGCTAATAGATTGGGGATTACAGGTTTTTGTTGGGGTGGACGCATGACTTGGCTATACTCCGCATATAACCCCAAGGTTAAGGCAGGTGTAGCATGGTATGGCAGACTAGTAGGTAATGCTACTGAACTCACACCCAAGCATCCTGTAGATATCGCAGCTACTCTCACAGTACCCGTTTTGGGACTCTACGGCGGTAAAGACACAGGCATTCCTCTAGATACAGTAGAGCAAATGCGCGCAGGTCTCAAGCCCAGCAGCAAATCGGAAATTATCGTCTACCCTGATGCACCCCACGCCTTTTTCGCCGATTATCGCCCATCCTACCGTGAGCAAGAGGCTAAAGAAGGTTGGCAACGCTTACAAACATGGTTTAAGAAGCATGGGGTGTAAGCCTCCCACTTTGGGAAGAAACACCGGGTGATGGGTGGGAAATTACTAAACCCGTCTGTTGCACTCTTGCTAGCGCAATAGGCGGGTTTTAGAGACTAGCACTTTCAAGGTGCATCAAAATTCTCGAAAATAAATTCTTCTAAATGAATTACTGTCAACCGCAGAGGGAATAGAAGAGATTTTATCAATTACCTTAAAAGGGCTAGTTTTAGAGAGTCCGCTTAGTCTTCTTCTTTGCCTGATCTCGTACTTGTTGATTTAATAAGTAGCCAAAGCCGGCTGTTTCTAGACGGGACACAAATTCTTCACGGCTGTTACCCATTGATTTAGCTGTCGCCTCAACGTTCCAGTTATGTAGGTGTAGCTGACTGAGTAAATAAACTCGGCGAGTTTGGGTGGCTGATAGGCGGTAGGTTTTCAGGTATTCGAGTTCACCATTTTCTCGAATTATGGCTTCTCCGATGTGGTTTTCGGCTTTGGGTAGGAGATTAGTGATAAACCGTTGCAGCATGAACGGCCCAGCAGTGTAAACTATATGCGATCGCAGTTGATTCTGTAACAGTCCCTCAGCCATAAACCCTTGAAATGATGCCCAATCTGATCGCATTTTGGCGATCGCACCCCGTAAATCTGCCAAACTATGAATCTTGGTATCATCTACAGATGCATCCATTGGGAAATTTGTATCGTAGAGCAAACTGTATTGGTAAAGTAACTCTCCATAAAAGTCCTCTAACAAGCTGATGTGCAAAGCACGGTAATCTTCTGGTGTCGGAACCACAAAAGCAGAGGCTAAAGCTTCCGCTACAAATACCAAAACTCCCACCTGTCTCGGATGAATCTCAAACACTCGCAACGCATCTTCCAATCCCTGAATATAACGTCCACTAAACGAAGTTTCGTAGCGCGAACCCAGTCCGTGGGAAAGAGCATACTTAGAATACTCACTCCAAGCAATATCAGGGCCAGAGAAAAATAAGGATAAAAATCCTTCCATTGCCAAATGCAGAGGTAAAAATCTCAGTTGATTGGCTGATTCCCGCTTGGCCATGCGATGCATCAAGCGTACACTGGCTGGGCCGCAATCTAAACGCTTACCGTCCGGCTTTACCATTTGTCCACCGTAGGCTGCAACTGGGCTACCGTCATCACTCCAAGACATTACCAAGCCATGAGGGACATAAGAAAAGTATTTCATCCCTGGTTCTGTCATCTCACCTTCTAGGGAGACAACTGTCATGTCTTCGTTGTAAGCACGGCGCAGCAAACGCAAATCTCCCCGCACCTGATGCCGTAGTAATGGCACAATCCGAATTGAACCACGTACCTGAGAAGGTGCTATTTCTAAGCCTTTTAGAGATATATCTGTTAATAGTTTGTTTTTGGATGCCATATTTTTAACTTATGGGCGAACAACCTGTAACCAAAATCAGGGCGAACAACCGTACTCCTGACGGAGAAGCTGCGCCCCTACCAGATGTTGTACACGTTCTGCCAAATATGCTTCCAGTTCCGACAGGGGTGCAGAACCCTCGGCAAATCGGGCAAAACCCAACATGGTTGGTAAATCTTCCGCGTCTCTCAACCCAACAGTGGGGATAGTGGGGCTGAGGGTGCGTAAGGTAAAGTCTTCAGAGTTAAACACCGGGTTGCAGTGGATAATCGAAGTGCGTCGGTTGGGATCTAATTTGGTACGGAATACCCGTAGTACTTCTGCTGCGCCATTGGGTGGAAAGTTTTCGCAACCGTCGGAGACAATTACTACCAACTCCGCCCCGGAACTCAAGGCTGCTAACAGTGGTGTTGCTAAGTCAGTTTGTCCACGGGGACTTACTTGCAGAGCATCCTCTACGGGTGTTGTCCAAAAGTCTCGGTATGATTTGGAGGCAGCTTTGAGTAAGTAGTGACTAGCAAGTGCTACACCGAGAGGACGGCGGCGTTTTTCGCTAGAGCCAGAACTGGAGTAGCTGCAATCTAATACAGCTGCCACTTTTCCGAGTTTTAATGGTGCTTTCTTTAAGACAGCACGCGCCGATCGCTCTAAGGCTTGGTGAAAAATATCACATTGTTGTTGTCGAGTTGACCACGGCAAGGAAAGCACATATAGTGCCAACTTAGTCAAGGGCAAACGTCCGAAATCCAAGTCGATTTCGACTTTATTGGTGCGTTCTGCTACACCTTGAAAACGCAACTTTTCACCCACAGTCATCTGCTGTTGAATCCCAGTCAAAAAAACGTGACGGGGGATTTTGTGTTTGGCGGCTAGTCCTTCAGCCACGGTGAAAGGCAGATGATAAATAGCTTCAGCGCTATAGTGTGCTTGGCGAAACTGTTCAAATAATTGGGTTTCGTAGGTCTTTTGTTTCCAGTTACGGAAGAGAAAAGTACCCAATTCACCCTGGAGTTTCAGGTGTGCATGAGATGCGATCGCTCGCACTTTGGGGCGATACTTCACAGCATCAAAACTCACATCACGCCGCATACTCAGATAATCACGAGCGATCGCCCGGCTACGACGGTTATTAATGCGGCGGTGTCGTAATTGTTGCAACACACCCCAACCTCGTTGCGGTGGCAAAGTTTTGAGTGCATGGGCAATCAGCGCCCCTTCTTCTTGCCGATGTTCTGGAGATATATTCTTGCCTGATGCTAGCAACTTGAGGATAATTTGCGCTTGGTTAAAATGATTGATTCCTAGCGCCAGACAACGGGCATACAATAAACGGTAATTACCGAGAATATAATCGTGTAAAAAGTCAATTGATACTCTTTGACCATAAGCATCATCATAAAATTCCCGTTGTCCAGTGCAGGACAGACAGGCATTAATAAACATCACCAAATCTTCCTGCGCCACCTGCTCGACGCGGTTGGTAGAGTTAGTAGTCACGTCGCTTCGCTCCTAATTCAACTGAAAATATTAAATTGTTAAAATTTTGAATTCCCTGTAAGGGGTGCTGTTCGGGGAAAGGCGGCACGACTAGGCTAGACAACTTAACAGGTTGGAACGGAAGTCATACCAGAGTCCCGCAAACAGCAAGACTAAAAATAAGAAATATTTTGAATTTTGAATTCCCCGTAAGGGGTGCTGTTCGGGGAAAGGCGGCACGACTAGCTAGGACGATGTTACAGATCGGGTTCGGAAATCGTACCAGAGTCCCGCGAACAGCAAGACTGAAAATTTCACACTTATCAATTTTGATGATATCTGATAACTAATTTAAGCAAGTCGGTGGGAAAAAACAAAACTAAGTTCAGAAAGGTAAACAAAGCTATAATACTCTTCCCTCCTGCCTTGTCATCACGATAATTTTTAACACTGAGCTACTTAAGCGTGGCAGAAGCGATCGCTTTTTGAGATTTTCTGTAATAAAAACTCAGCAGATTTGCTCAAGGATGTCACAAAAACCCCAGATTCACTGTGGCTATCGGATGTTAACCAAATCCCTTTCAGAATCACTTCCACCGTGGAGGCATCACAAGTACAGATTTCAATCATATTTTCTGGAGCCAGCTTTTCTAACTCAGCTAGATGGGATGATTGCGCTGGTAACAGAAAAGCAGCCGTGCTAGTTTTCATGCACAGGTGTGTACCAGCAGTCAGAGCCAGGACTACTCTTGTATTTACCCAAGTTTCCCAAGATTCGTTGATTAGTTCTAAGCTAAAGCTATTTTCGGTGTAAGTCAGTTTTAACATATGGGTAATTCAGAATCTAACTTTTAGTGGTCGGTTTCAGTTCGCTTATGTATAGATCCAGCTTCGTAGTAGTATGCTCCAGGTTACTTATCAGTGAATTCACAACTTTTTATTTATGAA
The DNA here is from genome assembly GCA_019359495.1 of Goleter apudmare HA4340-LM2. Classification (GTDB taxonomy): domain Bacteria; phylum Cyanobacteriota; class Cyanobacteriia; order Cyanobacteriales; family Nostocaceae; genus Goleter; species Goleter apudmare. The sequence continues at coordinate 112,906 of JAHHHF010000073.1, forward strand.
TTCAGAATATCTTGAGGAATTTCCCCTAAGCCAATGGGGTGTTCATCGCAGCGAAAGGCTTGTAAAATCAGGCCCAGATCACTGGGGGAAGTTGGTAAACTGGGGGGATTCCCCGAACTTTGTGCATTCTTGCAACAGTAGCGATGGCAAGACCGAGTTATGGCCCAGAAGCAAAAAAGCGATCACGGCGCTTGTTAGAGGCGTTGTTAATTTATGCTAACGACGAAATCGACTGTCGGGATGAATCAGTTTTAGACGCCCTGCGTCCCCAAATCCAAACTCGTTGGCAATCAGAAAAGCGCTTGGTTGTCAGAACGAAGGTGCGATTTTTGCAGGTGTTGACAACTTTGGAGGAGGGTAAAACTCAATTAACCATTGAGCAAATCAAGGAAGCTTTGAAACGGTTTGCCGATTTTTTGCAAATCCTGGAAGATAATCGCCCATCTCGTGGCGGTTCGGAAACTTGGCATTTCACCCTCAATCTCTGGCATCATCGCCAAAATATAACCGCCAACTTGCAGCAATTTGACCTGGAATGGGAACAACGCCGCCCCGAAAAATCTCAACAAGTAACCAAAGCAACAGCAGAAAAAGCAGAGATATTCACTCATCTACTCCCCGACTGGCAAGAAATTTGCCGCGCCAATTTAGCAGCGCAAAATCACAGCCGACTCACCACTAATCCCCTCACCAGTGCTGATGGTATAACTTTTGAACTCAATCAGGTTTATGTCCCCTTGGGATTGGTGGAACGCAAACAGCGTCAGCGTTATCGTGGTGATGTGTCTCCGCAAGAAGGTTCTAGATTATACGAACCAGAAGACGCAGAATTTACTCAAACTTTTGACCACAAGCAATTTTTTCAACAAGTGCTGCACTGCAAACAAAGCCGTCGCATCGCCATTGTGGGAGAACCGGGTGCAGGCAAAACTACCTTGCTGCAAAGGATTGCTGCTTGGGTACTGGATAACACCGAAGATTTGGCGATTTGGGTTTCCCTGGCAGACTTGCAAGGTAAAACCTTAGAACAGTACCTAATTCAAGATTGGCTACCCTCTGCTACTCGCAAGCTACGCGTTCCCCCAGAAATCGCCGAGGCATTTTGCGAACAATTTAACCAGGGACGGGTGTGGTTACTGTTAGATGCAGTGGATGAAATGGCGATCGCCTCTAGTCAAGCCCTAGCTAAAATTGCCAGTTTCCTTACGGGCTGGGTAGCAGATGCTACAGTGATCCTGACCTGTCGGCTGAATATATGGGATGCGGGTAAGAATGCTTTAGAATCATTCGACACCTATCGCAACCTTAATTTTACTGATTCTACTAACCAAGTCGGTCAATTCATCCACAGATGGTTTCAAGACAACCCCCATTTAGGAGAAAGTTTACAGATAGAGTTAAAGCAACCAGAACGGCGACGGCTTCAAGATGCAGTCAAAAATCCCCTCCGGTTGGCACTGTTGTGTCGTATCTGGGGTTTGGGGCGGGGAGAATTTCCTCACACCAAAGCAATGTTGTATGAACAGTTTGTGGAAACAATTTATGAATGGAAGCAGGATCGTTTTCCCACGACTTCCGCCCAGCAAAAGGAGTTAAATCAAGCGCTGGGAGAATTAGCACTGTTGGCGATCGCCCAAGAAAAAACCAAGTTTCGTCTACGACATCGTTTTGTGTGTCAGGTTTTGGGCAATCCTGATGATGGGTTATTTCAATTGGTATTACAGTTAGGTTGGCTCAACCAGGTGGGTATCTCTGAAACTCAAGGAGAAAAAGTTTATGCCTTTTACCATCCCACTTTTCAAGAATACTTTGCTGCCCGAGCTCTCACTGACTGGCACTTCTTTCTCAATCACATTCTAGAATATGGGAATTCTCCACCCCCAGCCGCTAGCTACCGCATTTTTGAGTCACAATGGCGAGAAGTAATTCTATTGTGGTTGGGTAGAGATGATATACCGCAGGTAGACAAGGAAGAATTCATCCAAGCATTAATCGAGTTTGACGATCGCTGCGGCGGATACTATCGCTATCAAGCCTATTTTTTAGCAGCACAGGGAATAGCTGAATTTGCAGATTGTCCCAACGCTGATCATATCGTGCAGCAATTGATAGAGTGGCGTTTCGGCTATTTCCACGCCAAAAAACAAAAGTGGTGCAGATATCCAGCGCCAATTATTGAAGGGGCGCGGGTAGCATTATTAAAAACCGATCGCTCAAAAGCGATCGCCGCATTAGAAGAATTTGTGCAATCTAGCCAAAACCTCTTCAATTGTTGGAATGCAGCTTACAGCTTGGGTAAAGTCTTTGATCCAGGTAACAAAATTGCGATCACTGCTTTAGAACAACTCACTACCACAGTCCGTCATGAATCAATCCGTTGGCAAGCAGCGTACCATCTGGGAAGGGTTGATGCTGCCAACCCCACAGCAATTACAGCCTTAGTACAAATTATTGCCACTACCAAGCATGAATCAACCCGTCGCAAAGCCGCTTACAGTTTAGGTAAAATTGACGGCGGTAATGCGATCGCTCTTTCCACACTAGAACAAATCGCTGCCTCTGCCACCGATCCATCCCAACGCCGACAAGCCGCAGCCAACCTCAAAACACTTCATTTTCCCGAACCCTGTGCGGTAAGTAAATCTCTCCCTTCTCCCTCTCCGAGTTCTCCTGCTCCCCTCCTCTCCTCCCTCATTCACGGTATCCACTCATGTGAAAATGAAGAAACTCGCAGACGCCGAGCTTATAAATTGGCACAACTTGATCCAGGCAATTCTTTAGCCTTCAGTACCTTACTACAACTTCTCAAGTCAACCAATAGTCAATCTGTCCGCAAACATACCACAGAGAACCTCAAAGAAATTATCCTCAATGAACAAATGCCAGCATTGATTGCAGCTTTAAAAGATGACTTTGATCATGGCATTTGTGAATCTGAGTCAGAACAGTTGTATGAGTACTATAAACTCATCTGGCACTGTGCAGAAACTATGGAGTATGTGGAATTTTATCAAATTTGGCATCATTGATCATCAGTTAGGACTTACGCAAGTGTCATATTTTTTCCTGTGCCAGTTGCGTCAGCCCTGTTCAATAAATATACGGCTTTACTTCCTCGTTTAATCGGAGCTAATCGATGGAGTGAGCGATCGCTTTTATTCACTAATTCACAGCAACTATATTCAGTCTTCATCCATTTCCTCTGTAGCCAACACCTCTATCAATGGCTTCAGATCCAGATACATTGTGCGATATGGATTAATAGGTGGTAGAGGCTTAGTAGGATCAGCAAGCTCAAATCCTAACTTAACGTAGAAGCTAGATGCATCATAAGTTGGCTCAACATCTGCATCGTAGAGCGAATCTACTGTAATGAATCTTACACCAACAACAGGCACTACTTCCGTAATTACATAATCAATTGCCCATTCCAGCAACCGCACTCCCAGCCCTTTTGTGCGTCGATCAACCGCGAGTAGCCCAATAAAGTCCCTCGCTGCGGGGTATGTGGGTTTCGACTCCGCTCAACCCACGAGCGATCGAGGGCTGAGCGGAGTCGAAGCCCAGTACTTTATGAGATTGGCGATAATTATCAGGAAGCAGAAACCTTCAGAGCAATAGCATAATTATCTAGAACAATTAATTATCTTTATGACTATTGAGTTTTACCTTGTATAGTTTTTTCCGGTAAATCAGGTAACTGCCTACAAGTAAAGAACCGATAATAGATGTAGGTTCAGGAACATCTTTTGATGGGACTCCAGATTGAGGCGGGGAAGTATTAATTCTGGCGTAAAAAGCTGCTGAAATTTCATCTCCTTCTAGGACAGTAAGTTTATTCTGGTTATCTTGTCCCAAGCCTCCAAGTTCTAATGTATAAGTATTACCAGCTATGGTAAAACTAGGTTCAGCTAAAAAATTAGCCCATTCAACATAATCTGCATTGCGAGGATCTTTGAGATCAATGTTGGAATCGTTAAGTGTATTTTCTAGCTGAAAGGATATGGGAAAAACTTTGCTGAACGGAACTTGATCATCAAAGTACAGATCCAAATTCAACGTCACCTTGTCTACACCTGTATCCGCGTAGACAGTACCATTGCGGTACGTGAGATTACCTATTTCAAACCAAGAACCAATGTCTGCTAAAAATGAATTTCCTGTAAAGACTAGCTGATTATCAGGTGTCCCCGGTACAGGTTCGCCCCAGGTGAAGGAGTTAGTACCCACACCCGTGTTTACTAATTGCACATCGCTATTTTCTACAGTTGGATTTACCCATCTACCACTGGATTTACCGGAAACAGTAGCAGCCTGAGCTTGACTTAAAAAGCCAAATGCTGTAAGGGTAATAATTGAACAACTAGATAGAGTAGTAGCAAAAACCGAACTTAGTTTCATAGTTAGGCTGTAGTTCCTATCCAGGAGTTTTTGAAATTGTGCAGCTTAATCAAGCTAGAAAATATACAGATGAATTGACAAGAATTTATTGTAAAATTCATCAAATCTTTAATATAATTGTGGGTTTCTTTGTGAATACTTTATACAAGTAAAAGTCAGGGTAAGGCAATGAGCAAGGTAGAACAATTGCCCCTTGCCCTTTTTGCCTCTTACTGGAAAATGAAGCGCAACACTACGCCACTAATCCGCTTCGTAAAGCATGAACTGCGATCTGAGTGCGATCGCTAACACACAATTTATTGAGAATATTCCGGACGTGAGTTTTAACAGTGCCTACAGAAATGTAGAGTTTTTCAGCGATCGCGGCATTACTGCATCCTTCCACAATCAACTTGAGTACATCTAATTCTCGTGCCGTCAGGGGATAGTTTTCGACAATCTGGCTATATTCTGCTGATAAACCTTGGATAGCAACTGTCTCTGGTTTGGCTTCAATTGCCGCTTTTTGGGTCTGCTGCAACACAATCCGCGCGATCGCTGGGTCAATCCAGGAATTGCCACTGTAAGTGCTTTGCAGCGCATCTACTAATTTCTCAATGCCAGCATCCTTCATGCAGTAAGAATCGGCTCCAGCCGCGAAGGCCGCCAGCACAGTATCCTCACTATCTTGCATGGTCATAATCAAAATTTTGGTTTCAGGAGTTTCTGGATCTTCTGGTTCTCCTGCTAGGGAATTTTTGAAGTTTTGGGTCAACTCAATTCCATTCATGTCTGGCAGACCCACGTCTACAATTGCAATATCTGGTCGAGTTGACTTGAGTAGTTTCAGTCCAGAGGAGGCATCTCTAGCATCACCGATAACTTCAAATTCATCCAATTTCTGCAAAGCAGCTCTTATCCCAACTCGTGTAAGGTCGTGGTCTTCAATTAAAACTACACGGATTGTATTCATTGCCAAGCCTCATGTTTTTGCCAAAATTACAGAGAATAAGTAATTCTCCAACTCAGGAATTATAAGGTTATCTGCCAACCTATTCCTATTCATCCATAGGTGTATCTATGCCAGTTATAACTATCCCTCTAAGTAAGTAGGCGGGAATAAACAGAACTAAGTTACGAAACGTAAATACACCTCAAACCCTTACCAATGACAAAGGACAAATGACGACCCCCACTAGTTAGCTTTATTTGCACCTACCTACTTATAGTCAGAGTACCGACTACAACTAGCGATTTTTGTGATCATAATTGTCGGCGAATGTGTAGAGTGAAAAGTGCAAGATGTTTGGCAGGTGGCTATGGTGCGTAAACGCTTGATTATCGAGATGGGGATGGGAATCGATCAGCACGGACAGGAACCCACCGTTGCAGCAGCCAGGGCGGTACGTAATGCGATCGCTCACAATGCTTTACCTGGTGTTTGGGAAGTAGCAGGATTGAGTGACCCCAATGACATGATTGTAGAAGTCCAAGTAGCAGTACCTTACCCAGAGCAAGTACAAGCAGAAGAAGTACTAGCTGTTTTACCTTTTGGTCGCAAAACTCTAACTGTAGAATCTGGGGGTATGGTAATACAAGGGCGCGCAATTCCCTCTCTCAACGATAAAAATGACGAAATGTTGATAGCTGTGGCTGCGGTTACTGTTTTGATTGAAACTGATTAATGCGAGATCAATGCAGATGCTCAATTGCCCTCTTAACATCGTCTGTGCGCTAAACTAAGAGTATTGGGATCAAAATCTCTGGCAGTAAGTTCAGTTAATGATCAATCTTCACCACTCCAGTGACAATGTCTCAAGAGCATAACGAATCATCTTCAATTCAGCAAATCACCAGACTCCAACCAAAACACTTTGCCGATTTAGTCAGAGCGGCACAATTGATTTTCGACCCTTCAGCCGGACTTTCCGGAAGACAGTTAATAATTGACTGGCGGGACTTTGGCATACCCCTTGATGTGGCAGAAAATCTCAAATCACTTGGTGAGGAGTATCAATATGCATCTCCCCACATATCGGTTGATCTCGTTTGGAGTCGCTTGACGCCAGAAACTCGTATTTGGTTCGTAGGACATAAAGATGAGTTGTGGCGTCTGGAAGAAGCTTTCCCAGCCCTCGACGAAGACTAGATATAAGCTGTTGCGCGCCTAGATTCAATATTTTTGTGCTAGGGCTGTCCTTGCTTCAAGAGCGGAGCCGGAGACTCAGAAAGCTCCGGTCAAAGTCCAAGTTAGCTGTTGACCCTTGACAATCTATACGAAAGAAGTATGAAACTTGCGTAAGTCCTATTTTTTTTTGCTGGGGCGCAACTACCATTGTGCCTCTACTATTTGCGATAATTGAGAAAATAATACCAAATTAAAAATCGGTAAACTCATTGAAATACCCTAAGAAAATAAATGCAGCAAAAACCCTCTTCAATTATATCTTAAATTCATAAAAAATATGTACAAAAACTTACTTAATTTAAAAAACACTCATCAATGAATCAAAGCTTAATTGTTTGTCCAAATGCAGAAAAATCAACTAATATAAATCCTGCCGTTTCTAGAAACCATCTGTTAATCAAGCAACTAATTGTGCTTGGCTGGGAAATGCTTTTAGCATTACCTTTGGGTTTAGTTTTGGTAAAGTTGCATGTTGGTGGAATTGCCTGGATATTTGGGGGTATTGCCTCTGGTACAGTGATTTTGCAAGGGTGTCGAATTTTCTACAAATATTCTCCCAAACCAAACCGAGTTGCGAGAAAAGTAGGTATGGGGCTGGTAGGTTTAACTGTCGGTGCTGCCAGTTCCCAAGCTGATCTTGCCAGTGTTGCGTCTGGTGTACCCGTTTTTGTCTTGTTGACGTTTTTCTTACTGATGTGTGGTGGCTTGATTGGTTACGTTTACTCACGTCTGAGTCAAACCAACCTTTTAACATCAATGCTAGCTACAGTTCCTGGCGGCGTGGGCGTCATGGCAGCCATAGCTGCTGATTATGACAGAAATGTTACCTTGGTGGCTTTAGTTCAAGCCCTGCGTGTCACGACTGTAGTGGTGTTGATTCCTTTCATTGCGAGGTCATCAGTTGGTAACTACTGGAATTTTCCTACACTCTCAGCCCAAAGTAATTTGTTGAGTTTTGATCCATCCCAACTCGGATTACTTTTATTAGTACTGCTATTTACCGGATTGGTAGTCTATCTCTCCATATTGTGCAAAATTCCGGCTGGCGATTTTTTTGGGGCATTATTGATTGGGATTAGCATTAATCATTTACTCGACTGGCTACCCTTGATGGGGGATATGCACTTTAGTCCGCCGCCCTTAGTCAAATTAGTAGGTCAAATGCTTTTAGGCATTACCATTGGTGAATATTGGGGAGAAAAACCCACCTTTAACAAACGGACTGTAGTTTATGCTTTGATGTCTGTAACGATGACCATCTTTACAGGTGCGATCGCTGCTTTGCTGGCAATGCAATTAACCTCTTGGGATTGGTTGACTTGCCTTTTAGTCACAGCACCAGGAGGAGCAGCAGAAATGATCCTGGTTGCTTTATCACTGGATCATAATGTAGAAATAGTCACAACTGGTCATTTAATTCGATTGATTGCGATTAATAGTTCTCTACCAATTTGGGTCTTTTTATTTCGCCGTCTTGATGGTCAACTTTCCCAGCATTGGTAAAGACGTAGCAGTTTTACGTCCCTCCCTATTTGCATCTATTTAGGTCTACGCTTTCTTTAGTCAGTTAATCAGGAGACACAAGATGGTTGCCCAAATCCAAGAATTAGATGCTCAACAGTGGGTGAAAACTCGTTCTTCTCTCGATCCTCACCAATCCACCTTCCTGATTTGGACAGGTAAAATTTACACATTTATTCCTGGTGAGAAGCGAAAACTCCTATTTAAAATGGCGGGAGTTAGCATTAGTAGATGTCTACCTACAGAAAAGGGTAGCTGGGACTTTACCTCTAGAGAACTGACTTATTACCTCGACCCGCAGACAGATGAGATTTTGCGGAAATGGGAAAATCCTTGGACAGGTGAAACTGTGCCGGTCATGCATGTGGCGAATAATCCGGTACAAGGTCATTTCCAAGGCAAATTTCCCGCACAAGTAGAAGCCGACAGCACAACCTTTGTTTTTGATATATTTCCTACCTATCCCAATCCGCTAGCAGAAGACCCAAAATTTGCCCAATATAGCCCATTTGCAATTTATCAGGCATCGGAGTTATTTAAACTAACTGTGCCCACCGCAGATTTATGGAACTCAGAACTGCTCTCGGTTTCGCAACTCAAGTTAAGTTGGGATCGGATTGGTCAGTGGCTACCGTGGATGAAAATGGGCGATCGCCCCGGTTATTTGATCTATAGTGCTTTTGGGAAAAAGGTGGATGGTTTGGCACAGTTACCCCAATTGCTGCAAAATGAGATTAATACTCGCATTCCTCTATATAAAAACGCCCCAAGATCATTTCTCGATGGCGAAGATATGACTTCTTGGCTGTACTTTCAACAGCACTTTGATGCTTACTTAGCTGGTGAAACCTTCCCCATTCCAGCCTCAGATGAACAGTGAATGGTTAGCTGATGATTGGCTAGAGACAATTAAAACTTCTGCATATTTTGACTGATGGGGTCAAAACCTCTAGAAAATCGCGTGCTGTCATCATAGTAAGCGCCACTCAGATTAGCACCATATAACTTGGCATAGTTGAGTTTAGCTCCCCGCAGATTAGCTTCATTCAGCTTGACACCGCTTAAATTAGCTCTAGTTAAGTTTGCCTTGGCGAGGTTAGCTCGACTTAAGTCTGCTCCCCAAAGTTTCGCTTGAGCGAGGTTAGCGCCGCTTAAGTCTGCTCCCCACAAATTGATTCCTGGTAAGTAAGCGTTAATTAGCCTGACTCTACTTAAGTTGACTGCGGGAAAATGTCTCTCCCCAACGTTGTAAAGCTGCTTTAATTCATTAGCATCCATGATTAGCTCACCTGATATAAAAATGGAGGATAGGAATTGGGGAATTAGTTATTCTTCCCCACTCTCCTATTCTCTATCTCTACTACTATGGTAAAGGTTAAAAGTTTTGTATTTTAGAATGCCTTGCTCCTGGATTCTTAGCTAAATTCTATTTTTAATGGCGATGATTTCAAAATCGAAAGCACCGATCAAGCGGTCATTAACATAGACCTCTATTCTATGTTTACCAGCTGGATCTCCAGGAGTGACAGTCCAAAAATTCTCGATCACACCATCGATAGTTTTCACTTTACGCTTTGTTGTTGCTTCCTCTCCGTTGGGGGAGATTGAAAAGTTTTCTGTGCTTGTTGTACCCCAAGTTTCAGGGCGTTTTGGTAATCGAAGGACTTCTCTCCATGTGACTTCACCCTTGTATTCCTTGAGTTTAATTCGCCACCCGTATCTGCTTCCTTCTTTAAATGGCACTCTAATAGTGGGGATAAAAGTGACTTTTTTGGGGGAATCAACCCTTTCTACTCCGAATTCTGCTTGATCAACAATAATTGCTTGAGCATTGCTTGAGCCAGGAGATGTGACAGCATTACCCGCAGGAGAAGTCTCCTTAATTGGCTCAGAAGCCATGACTCCAGAGATTAGCCAAGAAGAAGTCAACACAACTGTAGCAGCCCAAATTTTCATTAGCATCATTGTTTTGGTCAGATATTTTGGTCTTTATTCAAATATTGCGATCTATTCTCCGGGTGAAGGCGGAAGATTTTCATTAGTACTGATACCAATCTGAAAAAAGAATGTTGTCATACACATGAATCAATTCAAAATTAAAGACAGCCACCCACAAGGGGAAGCCACTTTCCTGGGCGGGTTTCCCGCGCCACTTGCTCATGGAGCAAACCCCCTACAGCTTGCTTTCTACCAAAGTCCAGAAGTAGCCATCTGGTGCAACGAACGAAAAACTTTGTTCACCAAACTCGTTGGTAACAATATTTGTTAGGTTGCGTGCTGAAGTTTGGCTAATGCGATCGCCAAATTCTTTCAGCCTCCGGACGCGATAGGTATACAATGAAATTCCCCAACTACCCGGTTGGGCGGCGGCAAATTGTGACTCTAAATTAATCGCCTCTGGGAACCGTACAATGTAAAGCCTACCGCTACGCGCAGCCGTGAAGTCAGTTTGGGAAGAACGGGGATCATCGAAGGCTGTGACAATAAATTTTTCACCAGGATTGAGGTCAAAAATATCTTTACCTGCGGGTGATGATTCATAGCTAGTTTCCACATCGTCACGCACACGCAACAAACCTAAAACTTGTTCATAAAATTTCAAGGTTTCTTTGCTGTCGTCCTGAATAATTAAACCCATGTGGGTAAACTGGCTAGTTTTAAAAACGGCGCGATCGTTAATTTCCCCATAATGGGGTAATGTATAGCCAAAACGTTGAAAGAAAACTTGTCTAGCTAAGGGTTGTAATAGCAGCATTTCTCGTACCCCAACCGCCGGATCGATAAAAGGACGGCTTTTTCTATCTTTGTTGTAGATAATTTCCCAGTAAGGTTGAGAGTACCTGATATCCCAACCTGCTTTTTTTGCTTCTTCTGCATGATTTAAAATAGCTAGCACATCAGTTGTGAGCGCCGTCGCCCAGCGATTTCCCTTGACTTTCATCGTCGCCGTCCCTAACCCCTGATTTGTGGGATTTTGCCACACCATCAACCGAATCAAGCCATGATCTACATTTTGGTGGTAGAGGCGAATTGAGCGTAACGCCGAATTTACTCCATACAATTTATTGGCTGCATCTGCGGATAATTCACCCATTTCACCAATGCGATAACCAAATTGCTCCCAATATTGAATTGCCGAAATTGGTTCTGGAATGCCAATACAGACTTCATAGATCCCTGCAATTGCAGTTTGTTGAGCTTGAGTCATAATTTAAGTACTGAGTTTTACAGCCAAGCAATATAAAATGGTAATTGACCACAGGGCGATCGCAAATTACCAAAAAACGCAACCATTCTGCATCTAAGATTTATTTTAAATTTTGAATTGATTCATACCTCTTGCGACTTTTCCAACATCCTCTTGTGTACCCTCGCCAGATACCACATGTAGTCATCTATTTTGTATTGATCAGCAGCTTTCACTATATATTCCTGAGCTAAATCTAGATTATTCTCGGCTTCGTAATACAATCCCACGTAAAGATGACTGTAAAACTTGCCTTTTTCCCCTTCTGATTGACCAACAACCAAAACATCATCTGGTGAGCAATTGCCAGCATATAAATCATAAACACACCGCATAATTCGTCGGGGGTCATTTTTCACTGTCAATAGAGAATTACGCGCTTCTGTTACGCCCCGCAACCGTGCTATGCAGAGATATCGCCATACTGTTTCTTCTACATCTTGGGCATTTACTGTCAAATCTATCTCAAATTGTTGAGCGCCTTCTGCAAATTTTCCAGCATAATAGTACGATAAACCACGTTGCCACAAATAGGGAGTGAGTCGAGGATCTAGCTTTTGGGCGGTGTCAAAATCTTGAATTGACTCATGAATTTTGGCAAGCTGAAAATAGACCATGCCTCGGTGAATATAAGCGTTGGGGTTTTGTGGTTGATTACAGATGGTTTCATGCCATCGCTGGAGTTGATTTTCGAGAGTATTGGCAGAAAACATGAGTTATGATCTCGACTTGATGATTATATTGATTCAGAGCTATTAATCAGGAATATGGGGCTTTTGGTAAGTATAGCTATTGGGAAATATAAAATTAGTGAACGATATTGATAAACTAATATCCAGTGCTTTCACCTGATGCCACCAACCAACGGGAATAAAAATAATTTCTCCTGGTTCTAGTACTGTTTCCATGACATGAACTTGTTTAAATAAGGGATATTTTTCATAATCAGGTTTCTCTAAATCGACCTTGCTAAATACCCCAATATAGTTATAAAGCAGTGGAGTGTAGTTAGGAGAAATCAACCGCCAGCGTTTGCGTCCGCAGATATGAGCCATGATCAAGTTGAGAGCATCATGGTGTAGTGGTGTGATGGTTCCCGCAGGCCCAAACCATAAGAAAACTTGCTGTTGCAGATGATTGGGGTTGAGAAAATCGGGAAAAACTATGTCCTTGAGTAAACTTTTTAGTTCTGCGCGCTCTAAATTGGCATTGTTTGCCACCATATAGTAATCATTGGTTTCGCCGCCTGTAACGAGCATATCGACATACTCACTCAGGTTGACTATTTTTTTATGATGGTAAGTGTTAATTTCATAGTCTGAGTCGCTGTTGCGCCCAGTTTGAATTTCCACTGCAACGCTACCGTAGTTGGTTTGGAGATATTCCGGTGTCCAGTCAGACATCGCCGCCCAATCTTGCATCATCCCCGTCAGGATAACTGGGGTATTAGTGGCGTAGTAACGTTCGAGAAATTCTTGTTTCGAGATGCGATCGCATCTTGTAATTATGCCAAAGTTTGGGGCTAGTTCTGCCAATTGGCAATTTATAGCTAGCATCGATTCGAGTTTGGCGAGTAATTGTGCTTCTGTGTTATGACATCTGGAGGTCTGGTAAATCTTCTGAGTGCGAACAGCCTCAACAGCAGAGGTCGCTATTTCCATCGCTATGCTTTCCCGCACCATCATCTCAATTAACTGAGCATCAGGTACATGCAGTGACTGATTTTCTTGAATCCATTGCCACCATTCCGCAGGTAATTGTATCGCAATCTTTGGGTCATGCTGATTTGCTGAAGCAGTCATAATCGCATATTCTACTTCTTGGTCTCATGTCGCCAAATCTTATCACTGTTGCGATCGCACAATTAAAATTTGTAGTCAGGACTTTAGTCTTTATGGGAAAAAGTTAGGTTCAAAACCTCGCACGCCAGGGAGCATCCCAATTTTGCAAAAATAAAATTTGTAGTGGGAGCATCTTGCTCCCTAATGTCCAGAAAGCGGGCTAGAAGCCCGCACTACAAAAAAATAAATTTACACATTTGGGATGCTCCCACACGCCACTCCCCCTTGTGGGTGGCTGTCTTTAATTTTGAATTGATTCATTTGTGTTTGTCTATGAATTGTAAAACGGTAATGGGAGAGCTAATACGTTCACCTCTAACTCTGGGATTGTTGGCGGCGCTGGCGCTCACCAGTTGTAGCAACGTGACTACTAACCAGTATGAAGCAACGGCGCTTACCACTTATACCTGGCAAGTTAATTATGCTGATGACCGTGAAACAACACCGCGTTTTGAAACTTTTGCGACAACTTCCTTACTCAATCGGAATGGCTTGAAGCCATCCGGAGCGGTTACAGGCCCAGATGACCAGGGTCTATGGTGGCCGGCTTTACCACCGCGACCTACAGTTGATGAAGTGGAACAACGCCAAAAACTCCAACAATACGCCAGTCAGCCCGAATTATTAAAAGCTGTGGAATACAAATTGACCTATACAGTCGATTCTCAACTGCGGACATTACCCACTAATTATGATGTCTACCGACAAGTAGTCAAAGCCTATCCATCACAAACTCCTTTGCAACTGACTTTGGGAATTAACAATAACTCAGTCGAGAAAGCAGAGCCTCTTGGTAATTGAAATATTGCGGGGTTGCAAAGTTATCTCTGCGGGTAGACGCAAACAGTTACTAATCGTTGTTTTTCAGTGTGTGTAACATTGCTACTGTTTCATTCTGTACTTGATGGCGTAGAATAATCGTCATTGTGCAAAAGCAGGACGACACATGGCAGAGCTAAACGGCGCAATGATGCAATACTTCCACTGGTACATCCCAAATGATGGCACACTGTGGAATAAGGTTGATAGTGCAGCGAAAGAATTAGCAGATGCGGGTTTTACAGCCCTATGGCTACCGCCAGCCTACAAAGGATTTGCAGGAGCCTACGATGTCGGATATGGTGTTTATGACCTGTTTGACTTGGGTGAATTCGACCAAAAAGGCTCGATCCGCACGAAGTATGGTACACGCCAGGAATATCTCGATGCGATTAAGTCTCTGAAAGCACAAGGGCTTCAGGTTTATGCTGATGCTGTGCTCAATCATAAAATGGGTGGTGATGCAACAGAAACACCCAAAGCAACACCCTTCCCACAAAACGATCGCCTCAATCCCAAAGGCGGTTTACAAGAAATCAAAAGCTACACTCATTACAATTTCCCCGGACGTCAGGGTAAATATTCTAACTTTGAGTGGCATTGGTGGCACTTTGATGCTGTTGACTATAACGAATACAACAGTAGCGATCGTAGTACTGTCTATTTGTTAGAAGGGAAAGTCTTCGATGACTACGTGGCCTTGGAGAATGGCAATTTTGCCTATCTCATGGGTTGCGATCTAGATTTCCAACAAGAATGGGTGCGTGGTGAAATCACTCACTGGGGTAAGTGGTATCTTGACACAACTAATGTTGATGGCTTCCGGATTGACGCCATCAAACATATTTCATCCTGGTTCTTTCCCCAATGGCTGGATGATTTGGATCGCCATGTTGGCAAGGATCTGTTTGCCGTGGGTGAGTATTGGTATAACGATATCAATACTCTGAATTGGTATATTGATGCCGTGCAAGGCAAAATGTCAGTCTTTGACGTGCCGCTACACTACAATTTCCATATTGCCAGCAAATCTGGTGGAAACTATGATCTGCGGCGGATATTGGATGGGACAGTGATGCAGCAGCGTCCTACCCATGCTGTGACCTTTGTGGAAAATCACGATTCTCAGCCTTTACAAGCACTAGAGTCTGTGGTGGAATCCTGGTTTAAGCCCTTAGCTTACGCCATTATCCTGTTACGGCGAGAAGGTTATCCTTGTGTCTTTCATGCTGACTACTACGGTGCTGAATACGAAGACAGAGGGTATAAAATTTTTCTCAATTCTCACCGTTGGCTAATTGACAAGTTCCTGTATGCACGTAGAAACTATGCCTACGGCCCACAATATGACTACTTTGACCACTGGAACACTATCGGTTGGACACGTTTGGGAGATGAAAATCATCCCCAAGCTTTGGCTGTGATCATGAGTGATGGCCCAGAAGGTTCTAAGTGGATGGAAGTTGGTAAACCCAACACCAAGTTTATTGATTTGACAGAACATATTCAAGAAGCTGTCTATACCAATGACCGGGGTTGGGGTGAATTCCGTTGCAACGGTGGTTCTGTCTCAGTCTGGGTTGAAGCATAAAGCATTGCAAATAATTAACTAGTGTAGAAAACCCCAGTTTCTTCAAGAAGCTGGGGTTTCGCTATAGCTTGCGGGTAAGCTGCACTTTACACATCTCATATAGTCTTATTATCTCATCTGTAACCTTGGGAGAATTGGTATAAATTCGGTCGATGTCTAATATATCTAATAGAGATATTAACACACGTATATTTAGAAATTTTTATGGGGTAATTTTTAAATAGCGATCGCTTGGCTTTTTGTATTCCATGAAGACCTTAGAGGTTATACACTACACTCCTTAAATAATTTCCCCTAAAGAACTTCACCGTAGATTCACTGAGGTTATTTGTATGAGTTACGCAATAACCTAAACATGTATTCCTCATGCTTCTGAGCAAGAACATTACCTTTTTTAACTATCTTGTTATCTAAGCAAAAACAGGTGTGAGGAAGCCAAAACACTATTAACTAAAACAATCATGAGCGTATCATTTGGAAAATCCACCAACTTATCGGTTGGCTCAGATGCTTCCTATATCCTAGTTAAAGACGTAGACGGTGACGGCAAACTTGACTTGGTAGTAGTAAGTGCTACTTCCAATAATGTCTCAGTGCTGTTGAACAATGGTAGTGGCGGCTTTGGGACTGCGACTACTTTCACCGTCGGAAGTAACCCTGCGGCGATCGCTGTGGGAGACTTTAACGATGATGACAACCTTGATTTGGTAGTAGCGAACGCTGATGATAACAACGTCTCACTGCTATTGAACAATGGTAGTGGCGGCTTTGGGACTGCGACTACTTTCACCGTCGGCAGCAAACCTGCGGCGATCGCTGTGGGAGACTTTAACGATGATGACAACCTTGATTTGGTGGTGGCAAACGCTGATGACAACAACGTCTCACTACTATTGAACAATGGTAGTAGTGGCTTTGGGACTGCGACTACTTTCACCGTCGGTAGCAAACCTGCGGCGATCGCTGTGGGAGACTTTAACGATGATGACAACCTTGATTTGGTGGTGGCAAACGCTGATGATAACAACGTCTCACTACTATTGAACAATGGTAGTGGTGGCTTTGGGACTGCGACTACTTTCACCGTCGGCAGCAAACCTGCGGCGATCGCTGTGGGAGACTTTAACGATGATGACAACCTTGACTTGGTAGTAGCGAACTATGCTTCTGGCAACGTCTCAGTACTGCTGAACAATGGTAGTGGCGGCTTTGGGACTGCTACAACTTTCACCGTCGGTACAAATCCTAATTCTGTCACTTTGGCAGACTTCAACGGTGATGACCAACTCGACTTAGTAGTCGGGACAGAAAATGACAAGAAAGTCTCAGTGCTATTGAACGATAGTAATGGTGGCTTTAGTAATGCTGTCGATGTCACACTTGAAAAATCTTCAGCTTTCGTTGCGGTGGGAGACTTAAACGGTGATGACAATCCGGACTTAGTATTGGCAAATGCTGATTCTAGCAGTAGTGTTTCAGTATTGCTTTATAACTCTGCCCCTACAGACTTTATATTTAGTGCCATCAGCGATGACGACGATGACGACGACGATGATGATGATGATGACGATAACAAAAAAGCCATTGGCGTCTTCAAGACCACTGACCGAGATAAAAATGACAAGCACATTTATGCTTTAGTAGCAGGCAATGGTGATAGTGATAATGAAGCCTTCATTATTGACGGGGATAGCCTAAAAATTAAATCTACCCCGACTAAATCTGATTACAAAATCCGTGTCCGCACTACTGATATTGCTGGGCTTTTCTTTGAGAAGGAATTGGATATCAAAGTTAATCAGCTTGGATCTATTTCCAAGACTGAAATCACCACAACTTTTCAACTGATTAACATCACACAGAATATCTTTACTGTCAAAAATAAAGTCAAAGGCAATAAAGCCAAACTGTCAATTAAGGTTACAGGCGGCATTTCTGAATCAGTACATGAACTAGGTTTATTTATTGTTGACGATGCTGAAGGTAGAATTGAAGGTATTGCCCCAGATGCAGCAGGTTACGCCCAAGTAGCTCTTAAACGAGCCAAGATAATTTCCTCTGCTATTACTAATGTACCCAACGGTTTTAATCCATCTGATCTGCCAAGCCTATTAGAATTCACCTCTGGTGCAAACTTAAGATTTTTCTATGTACGCAACAGCACTACATTTGCTGTGCTATCAGGACAAACCTCTTTTTCTGAAGTAGTCTTTTCATCCGCTACAAATGCCACCATAGACAGCTCAGAAACGGAAGGTTTCACTCTCAAATGGAAAGGTCTATCTGTTGGCGGTAGCGACCTAGTGTTGAAAATTAAAGAAACTAATCAAGATATACCTCTAGGTATAGGCTTACAAGGAAAACATCAAGGCGAACTCATCGATTTACGAGAAGTTAAAACTAAGGTCAAAGGAGAGTTTGTTGTCTATAGAGAGGCGGCGTTTAACAACGTAGTTGGCTTCGCTCGTATAGATGATGAGAATGGCGGTATTGATCTGAATAAAGATGGCACGATTGACCTACGTCCGGGGGATGCAGGCTATCTGAAAGCAGTAGTTAGTTCACGTGTTCAAGGAATTGAACTGAAGGTGGACAACCAAGGTAAAGCAACTTTCACTGGTAGCTTTGAATCACAATCGCTGTTTACACCTTTTATTATTGCTAATTCTACTGTAGAAGCAATTTTAAATAGTAGTTCTGAAAACTTGGCGGTTTACTTACCATTCTTAGGTGCTAACACTCGCCAAGCTAGTCATGTCCGCCTACTAGGAAATAATATCTTTGGCTTTGAGGATCAAACAGGAGGCGGTGATCAAGATTTCAACGATTTAATTGTCCAAGTCAAATTGAGCGCGGAAATTGCGACTACCTAAGTCCAATTAAGATAGCTTGCTGATACATAATTTATTCCCGACTTCCTGATATACAAGGAAGCCGGGCATTTTGTTATTCACAAATGATTAAGGAATGTTCAAAAAGGGAAGAATTGCAGTAAGACTGAGCCGAGACTGCCAACAAAGTCTAAAAAACTAGGTTTACCAGGGTTGACTTTAGTGTCTTGGGGTGCTTGCAGTTCTTTAATAAAAGCTTGCGCTGTGAGCATTCCAGGGTTGTCATTTTGGGATGTAAACATTTTCTCGGCAATTTGGGCATCTTGGAATGCACCTTGTCTGTCTAAAATTTGATAGCGAGCCACACCACGAGCTAGATAAGCGCCTGCAAAATCTGCTTTAATAGCGATCGCTTGATTGAAATAATCGATCGCTTGCTGTTGATTGCCTTTTTGTGCTTCTGCTACACCCAAAGCATAAAATTCTTCTGGTGTGGCAATTTGTAATGGAATGCCAACAGCGCCTTGGAGGCTGGTACTGTTGAGGTTGACATCATTTAATTCTGCATTCGCTAAATAGGCATTTCTCAAGTCAGCACCAGCCAAATTTGCGCCACTGAGTTTAGCACCACTCAGGTTAACGCCAAATAAACCAGCACCGCTTAAGTTGGCACCTCGCAAGTCAGCACCACTCAAGTTGGCGCGGCTGAGATTAGCACCTGCGAGATTTGCTCCACTTAAATTAGCTCCCATTAAGTCAGCTAGTACCAAACCTGCACCAGTCAGGTTACAGTTTTGACATTCTTTGGTTGCTAATAATTGTCTAATATGTTCAGAATTTGCGGCTTGGACGCTTGTAGTTAAGCTAATTGTGGTTAAAAATGCAACTGTGGCTAGAATTTGGCTTTTCATATTTGCTATGGTGATATCTCTGGCTCAAGACTCAGGGTTAGCTGAGATACATTTATACTTCAGCCTATGATATGAAGAATATCAGCCGATTGCCATCTCTAGTAACTAATGTTACTTGCTAATGTATTTACTTAGTTGAGTAACCGTGATCACCGTGTTGTTTTGCAAATTTATTGTCTCACCAGTTGTCTGCCCTGAGAAAAGCCAATTTGCTCCTGCAAAGAGCCTCAGAGTCAATGTTAAAGTAGCTGCCAGTAAGAGTTTTTCCCGCATTATATTCACTCCCCACACCTGCAAAGCAATTGCCGAACCTCACCTGAACTTAAGTATTATTTGTTTTATCTGCCAACCAAGTGATAACCGAGCCTAGTTACAGTGATTATGATCACAAATACATGTGATTACGATCACACATCATTTGAAATTTGGTTGGCTTCAACATGTCACTAGAAGCGAGGAGCACCATTTCACAATGGCTGATACTTTTTATAATTTTGTACCTCCCAATCAAATCAGCCTTGCTAGATAAAGGTATGTGATTTGATTTTTTGCCTCAAGGTAGAGAGGTTAGATGCGACATCTCTACCTCCATAACCTAACTATACCAGACAATATTAATCATATCTAAATTGAGTAACGTCATGCCAACAAAGTTGTCAAGTTTTGTCACCATTCTTTCATCTAGAAAAATTGATCATTCTATGACAATACTTAATTTTTTGTGAATAACAATATACCCGAATTCTAGCCTGCTGGTACTTCTTTGGAGAACTCCGACCTCTCGATGACTTCATGATAAAGGTAGCTATCCTCAAGATATTTATGAGCATTTAGAGTCTCAGTTTTGGCAAAAACAATGTGCTTACTAGATCAGTTTTTTTACTTCAATATTTAGTTTGCGAAGAAGAATTCAGTAGTCAGAAGCCAGAATTTAATTCTTTTTTGTATTCATGTTTTGCGGATAAAGTATTCATCAAAAAGTTTAATTAAATATATCTATTTACTGATAGCAACATAGGTAACAACAGTCTCACTGTATCCAATGATATAGAAAAAATTTATTCCAAGCGATTGATGAAAACTTAATCTAAAAAAGTGTCAATAGAACATATCTGACCTCAAAAGATTGAGGAATAAGTAATTTTCTTGTTTAGGAGAAGGGAACATGGTTGTAGGTGTGCATAGGCGTGCTGTAGGGGTATTTTCTCATCGTCAGAATGCCGAACAAGCGCTGCACGAATTAAAACATTCTGGCTTTCCAATGGACAGGGTGTCCATTATTGCACGGGATGCAGACCGCAAAGATGATATTGCTGGTACCTCAGTGCAAGAAAGAGTCGGCGATAAAGCTGACGAAGGCGCAAAAGTTGGAGTAGCTACAGGCGGAGTTTTAGGTGGCTTGACTGGATTATTAGTTGGTCTTGGTACTCTAGCAATTCCAGGAATCGGGCCCATCATGCTTGCCGGCGCCACAGCTACTACTTTGGCTACCACCCTAGCCGGCGCCGGTATTGGTGCCGTGGCTGGTGGTTTACTTGGGGCCTTGATTGGTTTAGGAATTCCCGAAGAACGGGCGCGAGTTTATAGCGATCGCGTGGAACGGGGAGACTATTTACTAATCATTGATGGTACAGATGCCGAAATAGCGCAAGCGGAAGCAGTTCTCCGTCGTCGTGGTATCGAAGAGTTTGGCATTTATGACCATCCCCATAGCCAACAGACAACTGACAATGTTGCTCACAGAGATATTGCGGGTAATAAACACGCTATTGGTTATTTTGCTCACCGGCAAGATGCAGAAGCAGCAATTACCGATTTGCGATACGCAGGCTTTCCATTGAGTCAAATTTCCTTAATTCACAGACAGCCTTTACAAGGGCAAACTTACGCAGGTATTAACGTTAGCGATCGCTTAGAGCATCAACGATTAGGAATCCCAAATACCCGCGCTCAATTCTACAAGGAGCACATCCAGTCAGGGGATTACGTGGTTGCAGTTAGTGGTACTAACACAGAAATCCAACGTGCGGCTGCAATTATGAGTCGGCATAACATTCAACAGTGGCAAATTTTTGAGCCAAATGGTCATGCTGACGTGTCTTCACAAAGAGGTAAACGGGCCATTGGAGCATTTTCTGATCGTCGAGACGCCGAAACTGCACTGACAGAACTGCGAGATGCAGGTTTCCCTTTAAATCAAGTCTCAATTATTGCCAAAAACGATCGCATTGCTGGCGCAGATAGAAACTTGGGTACAGGAAATAAAGCTGACGAAGGTGCAAAAG
This sequence comes from Goleter apudmare HA4340-LM2, assembly GCA_019359495.1. Classification (GTDB taxonomy): domain Bacteria; phylum Cyanobacteriota; class Cyanobacteriia; order Cyanobacteriales; family Nostocaceae; genus Goleter; species Goleter apudmare. The sequence goes on from JAHHHF010000073.1 coordinate 134,520, forward strand.
CCGGAGCAGCTACAGGTGGTGTCTTAGGTGGTTTAGGCGGCTTGTTAGTCGGTCTGGGTGCGCTCACAATTCCCGGAGTCGGCCCAGTAATTGCGGGTGGTGCAGCTGCTACAGCCTTAGCCTCAACAGCAGCTGGCGGTGCTATCGGTGCGGCGGCTGGTGGTATTGCTGGGGGACTCGTCGGCTTAGGAATTCCCGAAGCACAGGCGCGAGTTTATAGCGATCGCTTCCAAAGAGGTGACTATTTAGTCATGGTCGATGGTACAGAAGCAGAAATCCGCCATGCTCAAACCATTCTCCAACGCCGAGGCATTCAAGAATTTGCCATTTTTGACGCCAATGATCTACATAAAGGCGATCGCCCAGGTTTGGGCCGGGTTGGTCAACATGAAACAGTTGCAGAGATTCACCAAGAAGATCCTTCTGTGGTGATTATTGACCGCCGAGATGAAAAAGTTTAACCCCAACTAGTGCTTAATCAAAACAACCTCACCCGTAGGAGCAAGAGAGCAAAAGGCTTGCTCCTCGTTCCATTCGCTTCTTAAATATCCAGACTTAAACCTATGAAAAAGCTAACTCCTTTCATCTTCAGTTGTTTGTTAGTTCTTGGCGCTGCTGCATGTGCAGATACTGCCAAAACAACTCAGTCTGCACCTGAGAATCCCACTGAAGCTGTACAAGCACCAAGTCCTAAAACAACCGAAGCCGCTCAAGAAGACGCTGAAAGTGAACTGCGCCGCCGACAACTAAATCAAGACATTCGCGCCCGCGAACAGCGCAACAACGTCACTGGCGGCGATGCAGATAGAGCTGTGGGCGACCTCGCAAGTGAAGTTCGCTCTAAGTTGGAAGCTAATATACCTGATGGACAACTAACAGTAAATGCTGAAGACAATGGTACAGTTACTGTAGGGGGAACTGTGAATAATCAGCAACAATTAGCTAAAATTGAACCTTTAGCTAAAGAAATTAAAGGCGTGAAAAATGTAGTCGTTACAGCAAGGGTTGCCCCACCACAAAGCTGAAGTTACTAATCGTAAATCTAAGATGGAAACTCAACAACATCCCAACGAAGTAGTTAATGCCACCTCAGCACAAGGTATGATTGCACTTACAGGTGTAGGAACAGAGAACTTACCAGCCCTACCGCCTGCCCGTGAACCAGATACCCAGTGGGGACAATGGAATCAAAGAGTTACTCATTTTTTAGCCCAACTACCCGAATACATAGGCAGCTTTTTTCAGCAAAATCAGCAAGCTCTGGTCAATGTTGCTTTAATTCTGTCAGCCATTGTTACCCTGAAAGTAGTTGGAGCAATACTGAGTGCAATCCATGATGTTCCTCTCCTATCACCTATTTTTGAAGTGATAGGAATTGCTTACGCTACGTGGTTTGTTTTCCGTTATTTACTTAAAGCTACAACACGCCAAGAATTAGCTGCAAAAATTGAATTGATTAAACAGCAAATTGTCGGCGAAGACATTGCCAAACCCCTAACCTAGTGGTGTAATTCTCCTTAGCTGGGTAAGAATAAATCAATCTTATGCTACGGGAGCATCCCAATTTTGCAAAAATAAAATTTGTAGCTCCCTAATGTCCAGAAAGCTGGCTAGAGAGCCATCACTACAAAAAAAATAAATTTACACATTTTGGGATGCTCCCTTATGCTACTAGCTATCAAAGTAGCCACCCTGCGGTTATCTATAAGAAGTCGAGGATCTTGTTTTTCATGAATGATTTACGACTGCCATAGCAATTAACTCACTTTGATGTTTGAACTTATTTGTCTGGTGCGCGATAGACAGCAGGAAATAAGGCTTTTCGAGAGTGAGTTTTTTAAAAATAAAAGAATAGTCCTATATATTTCCTTAGATGGATAGAACCAGTTATTTCTTCAGCTAATTCACCTCTAAAGATAGTAGATTTTCTATAGTTCAAAGTAATAACCTAGTTCTCGAACTTAATTAACTAAATGTTTTAACGAGGACATAATTGATGGCTAGTAAAAAAGTTAATAAACCTATAGACTCATCTAATCGAGTTGAAGTAGATACATACGATCGCGGAATTGTTCCAGCTGAAACTGCGGCGCGTAAAGAAAGAGAAGGCGAAAATTTTAAAACTACTCCCAATGAACAAGCAAATGCCAATGCTGCTACAGACGAACAAACTGATAGCGATAGCATCCGCACTACAGATGGTTATACAGTAGACAAAGAAGGTTTAATCAACAACTACGCAATGGAACCGGAAATGTATTACGAAGAACCCGGTGATGCACGAAAAGAAATAGCAGAAGATACCGCAGAACGTCTTGAGGAACTCAGAGAAGTCAATGAGGATCAAGAAGGTCAACTAACACAAGAGGGTGATAAACGAGGGAAAGGGCCGGGAATAGTTTAATTAAATTAATCAAGGCTAGTATGCAATGTTTAGGCAGGTGAGTAGATGGTTTAAGTTAAGTTGCACCCAGAGAAAAGGGAAATAATCACAGGAATTAAATCCTTTTCCCTTCTACTTTTCCTCCCATGATACGAATTACGAATTACGAATTACGAATGGTTCTAGCTCGTGATTGTACCATCGCCTCTGATACCATTCAGCAACTAAGGGACGGATAATAAATTTGGGTTGCTCTTCGCCTCTAACATCAATGCGTAAACATGAATAGGGTCGTCGTTTTTGAGAACGATGACCCTCACGACCAACATACAGATGCGATCGCGCTACTACCCGTTGCTCTTTTTTACCTGCATCTTGCATAGTTTCCAGTAAATCTGGGCCTTCAGTTCGCTGGCGTCTTAGACTAAACCCACTACCTCCGCAAACAATCCAGTTAATATAAGAATCTGCATGTCCGGTGTTGGTGGTTTGCAGATATTCTAAGCAGTGAGCGTGACCGTTCAACACCAAATCTACCAGGGGACGCCCCTGAGTTCGGGAACCTAATGTTTCCGCTACCGCATCTAGCACACTGCGGATATGACCACGAATTGCTAGGGTCTGGGACTGTTGCCACTTTGTCGCCTCGGTCACATAGGGAGGATGATGGAAATAAATTACCCTTCCCCTCACCTCTGCGGTGTGCCAAGATTCGATGAGCCTCTCTTTGAGCCAGTTTAGTTGTTCGGTGTCAGGTTGGGTTTCTGGCTCTGACTTCAGTTGCTTGTCAATATCAACAATGATTTCTTCAATTTGCGACAACTGAGCCTGGAAGTCGTCTAATTGCTCGGCTTCGCTGGGGTCGTCAGGATTCAGCTTTGCCGAAGTGTTCATGATTTGTAACTGCTCCTGCTCTAAATCTGCGCGGCGCTGCTCTAAAAGTCGCCGATGGGCGTCACCTTCTTTTGTGGCAGGTAATGGTGCTGGATCATTAAATGTATTAGAATCCAGTGCAAAGAAGTCGATACCGCCATAACGAAAGGTGTAGTAGCGATTTGGCAACCGGGTGAAGTGTCCAGGCTGATAAGCAAGACAGCTACCTGTAGTTGTTCTGGCAGTGTAGTATTTATCTAAGTGATGGGCTAGCTCTCCTGGCAATTGTAGCCTTTTGAGATAATCCAAAAACGCTCTTGCATAAGCATCACCTGTTCTGGAACCATGTAAACCAACATCTATATCTAGACGCGATCGCAATAGGTGACGGATGGGTAAGGTGGTGAAGGACAGCAAACTCAAAAGTACTGGTAAATCATAGTAATCATGATTCCCTGGTACGGGTAGTATGGGTAGCTGAAAAACCATCTGATCGTAAGCAATCTTTTGGGGATGCTCTCCACCCACCAAAAACTCTCTGTAAGGCTGGATGAAGTTCTGCTGGTAGAACTCGCTTGACCCGACTAAATAAATGACATCACCAGTGTGCAGCATAAAACGGCATTCATGGTGATGGGGTAGCATCAGTTCAGCTACCCGTCGTTGGGGGTTTTCCTGGAAATGTTTACCAGAACCACTATCACCTACAACTAAGAATGAGAATTCATGATCGCTTGCTTGACTATCCTCCAGGACTAGCCGAGTTTGGTCAATGCCCCGCTCTTTAATTAACGGCTCTTGCCAGCGCACCCGTTGCTTCATCTTGCGAATTTTATTGGCAATTGTCCGCTCGGAAACTAGTTTCAATGCAACTAACTCCTAATTTTACTATGGAGGAGGCAGAGGATATGATCTCCCTACCTCCCTCTCCCCTCATAACCATTTCCCAAAACTCATCAAACAGATCCAAACCCAGAAATCTAAACTACCTACGAATTTCTTAATTAGCTTTCTTCTCGCCCGATGGGAATATTACGAATTATTATCACTCTTCTGCCGACTCTTTCAGTTCAATAGTTAGATTAGGCAGTCCCTCTAATTTTTCTGTAGGCTCTACTTCTTCTACTAATGGCACAAAAATCCTTAAGCCTGCTGGCATACATTTAACTTCAATGGGGGTAGTGCCTACCATCTCACCATCCAGGACAACTTTTTGTGGTGGGTCAGTCTTAATTGTAAATTGTTTGGCTCGCAGATAACCAATATCATCCCGCTCGACAGCACTACCTGAAGAAGCACTTTGAAATAGGTGGTATGTAGCGGCGATCGCTCCTGCTTTACTAGCTGGGGCGACAATAGTTAAATCTAATAATCCATCATCATAAATAATCCCTGCTGGCCCTTGAGCTAACACAGAAGTAGCAGGTGCGGCATTTGCCACTGTGACTGCTGAGGCGCTAGTTTTAATAATTTTGTCTTCAGTTTCAATTTCCACATCGAAACTTTCTAAGTTTCGCAGTTGCTGAATTCCCGCCAAGATATATGCCATCATTCCAAAGCGATTTTTCGCTTCTCGGTCTGCTAGTTCTACGGTTTCCGCTTCAAAGCCAATACCTGCCAGCAGTACCATTGGTTGATCGTTACAATAGGCTACATCTACATTACGAGTCGCACCTTGCAAAATAGTTTGACAGGCGGCGTCAATAGTATCAGGGATGCCTAAAGCATTAGCGAAAGCGTTAGCTGTACCTCGTGAAATAATCCCCAAGGGAATATTAGTCCCTACTACAGCCGTTGCCGCAGCTGATAGCGTACCATCTCCCCCCGAAGCAATGATAGCGTTTACACCCCGCTTGACTGCCTCTAGCGCCAGCTGATCAGCACCAACTTCTGCTGTTGTTAGATAAATATCCAGGTCAATTTCTGACTCTAAGAGTGCCCGAATTTGTGTCAATGCTTGTTCTGGGTCTCCCTGGCCCGCCACTGGGTTAAATATCAGGCAAGCGGAACGATTCATAGTAATTTCAGCTAAGTTTCAATCCATAACAATACCAAATTATTCCTAGCATTTTTGTTAAAGTTTCAGCTTCCTTCTGATGGCTGGTTTCCTCCATAGCACACCCCCAAAGTTATACAGATTTAATCAATGATTGCGTGTCATGGATTGACAATGCGATCGCCTATAGCTGGGGTAGTTGTGAGCGATGTCTAACGACAAGCTAATCTTTGTCATTGACGTTTCCAGGAGAAGTAACGATTTAAATCTTTGCTGGTAGCCATATAAATAGGAATGATCGCGCTGAGAACAGCCATGATTAAACTCCCCACAATGAGGACAGTAGAGAGCCTGGAACTCAGTGCAATAACCATTGTGATCAGAATGACGGACACGAAACTACAGATGCCCATGAGGAGCCATTTTGCCCATTCCCGTCCCTGGAGAACAAAGTACATTACTACAATTGTTAGCAAGATGCGTCCAATAGCCCACTTATCCCGCGCAATGATCACTAAGGTTATATCTAGGATACAGAGCACCACAAACATAGCGAGTAATATATTTCGAGCTTTTAAGGTAGACTGATCGTTCTGGGGCATGGGTTTTGTGCTGGTGATGTGGCAATAACTGTACGTATAAAGGGTAAGCTCATATAGGAATTACTTCACACTTGTGCATCAAATCTGGTGCGAAAACTGAGGTAAGAGTCAGGAACAAAACTATTTTGCTGGTAGTGGAGTCCCATCCCAAGGGCAATATTTCCAAGATACATGGGCAGGCTTACCATTAGGACACAATCTGGGAATAAACAGTGAATTCAAGGGCAAATTCACCACAGAACCAATTTGCTGATTACCCTTGCCATTGAAAGAAATGTTCAGTTTTCCGGACTTGTAGGGTGATCCGATTTTTCTTACCATTAACTAGAATACAGCACAATGCTATCCCCACTGAATTCGGGAAGGACGAATCTATCAGTTGTGAGAGGATATCAATTCACGCTTGGGCATCAAATCGGGTACGAAAGCCACCGTATTTCAGCCAATATTGTTTTAGATTGTGGCATGGTGTATGCAAACTAGCTTTGGCTCGATATAAAATTACTTGACGATGATCGCCCATCCAAATTTTGTCAATTGGGTCAACTGAAATAACAGTGCCTCCCAAGGCTGCAACACATTCAGAAAAACGCTCAACGGCACTATAATCTACAGTTTCAAAAACAAAGAAGTTACCCGAACAAATTAAATGCCTGCTACGAATCCAGCACTGCATTTTTTTCTGCGCTTCTGGTGGTAGCATATTCGCTTTAATGGATTCCAGATTAGGCAGGGAAATATCATATATTTGGGACTTCATGGGCAAAACTCTCCTGCTTTTCAAACCGCAATGGCCCAAAGGTAGATCCCCAAACTTGCTGGTGTGTATTGACATCTAAACCCTTATCTAGGCTTACCCAGGTGGTTTCTGTAATTTCCACATAACTATCTAAATAAGTCTGGCAGCCATTCTTCTCAATTAAGCACAAATTTCCGGGTTCAACGCCACCTTGAAATTTATCTCCCTCGCGTTTAAAAATCATTGAGCAGTGATATCGACGTTCAATACAATCTGGGGTAATAGTTTTGAGGATATTTAAATCTCGCGCTGCACCAGCGTAGAAAAGTGCTTTTTTTAAGCTGTAGTTTTCGATATAAATTTGATCGCCTTGTTCAACTAAGCGATGCACTCCTTGTCGGTAAGGTCTCCACAAATCATAGTCATAAACCTGTTCTGAATACAGCCCAATACCAGAGAAGAATTCAAACGGTAATGGACGAAAAAAGACGTGGATATGAGCGTAATCTTTAGGGTTGGCAAATGCTTGTTGATAATTGCTGAAATCCCCTGCCATCCAACGAGCCAGGGTGACTAAATTATTCGATTGGTTTGCCCTGACGGGTGGTGATGAAGAACTCACGTCGCTTCGCTCCGAATTCAAAATTCGTCTTGATAAGTTGAGCCACTCCGTTGCGGAGAGAAGTTGCCGGGGAGATGTTCTTTCCGGCAAACTTCGGGGGGTTCCCCCCGTTGTAGGAAGTGGCGTTCCTAGGTTGGGAAACTCCTCCGGATTTGGCAGTTCACTCGGCGGCAGATCCCTTACGGGTTAAGCAGTTTCTCTACTTGGTAAAACCCCAAGATTGGGCTGCGTTCACCGCCTACAGAACTTTTCGCAAAATTCAAAATTAAAAAATTACGATCAATATTTCTTGCTTGCTGACTCTTGACAATTAAAGATTAACTCTTGCCTATTGCCAGAGTATCTATTGATTGACTAATGGCATGGACTAGTCTGGCATTGTCGGCTCTAGTTTATTTCTGAATATCTTGGCGGATTTCAGAGGAAAACGAAGCAGTGACAACTCCTGAACCAGCACTGGTTTTAATCAAGGAAACCCGACAACGAACATTGGGGTTGACAAACCAAATTTTTTCTTCGGCGGCGGCGCGATCGTAGGCAGTAATCAACACAAATGTGCCATCTTCTGTCAAGTAATAGTCGCCAGCAGCTGCAATGGTTTCGGCATAGCCTTGATCTCGGAGGAGTTTGCCACGATTGGTTTGGGTGGGATCAGGGATCGGAACTAGGACGCAACTACCTTTGATTTCATTGTCATCCCAGTCTGATTGACCTGCCCAACTCATCCGAAATGGGGAAGCTACGGTCTGAGGATCAATGTTATAGGTTTTACACAGGTCAATTACTGCCGGGTCATCATCTGGGAGAGAAACAATGTCGATCTCAGACTGTACGGCTTCAAAGTGACTGAACGCTAAATGATGGGCGCTACGTTGCGATCGCCAACGCCCAATAGAATTTGCAACAAACTCCGTAATATCCATCTACTCTTTGGTTTTTGTTTATAGCTACTGGCTTTGGGATGGCATATAAAAATTTTGATTTTGGGATGGGAATTTCCGGATTTGGTCATGGGAAAAAATTATCCCAGTCCTGAGTTGTTGATCACCACTTTTCAGCGCTATGTAGGGGCACAGCACTGTGCCCCTACGGCATATCTGGTTTTTCAAACAACACATATTTTGTATTTTGTGTCAATGCGTAAGTCTTATATGTAGCCTTTTCAAGGTGGATTATAATTCTCAACAATTAATACCTTGAATCTCCCAGTTTTTTCAGATGGGCATAGTATTCTTATGCCCATCCCTCTACAAAACGCTGGAGGTTGTTAAATTCTCACTCAGAGAAATTAAGCTATTTCCGTGATGCTAAGAATTTTGCCGCCAGTTTTCTGGATGTTCTGAATTTTCTGGGATAGCTGATTGTATGCGACTTCAAATGTTGCCATGCTTCGAGTCACCCGACGACCAAAATTAGCTTTGGAGATAGTGATTCGGAAGCGTTTACCTGTATTGCTAGAGGTACCGGAACCACCAGCCGGGGCAACAATTTTGGTGGGTAAGTTACTACCAATGTCACTAATCAATTTTGCTGATTTACCTACATCATTGGCAGCAAAACCCCGCATTAAAGCAAAGGTACGGTTGAAATCGACATTCTTGGCCCCGGCTTGGGTACGATTACCACGAGGAGAGGGCACTGTGTTTTCACCAAAACTCAAAACATATTCATCGCTAGCAATGTAGGAGTTGATTTCAGCTTCATAGCCCTGTGTGTTGTAAATCTGCACATGTTCGGCAATTTCCGCTTGATCTTGTGGAGCACGACCGAGCAAATGCTTACAATTCAATTCTACAAAGCGGTAGGGAGAGGATGTTTCAAAAAATAGCGCCCGGTATAGATCAGATTGAGCTACAGCTCTGACAAAGCCAGCAACTGTGATGTCACCGTTGCGTAATTGAGACTCTGCACTGGTAAGCCGTTGGTTTTCAAATACATGTGCATTGCCCAAAACCTGGCGATACACTGCGCGGATGACGGCTTGCAGATCATCCTCGGTGGCGTTGGGACGTAATTCGGTGGACTCTGCTTCTATCCAAAGTGCCATATCAATAGCCTCCTAAATGTAGTGTTGTCGTGGATTTTTTTTGAAAACCGGAAAATAAAAAAGATGATCATTTCAGGTGGGCATTGCCCACCCTGTTAAACTTTAGGCAATTTCAGTAATGCTGACGATTTTGCCAGAAGTGCGATTGATCCGCTGAATTTGCGGGGTCATTTTACTAGCTGGGACAATGTACTCAGTGGTACTGATGCGGCGGGGGCTGTCGAATTTGGCACCTGTGACCACGATTTTGAACCGTTTTTCGGTGCCAGAACCAATCACAGTTGCCGAAGACGCTTTAATTGCATTGGTACTGTTGGTGGCAACAGCATAGACCAATTGGGCGGCCTTGACTGAGCTGTCAATCTGGGCAGGGCCGCGATCAAGGGCAAATATGCGGTTATATCCTACTTGCTTGAGATTTGCTTCGCTGCTTCTACCGCGATAGTAGGGTACTACGTTTTCGCCAAAGGCTGCTTGATATTCACTGCTATCGATGTAGGAGTCAATTTCAGCGTCGTAGCCTTCAGCGACAGTGCGAACAATATGCTCAGAAACTTCTCGTTGATCTTGGGGTGCGCGACCAAGCAAGTGCAAAAAGTTGAGTTCTACAAACCGATAGGGAGCGCAGGACTCGAAGTAGCGGGTACGATAAAACTCAGATTTGGCAACAGCGCGGACAAATTCCCGCACAGTGATGGAGCGATCGCATAATTGTGATTCTGCTGTTACTAACCGCTCACTTTCCATGACGTGAGGGTTGCCTAACACTTGTTTGTAAACTGCACGGATGATAGTTTGAATTTCCTCTAAGCTACCATTGGGCCACAGTTCAAGTATTGTCTGGGATGCCATTAAAATCTATCTCCTGAATTTTTGTAAGTTTGCAGCCGATTTATACAGCAGTGATACTGGCAATTACACCGCCCTGCTGGTGAATTCGCTGATACTCTTGGGAGAGTTTCTCGTAGGGCACCAAAAACACTTGGTTGGAGCGGCGAAACTTGGAAATATTGTTGAAGGTTTTAGCACGGTAACCTGTGACTTCAATGCGGTAAACTTTACCACCAGAGCTGGCATCCACGCCATGACGACTGCGGGAACCAGTGGGGGGTGTAGAGAAGGTTGCCCCACCACTAGCAGGTGAAATCACGGCTGTAGGTGTGCTTTGAATTACTAGAGCATTGAGTTTGGGCGTCTTGCCCGACAAGTCACCCTTGAGGCTACTGCTAGAAGCTCCCCGCACTAGTTGGAAGGTGTGGGTAAACTGCACCATGCTGGTGCAGGCTTCTGTCTTATAGCCCCGGATGTAAGGGACAAAGTTTTCCCCGAAGGTATTTTGATACTCATCGCTGTCGAGATAAGAATCGATTTCGGCTTCAAACCCTTGAGTATCAAGAATCGTGCTGTGTGCCCGCATTTCTTCCAAATCTAGTGGCGGACGACCCAACAGATGGCGGAAGTTGAGTTCGATCGCTCGGTAGCGCGCACAACTGGTGAAAAAGCGAGAACGATAGAGGTCGGATTTAGCCACTGCGCGGACAAACTCGCGGATGCTCAACTCTCCCCGCTTGAACTGGGATTCGGGAACCACCAGCCGCTCACTTTCCATTACATAAGCATTACCCAAGACTTGCCGATAGACTGCCAGAATAATGATTTCTGCTTCTTCTTGTGAGCGACCGGGCACCCACTCAACGGGAGGGGTTTCATCAAACAGGCTGACTCCCAGACGTGAAGCTGGTCCAAATGGCATTAACTGTATCTCCTGTTAACGAAAGTGTTTAAGAAAATTGTTTCAAGATGTAAATAAATTTCAGATTGCTCACCCAGGCAAAATCATTGGATTGATTTGCTTGAACCCAAATTACCAGCTTCTATGAGCATGGAAATTCTGATTTACTGGATGCTCAGGCTTTTTAGGCGCTTTATACGCTTTGTTATGATCAATTTTCTTATGAGGGCGTAACGGTGATCGTCAAGATTTGTAAATCTTGATGAAGTGAGAGCATTTTGCACTTATTTTGCACAAACGATTCTGATTTGGCAATTGTTTACCAGGTTTGGTTAAATTTCTTTGGGTAAACCTGCTTCCAAAGCCGCAGCGACGACATAATGGTTTTCATCCTGTTGCAGTTGAGCTAGGAGCAGTTTGGCGATGGGGTCTGATGAAAGACTCAGAGCCGTGGCGACTCGCCAGCGATCGCGCCAATCTGTTGCCTGTGCTAATTCCGAGAGCAAATCTAGGGCTTCGTTGCCTAAATCTCCTTGTAGCAAACTACCCAGTGCCAGGATACCGGTTTCTTTGACCGTTTGTGTCTCGTCTTGTAATGCTTCCCGAATCACTGCCAACAACACATCATCCCGATTCGCTTCGATTAAAATTGAGAGAATGGTCTGCCGGGTGAGCCAATGGCGATCGCGCTCAAACAGCTTTTGCAGTAATGGCACTGACTGATCGCCAAATTCAAACAACGAATTGGCAATTTCTGCCAGCACATTATGATCCGACTCTTGTTCTAGCAGGTCTTTTAAGATTTTTAGGGATGCTGCCGTGGGATGATTTCCCAAGCCCATCACCGCAAACCGGCGGCACAGAAAGTCTTGGTCAACTGCCAGTCTTTGCAGAATGGGAATGGCTACATCAGCATGGCATTGAGCCAATTCATCCAAAGCAGCTTTGCGCTGGTTGATCGCACCAGACCGGAGTAAAGATTCTAATTGGGTGAGGCGATTAGTATCCATAATTTTTTACTCCGTCGCCCCCGCCCTGATTAACAAATCTACCGCCTGAGCAGAACGGAACGAATTGCGAGCTTCACTCAACGCCGTTGCACCCCAGCGATTCTGAGGGCGGAAGTCTGCACCATTTGCCAACAAAATTGTCATAGTTTCCAGATCACCTCTGGCTGCTGCCATCATCAAAGGAGTCCAACCACCAAGGTTGGCGGTATTCACTTGGGCGTCCAGTTCAATCAAGGCTTTCACTGTGTATGAATGACCATTATCTGCGGCTAAATATAATGCCGTGTCACCGATTTTATTGGTGGCATTCAACTCAGCCCCCATTTTGACTAGACGTTGCACAATATCTGTCTGACCGCGCCGCGCCATTGTCATCAGTACGGTTTCCTCGTAGGGATTGCGATCGCCGATATCAGCACCGCGATCAAGCAGCACCGAAACAATGTGTCGGCGATCGCCTTCTGCCGCAAACATCAAAGCCGTATACCCTGCTAAATTTTTCGCCTGCACATCGGCATTATGAGCCAGCAGCAATTCCACAATCTCGAAATAACCTTCTGTAGCTGCCCACATCAATGCTGTGTTACTAGCTCCCAAGGCTGTAACTCCTCCAGTGGTATTGGCATCTGCGCCTTGGGCTAATAAGCTCTCTACAGCAGCTGTGTCACCTTTGATAATCATGCGGATGAGGTTTTCGTTGAGAGAAGGCATTGTTAACCCCTCCGGGGAATGCAAAATTCAAAATTATTATCCCTGTAAATCAAGGTGGAGGCTGGAAATGATGCCTTTCTTCAGTCAATTTCCCCTAAGTTCAACCTTAAATACACTCTCGGCGGGTTTCTGGGCAATGGTAGCATCCCAGGCGATCGTCTGCAAAAAAGCTTCACCAGAGCGAGTCTCTACCACATCCACACCCCAGTTTCCCGGTTGCAAGGCATCGGGAGAGTCGCTAGTCGGAGGAGTGGTTTTGATACCACCTAAGACCAGAATTTCTGGGATAGTATCTGCGTTTAATTGTTGCGATCGTCGCTTTTGGGCTAGGGATTGAGCGCACAGTTTTCCAACTTGTACCGGCGAAAATTCATCGGTAGGGAATAAAATTTCCACAGTCCAATGGGGATGCTCCACAAGCCGACATTGCAGACGTTCATGGGCACTTAACCCCGATTGAAATACTTGAGCAAATTCTTCCCGACTGAGGGCTGGGACAAAGTCAGGTGAGACATCAAAGTTGTGCGAGAGCAGCATCCGCCCCGAAATATGATTATTCAAAATAAGTAGGTAGGTGCGAATATTTATAACTATGTAAGGACAAATTAAGTGTAGGGTGTGTTGTCGCCAAGCGCAACGCACCAGCAACAATTGGGCGATACGTTAGCTTGTTCATCCACTGACAATGCCATTTTATCGGCTAACATTACCATTTACGATTAACTTCTAACTATTCATCAGTAGGACTTACGCACAGGTAACGGAAAAATAGCAATCATCATGCTAACTTTTTTCTCAAATCTGTTAGTTATGACTTTCATCACAATGCCATCACCACAAATATAATACCAAGTTACATTCAAAGCCGGGATAGTAATTGCGAGTTTTAAAGAAGTAGCTATGAAGGGGGATACATTACTTGCACAACTTAATTTTGGTTGTTGAGAAACCATTACAAACCAATGTACGAAACAAATACAGGTATATCTCCAAACTGACCATTGATGCAGCAGCTTTGGCTCCGCTCACAAATAAAAAATGTGAACAAATGTAAACGAAACCTCAAAAAAACTTGACCAAAATTAGGCAATTTCCATTCGGTGAGTCACCCACTGCGGTAGTCTAGATGAGAGTGAATTTATCGCCTGGTTTGACATTATTGTTTTATGACTTCAGTTGTTTCCAGTCCCATACGCACGATTCGCATCGGTTCTCGTAAAAGCCAACTCGCTCTGGTTCAGACCTACTGGGTGCAAGAGCAACTCCAGAAAAGCTTTCCTGATATTTCTTTTGAAGTCCACACCATGTCTACCCAAGGCGACAAAATCCTGGATGTAGCGTTAGCTAAGATTGGTGATAAAGGACTATTTACCAAAGAACTAGAATTGGGCATGATCAATCAGGAGATTGACTTTGCCGTTCATTCCCTCAAAGATCTACCGACCAACTTACCAGAAGGATTAACGCTGGCCGCGATTACCGAACGGGAAAACCCTGCGGATGCCCTAGTGTTGCATGAAAAGTACAAAGGTCAACAAATTGATACCTTGCCAGAGGGTGCAGTCATCGGCACATCTTCTCTGCGACGGTTAGCCCAGCTACGCCACAAATTTCCCCACTTTACCTTTAAAGATGTGCGGGGTAATTTGAATACACGCATGGCAAAACTAGATGCAGGCGAGTATGATGCTTTGATTTTGGCAGTAGCCGGATTAGAGCGATTGGGAATGAGCGATCGCGTTCATCAAATCTTACCCAAAGAAATCTCTCTCCACGCTGTGGGTCAAGGAGCCTTGGGTATAGAATGCCGCGCTGATGATACCGAACTGATATCGCTACTCAAAGTCATTGAACATCCCCAAACACGCGATCGCTGTCTCGCTGAAAGAGCTTTCCTCCGCGACCTCGAAGGCGGTTGTCAAGTGCCTATTGGTGTAAATACTGAAATTGAAGGCGAGAATTTAACATTAACTGGTATAGTTGCTAGCGTCGATGGTCAACATCTGGTCAAGGATACTGTCACAGGGCTGGCGAAAAACGCCGAACAGCTAGGTACAGAGTTAGCAAATATCTTGCGCCAACAAGGAGCACAGGAAATTTTGGCACAAATCTTTACTGAAATCCAACGCGGTGCTTAGTGAAAAGGCAGGAGAGCATGGGAACTGAAGAATTAGCGTGAAAAATAAATTCTCTTTGCTGTCTCCTACATCCTGTCTTATGCCTCTGATCTTTTTACTTTTTACTTATTTGGTGATTAGATCAGAATTGATTGCGGTTGCACAAATAGTGTGCCAAACGAAACAATTGGCGTTTGCCGGAATCGTAAAGTGACATTGACAATATCGGCAGAATCGGGGAACAAAAATTACCATGCGGATTCTATTTGTGGCAGCAGAGGCAGCGCCCGTTGCAAAAGTTGGCGGCATGGGTGATGTTGTAGGAGCATTACCTAAAATCTTGAGAAAAATGGGGCATGATGTGCGAATATTCTTGCCCTATTACGGCTTCCTGCCAGACAAAATGGAGGTTCCCCCAGAACCAATTTGGCGAGGATATGCCATGTTCCAGGACTTCGCTGTGTATGAAAGTGTACTGCCGGGTACAGATGTTCCCTTGTACCTGTTTGGCCATCCTGCCTTTCTACCCCGGCGCATCTATTCTGGAGATGATGAAGACTGGCGGTTTACCTTGTTTTCTAATGGTGCAGCAGAATTTTGCTGGAATTATTGGAAGCCAGAAATTGTCCATTGTCATGACTGGCATACAGGGATGATTCCTGTGTGGATGAACCAAGACCCAGATATTACCAGCGTTTTTACCATTCATAATCTAGCCTATCAAGGGCCGTGGCGTTGGTATTTGGAGAAAATTACTTGGTGTCCTTGGTATATGCAAGGGCATAATACAATGGCCGCAGCAGTGCAATATGCCGATAGGGTAAATACCGTTTCTCCCACCTACGCCGAGCAAATCAAGACACCTACTTACGGTGAAACAATAGAAGGTTTGTTGTCTTTTATTAGCAGTAAGTTATCTGGGATTATTAACGGCATCGATACAGAAGTTTATAATCCAGCCGATGACAAATATATCGCCCAAAACTTTACTAGCAACACCCTAGATAAACGCAAGGCGAACAAAATATCTTTGCAAGAAGAAGTTGGCTTAGAAGTCAACTCTAATGCCTTTTTGGTTGGCATGGTAACACGACTAGTTGAACAAAAAGGCATTGACTTAGTTATCCAAATTCTGGATCGCTTCTTGGCTTATACTGATGCTCAGTTCGTGTTGTTGGGAACAGGCGATCGCTACTACGAAACTCAAATGTGGCAATTAGCATCCCGCTATCCAGGACGCATGGCAACTTACCTACTATATAACGACGCCTTGGCACGTCGCATTTACGCTGGGACTGATGCCTTTTTAATGCCTAGCCGTTTTGAACCCTGTGGTATTAGTCAAATGATGGCTTTGCGTTACGGTTCTGTACCCATTGTACGCCGTACAGGTGGATTAGTTGATACTGTATCTCATCATGACCCTGTGAATGCAGCAGGTACAGGTTACTGCTTTGACCGCTACGAACCCCTGGATTTGTTCACTTGTATGATCCGCGCTTGGGAAGGCTTCCGTTTCAAACCCCAATGGCAGGAATTACAAAAACGTGGCATGACTCAAGATTTTAGTTGGTATCAATCTGCAAAACAGTACGTGAAACTTTACAGATCAATCTACAGTTTGCCACAAGAAGAACAAGAAGAACAGCAACCAGAGACAGAGTTAGTGTTAAGTGATAAGTAACTCGTAGCTAATTCAGAATTAGTCATATTTGAACTCATGATAGTGCCACTGTTATGAGTTTTTTTTTACGAGAAGATTTCCGATAAAAAATCAACTTAGGCAATGTTTGGGGCGATTTCTTGGACTTACACGGTATCACCACCATCAGAGCCACAATCACCTTGAAACCTTACACAGTAAAGCGTTAATTCCTCTTGCCCTTCTTAAATGAGCGAACGTACAGTTTTGAATTTTGAATTGGTATTATGCTACCGCCAATCATCCAGTGCAAAGACATCCGGGCGATTGTATCCGGGTTCATTTGGTCTATGCATTGCTATTCCAATGGTTTCAGTCCGAAAACCACGAGCTAACATCCGGCGGTAAGCCTCATCTCGACTAGTATTTACCCCAGCCAGTAATCGTGACATTCCCTGTGCGAAAGTTAATGCTTCACACAAATCTAACAACTGCTCAAAACGACTTCCTGCATCATTTCCCGGACGCACTGCACCAAACTTGACAAAACAGGTGTTACTCCCGGCTTCCGTACTAACACCTACGTGACAAACCGCAAACCCCGCTAAACCTGCATCGTCCCATAACAAAACTGTGTCACCCAATCCTTGAGCCTCAACTGTCTGGATTTCCCGTGTTAAATCCAACCCCTCATAAATAGCATCAGTCACTTGATAACTGGCTTTGAGGCTTTGAGTACGTTCATCTTCACTTAAGAGAGAGTATCTACTTCCTGGGGGTAGAGGTTGGGATGACCGCACCGACTTCGCTAAAATTGCCGTGAGAAACCGCAGCCGAAAACCAAATTTTTGGTACAGTACATGATGCTTGGGACTCTGAGGAAAAGTCATCAGTCCTGCTAATCTAGTATCCCATTCAGTAAAACAAGCGATCGCTCTTTCAATTAAACGTTGAGCGATTCCTTGATTCCAAAACTCTGGATGCACACTCAAAGGCCCAAAAAAGCCAAAGCTACCCCAATTAGTCACCAAGTTAGACCCAATTAACTTACCATCTACCTCCGCCATAAATGCGGCATTCGGCTCAGTTTGCCAACGGTGATGTATGTAAGCAGCATCCCCAGCAAATTCAGTTGGTTGAGGTAGTCCCAACAATGTACCAAAAGCTAACCGAAAAACATAGTCAGCAGTGGCTAACTCATGCGCTTGTAATAAACGGATAGAAACATTCATCTCGTGATTGTTTTGCCAGTATCAGCTTTCATCCTATGACGTTGGGGTACCAATTGTGCATTACCTGTTATGTAAATGAAGACTTTGCAGGTATTTTGAACTCAGACCGACATGATATAAGTGGGTAGACAGAGAACGGTGCTAAAGAATTCGTATATGAAGAACTTGTTAGCTCTTCAGAAAACAAACTGGGAGAGTAATTATGACTCTCCCAGTCAATTAACTTTACCAAGAATTAACCCTTAACACTTGGATTTAAATCCACGGCCATAGCCGCCACTGTAACCACTAACACTACCGTAGCCATAACCGCCACTGTGAGAACCATAGCCGCCATAACCGGAGTAGCCAAATCCACCCTGAAGAGACGCTATTTCTTGGCTAGTTAGTTCATCAAGAAAACTTTCAGAATCATGAAAAAGTTTATAACCGATAATCTCTAATTCATTAATTGCGACATTTGCCATTGGCTTTACTCCTTTGTTTTGCAAGATTAGACTGTTTAACTTGTGTTTTGTCTAATCTAATTAGATGTTGGCAAAATGACTATGATAATTCAAGGTTTTAAAGCCCAATAATTAGACACAAATTCAATATTTATGTCCGTTTTATTCTATATTACATTCACAGGAATTTGATATTAAGCTACTTGTAATGCTAGTTGAATGTGTTATTGTAATTGCTTGATTAAATCTACTATTTTCTCGTAAGCTACTTTCTTGTTTTGGTGTTTAAGGTACTCAGATACCTTATTTAAATTAGCGATCGCTCTTTGATGATATCTGGGTAATCCGAGTTACCCTGACTCTTTACATTTCTCTACAGAGAGCCTCTAAGATACCAGTAGAGTTGAATTTGTGGAACATCCCAAATGTGCAATTGTACTGTCATGCTTCGCTTCACTTAGTTACGCTTAGAGGTTGTTTGAAAAGTCTAAATTAATACTAGCCCTGGCGATTAGAAATCGCGCGCCACTTGCTACAAGTCGGGAAACCCGCCCACGGTGCTGTCTCCTCAAAGGAGTGGCTTGGCTACACAGACGAAACCCACGGAGGTGGGTTTGAAAGGCCTAATTTTTGCTTAGTCCGCGCAGGCGGACTTTGTTTGTGTAGTAGCGAATTATATCCGCCCAAAACTTTTCAAACATCCAAACATCCTCTTAGAACGACTATGTAGGGTATTTTTACAAAATTGGGATACTCCCTTTTTAATCGCCAATTTCAGAAGGCAAATCTTGTTCTAGTTGCAATAATTCATTTAATATTGCATTTGTAAATTTTATACCTTTCAAGTAAGAATAGTAAGCTGCCACTGGCACTGTCAATACATCACTCCAAGCTTGTTCTGCTTTGTGGAAATCTTGAATTTTTGTATTATTTGCAGAGCATAAGCTCTTATGTACGAATCCTAAGTGCTGGATTTCCCTTATTTCTGGCAGATGAGAAGCCAATTCGTGATGATAGTCTCTGACTGTCAGTAGATAGTCATAAATCTGGCGAGAGAGTCGTTTTCCAACTGGCTGTAATAAGTTACAAGCTAGCGCAGGAAGAATATGCCAAGTCTCCGCCAATAAATCTTGACCTAATCCTGATATTTCAGCAGGAATCAGCAAATCTATATCACTAATAAAATCCGTTTCTACTGATAGCAACATCACATAAACAATCAACCACTGTTCCTCTATCTCTTCAGACATTTCAGGTTCTTTGACAATCATTACATAACGCGGTGGTGAGTTACCTGCCAAAAAACTTCGTGCTAAGGAAGAGTACAAAGTCTGTTGCTCTTGACTTGTGAAATCCAAAGGATTTCGTACTAAACAATTTACCTGCCAAATTTCTCCAGGTTGTGGCGTTTGGACATTATACCTCTGTCTATTAAAAAAAAAGAAGTTACCTAAATTTAAACGCATATATTCTCACTCTCATACAACGAGAATTGACTAGCAAAGTCTCAAGACATGATAGTATTTAATCTATATATTAGTTAACCATTAAATACCTTCAAATACGATGATTTGTCTTGATAATCAAATTACCAGGCAACATTTTATGGGCTTACCACTGCTTTGTTGAGCAATTATCTGGTGTCTTCTGCTGGCGACTTCTTTGCAGTTTATTCTTCATATCTTTAATTTCCAATACTCCTAATAACTCAGCGATACGTCCTAAGAGTTCTTGCCATCGCTTGGAAACTTCACCCTGGCTAATTCTTAATTCAGTGGCAATTTGAATTTGTGTTTTACCATCAACTTTTCCTTGCCATAATTTCAGATAATTTCGGTGGGGATAGCATTTATCAAGTTGATAAATAGACTCTCGTGCTTGCAGAATTAAATCTGCACGCTCTATTGCATCCAATGTGCTCAATTCATCAGGAATTGTTTCTAATAAAGACATATCTGTGCCTGGGATATTGTCATCTAAACTCTGGCACTTCCGCAGACTTTCTCTACGAACAGAATCAATAATTACACATCTGGCTACAGCAATAGCCCAGTAATAAAACTGTTCTACACTCCCTTGCCGAAACTTTCCCGCTTGAAAAGCAAGGAAGACTTTTAAATGGGCAGTCTGAACAGCATCTTCCCAAGAAAGACTTGTGCCCCTAGTGTATTTACGAGCAATCTTTTCTAATCTCTGGCGATAGCTCAGGCTGAGCATAACTTCTTGATAAGCAGACAATGATTCCTGTTGTAATAGCATAAGTTATTAGGCAAAGTTAATTTTCTAGTCCAGATACATCTAACCGTTCAAAACACACTAACTAAATAGTGATAAATTTCTGTGCCTTGCTTTATCTACTATGTTTTTTTCTGGATTAGTTGTGCTTTATGGCAAGGTTCAGGTGAATTTCCAGTAAGACAACTCACTTTCTAAAGTAAATTTTAGGCAAAATCAACAAAATAACAATATTATTGAACAAGCAAAATAGACAATAGTACCTGTATTATTACTTTTATCTTTTTAATCAAGACATAAAAAAAATGATAAAAAGTGCTATTGAATAGCATAAAATTCTTAAATAACTTGGTTGCAGCTAAATTATTGACAAGTAAGACAAACAAATGCATGCATGGCATTTATGAAATCCTTGCTGCATAAGGATATTTTTGAAAAAATAGGCTAAAACATAAAACGTTCAAACTCTTGCCATTCAAGGATTCTTATACTTCAGATAGTTTGCTCTGTATTTACGACTTGATAATAAAATATTCAGATTCTAAAAAATATTTATAGGACAATATTTCAATAATTTAGTCTATTTTATCTCAATACATAATTGCTATGTAAAATTTTGTACTTATTATTATGTAGTACATTTTATAAGGAAAATGCTGATGCTAACATCAACAAAAGAGACAGAAAAACAGGATTTATGTCTTTTAAAGTTTACAATATATCTGGTAATAATATGGTTGTTTACATATAATTTTTAGTGGGAATAGTTCAGTCATGCAATCAATTGAAAGTCAATTCTACTTACACCAGAGAAACTAACACCATGACTCAGATCATAATTTCTACCTTACAACCTAATTCCATAAAAACATTTCTCCACAATCTAACTGTTGAGAAAGCTGAAACTATATTGGGAAGTTTTTATCCCTCTGGAATTGGCATACTCAACGTTACTGATAGTACTTATATCTATAATTCTCCTCGATTAGATCGAAGGTATTGGGCTGTAGGTCCATATTCATCTACAAGCAACGAGAATGATTTCAATTCAGTAAATTATTCAAGGTCAATCTACAATAGATTTCTCTAGTAGTTTTTCAGCATCATTGGTACAGTTTGCCAAAGACTGATTGATAGAGTTTTTGATAGTGCAATACAATCAATTAATCAAGAGTCAAATCTACTTACTTCAGAAGAACTAAGATCATGGCTAAAATCACAATTTCTAATTTACGTACTTATTCTATAGAACCATTTATCCACAACCTAACTTCAGAGCTATCTGAAACTATATTGGGAGGTTTTTATACCTCTGGTATTGGCATAATGAACATTACTGATAGTACTTATCTATATGATTCTCCTCGAGCAGATCGAAGATTTTATGCTATAGGTATAAAATCATTTTCAAGCAACGAGAATTCATACAATTCATTAGACTATGGAAGGACAATATATAATGGCTAAAATCTCAAATTACGTCTTACCTTCTCATCTTATAAAGGTATTTACCCACAATATACTCCAGAGGCATCTGAAAGTATATTGACAGGTTTTTATCCTCCTACAATTGGCATAATGAACATTACTGTTAGTACTTATCTCTATAAATCTCCTTGAGCAAAACGAAGATTTTGGGGTGTATATCTAAAATCATTGGCAAGCAATGAGAGTAAGTACAATTCATTAGATAATTCCAGGCTAATCTATGATTAAATTATTCAGTAGTTCTGGATAATTGTTGCAACCGTAGGGCAAAAAAGTGTTAATAAAGTTTTTGATAGTGACTCGGACTTCTTACAAGTAAGAAATCCGGGTTGTGTTTTTTTAGCAGATTCACGGGCGTTATCTCAAGAGTCTTTCAACAAAAAAACAGCGAATTCACTGAGGTTTGAGAAGATAAGTATGCGGTAAATACAGAAATTTTACACTCCGCTACGCTGTCTTCAATATGGCAGATAAGCGCCTGCTTAAAACAACTTCTTAAGTCTGTTAGCTTCTTCGCCAATAAAAATATTTTGGAATATTTTGCATCGAGTGTTCGTTAAAGGAAGTAGGAATGGTTCACTATTAAGTTTACAAATAGACAGGAAAGTTTGACTATCAGCAAAATATGATCTTACCAAGATACCCACGGCTTAAAAATGAGTGAAGTGGGCATATTATCATTTAAAAATTCTTGTTTTATAGATGTTTAAAAGTCAATTATACTTACTTCAGAGGCAACAAAATCATGGCTAAAGTCGTAATTTCTGTCTTATATCCTCATGCTATAAAGGCATTTATCCACAATATAACTCCGGAGCAAGCTGAAACTATATTAGGAGGTACTTATCCCTATAGTTTTTTCGTAATGAATACTTCTGATAGCCTTTACATTGGTGCTACACGAGCAGATCAAAGACTGTATGCCGTAGGTGCATATTCAACCAATGTCAGTGATAATAAATACGATACAGTAGACTATTCAAGGTCTATTCTTAACACCTTTATTTATTAGTTATTGACAATTGTTGCAACTGTTGGGTAAAAAAGTATTGATAAAGTTTTTGATAGTGATCCGGACTTCTTTCTCGCAAGAAATCCGGGTTGTGTTTTTTTAGTAGATTTACAGGCGTTATCTCACTAATCTCTCAACAAAAAACCCCAGCGAATTCGCTGAGGCTTGAGAAGGCAAGTATTAGGAGTAAATCATGGCAGAAACCGATATCAAAAAATCTTAGCCAAGGTTCTAGGCAATTAAAACTATGTCTATCTATGAATTTAATGATGATCTGTTTCTTCCGTTCTTATCTTCTTTAACGAATACTCAATGCAAATTATTCCTAACCTCGTCACAAAAATCAGGTTAAAGCTGTAACTCAATCTCTATAAGAGTTTAGGAGAATATCTAAATCTGTTAGCTTCAAGTTTTACCAACTTGGAATCAAGCCATATATAGTCAGCTACTGCTGTATTCATTGAACTGACTCTATTTAGTGCAGAGTTTTGCAACTTAGCTATCAGGATTTCAGGCTGCACAAGTTGTAGAGTTTGATTGGTACAGTCTTTTATAGGACTTAAGCCCTTCAAGTTATTTGCTAATAAAGATATTTCGGAATATTCTCCATCGAATGTTCGTTAAAGGAAATAGGAACGGTTCACTATTAAGTTCACAAATAGACAAGCAAGTTTGACTATTCGCAACTATTTTACTTGGATATTTACCTTGATGTGATCTGTGACTGAAAAAGATATGCGTACCTTTTCACTATGGAAAAGTGCCGCTTCACTCTTGAAACTGATGTTGTTAATTACACAATATGCTGCAAATTATCGATCTAGAAAATAAGGAACTGTTGAGCGAAATTTCTAACAAAGAATCTGCTGCTGTCACAGGTGGTGGACCTATTAGTGCTCTGCAATATTTCTTGTTGATTAATTACCTTCCATTGCCCGCCGACGTGCGCCCAATTCTACAAGCAAATGGATATAATATCCTATTTAATGCTGCGGCTCCTCTCAACGGCATCATAAGTGATTAGACAGAGCTTGCAAAGACTGATTTAGGGGCGGGTTAAATTCCCCACTAAAATTTGCTTTCAGATCCTTTGAATATTAACCATACTTCTGTTCATTAAAGAAAAAACAATATGTTGCAAATCATCGACCTCCAAATTAACGAACTCTACACCGAAGTTTCTTCCAAAGAATCTGCTACCGTTATTGGCGGTCAAACCACCAACGGAATGAACGGACTGAACCTAATGAATATGCTCCCACTTCTTCTGATGTTTACCTTATTTTCCACAATGTCCAGCAATCCTGTAGCAAGTACAACATCCAGCAATACTGGACTAGATAATGGGAACACAACAGTTTAGTTTTTATTAGAAAATAAAGGTTCAAAGCTCGATTAAACCAAAGTCTGATAATCTTGCTTTGACCATTGTTTTCTAGAAATGGAAAAGCAGGGTTAACCCACTCATCACTCAAGCTTATTTCCCATGAATTGAGGTGGATAACGCGTCTTTGTTCAGTTTCATTAAATTGGTCAAATCAGAAACAATTGCTTAAAAATAACCGTGATAGGCGCGTCATTATACTTCTTATAACCATAGACTTTTCCTCCTTAACTATTCACTCACCCTACCTCTTGACAAGGAATTAAGTTTGCTGAGAATTGTTTAGAGAGAGGGGAGTGAATAATTCTCTACTTCTTACTTAGATATTTACCTTGATGTGATTTGTGACTGGATACAATATGCGGATACATCCGCTCTGAAACAGTACAACTTCACACTTAAATCTAATGCTGTTAATTACACAATATGCTGCAAATTACCAATCTCGAAATTAACGAACTATTTAGCGAAATCTCTAATGAAGAATCTACTACTGTATTAGGAGGTATTACTGCTGTTAATTTGGCTAACCTTCAGGATGGTATAGGTAACTTTTCAACTGATATGAGCCTGTTTTCGATGGATGGTAACAAGCTTTTTACGATTGACATGTCTAGATTAACTATTAATTTAGTAATGGTCTTACCTTCAGGCATACCAGAGGTTCTAAGTCTGACTAATGGGACTTAAACATTTTTGAGGAGTAAATAAAAGTAAAAGCGGAGGCTAGGCAAGTTTATACCAATTTAAAAAAAGAATGCGACAGATATAAACCTTGAAACCTAGGCTAAATCTGGCCTTCTTAATTTTGTAATGCTTTCCGCCACTCTTACGAGTTCTCCGCAGCAGTAACCGTAGAGTATTTTGAATTGGTATTACTTTCTTGGGAGAAACTAAAATAATGGCTAAAATTATAATTTCGTATTTCCATCCTACTGATGTAGGGTTATTTATGCAGAACCTGACTCCATCTCAATGTGAAGCTGTATCGGGAGGGTATATGTATTTTAATTTAATGAATATCAGTGGTGGTATAAACGGTACTGAGAACGTCTACTACACAGGTTCTTATGCGTTTAACTTCCACGATAATAAAATGTACACAACGGACTACTCAAGGTCTATTTATAATTGGTTTTATCTTTAATTATTAGATCTTGATATATCTTGATACCTATGTTTAACACAACAATAATTTGCACATTACGTTAAATAGATTTAGCTTTGCTCACAAAGTCGCTTAAGAGCGATCGCTAGTTTAATTTTACAGTAACATCTCATAGATATAATTCCATGACCAAGAAACCATCTGTTACCATTATTCGTTAAGTATGAGGATATGAACCCGGAACGGAGAAAAGCCTTAATTATTCGCAGAGAACAATTAAAACGCCAGTTACATCAACAGCAACAAAAGGAGTCTTGCAAAGACCTACTCACTCAATTAGATGCAGAATTAGCAACTTACAAAATTATTTGGACAGAACCAACATTTTTTAATCCTGCAAGTTCTTGGTTAACTGAGAACTTTCCTATTGCTTGGTGGGGTCGAGTAAATTGGGAAAAAGTAGATGGTTGTATGCAATCAGCTGTTTTTGTCACTGACTACGAAAATTTCAGTCAAAAGTTACAGCAGATAATTCTTAACCAAAATCTGGGCAACCCAAATGTGATAATTGTCTGGGCTGATGCTAATACCCTCAGTTTAGAACTAAGTTTGTCACTAGTTGTTCAACATGCACAGTTAGTTTGTCAACAAAGTTGGGATACATGGATAATTTGTCCCCAAGATAATTGGTGCATCGAGTACTACCACGAAGGCGAAATTTCTTTTGGATATTCACCTCTGATTTAACTCAATCATTAGCATTATTAATAAGTCAGTATTGAATTGTAGGCTGGGTATTACCCACCTTATATTTTATTTAACCACAGAGACACAAATTCCGCAGAGAAATGAGGATTTACGCTATTAAGGCTTTAATCTTTTTGCTGTTTCCACCCTAATAGTACGATGCCATGTATTACCACGTTGCCATACGTGATATGTATCATATTTCCCATCTTTGAGATAGTTAAATCTCATCCAATACTGATCGTCTCTAGCTCGTAATAATGATGTTGCTTTTACCCGAATATCGTCATGCCATGTATCATCAGTTTTCCAAACTTGTAACCAATGATGATTGACACTATCTAGTGAACAAAATCTTATCCAAAATTTGTCATTCTTACCACGTAGCATTAAAGCTTTTTGAGCAACAATTGACCCATTTTCAATACCAGATTTAACAGACTCAATTTGATAAGCAGTAGAGTTAGCTTTTTTTTGTATTTCTTCTAATTGTAATTTTGTAGTGTCTAATTCTTCTTGAGTAGCTTTAAGCTCTGTTTTGATAGTATCTAGTTCTCTTTGAGTGACTTTAAGTTCTACTTTAGTAGTATCTAGTTCTCTTTGCGTAGCTTTTAACTCTGTTTTCAAATCTAGGTAATTATCCTGGAGTTCTCTAATATTTTGTAGTTTTACCTGTAACTCTTCCTGTGTACGTCTTAATTCTTCTATTGCAATTTCGTAATACCCTAAAGGATTTTTCCAGTCTTTACCATTATTTTTATTCATATCTAAACCTTTTGGCAATCTTCGTTTCACTCAAGTTAGTACCGCAGTAAAAAAAGTTTTAATCTGTGCGAAAGTTCTCCGGGATTTCGATAACCTAAACCGAGCACACGAACCGTATATGGAAGGTGTCCTTCTGGAGCGTCAAGACTAAAAATAGCCTCCTCATATTTACGCCATTCACTATTGGAAATATTCACTAGCCACCCAACGCGATCGCCAAAGCGCTTATAATCTTCCTTGGGATATTGCCAGATTTGTTTTTGAACACCAAATCCAAATTTTCCCTCACTATATTTTGTCCAAAGGTTGTTAATAATTCGCAGATCATGCCTTGGGAAACGCTTAATATCTCCATCATCTAACCAGGATTCTCCTTCTCTTTCAGATATTTGCAGCATATAATTCCAAGTTTCTTTATCCGCTTCCTGCCATGCTTTTGCTGCCAACAAATCTCGTAATTTTATGTAGTTTATACCTGAAGCAGGAGAAACAAGGGTTAATTCTATTTCTAGTTGAGAAATTTGTAACTGCAAACTTGATAGAGACGTCAGGATTTGCTTTTGTGAATCACTATCAAAATTAGTAAAGTTTGGTTTTTCTAGAACATATAAAACCTGAGATAATTGTTCTTTTATTTGTGATAATTCCGTAATGTTTATCTTCTCGCTATTTAATTCATTAGTCATATTTTCTTGCATTTTCTGTAGTTTAACCTGAGCATCATTAGCAGTTTGTTTTGCGTCGTTAGCAGTTTTATCAGCAGTTGCAAACTGTTCTTTAGTCATTTGAAGCTCAGATTTTAATTTATGTATTTCAACTTGATAATTATCAATCTTAGATTCTAAATCTTTTTTGATACTTACTTTGATATTTGCTAACTCTTCTTGTAACTCTGCCTTTGTACGTCCTAGTTCTTCTATTGCTTTTTCGTAGTAACCTAATGGTGTTTTCCAGTCAGCAGCATCAGCAGTTTTCATAAAAACCTCCATAAACATAATTTATTTATCTATTAAAAATTGTTGAGTTGGCTGATGTTGCAACCTCAAAGTTTCTGAAGCATCATAAATTTTCCTTGTCTTACGCCAAAACTCACACAGTAAACCGTATTTGAGCCAGTCTTCAAAAGCTCGCCTTTTCAATTCTGGTGATCTTCTTACTAATGCAGCCATTCTTGCTGCATTGAGTTGCATCTGTCCATAAGACTTGAGTACTTCTTCAATAGGTGTATTTTCATGCAATTTACTCAATTCATGACATTCGATTAATTCATAAAGCTCAATGTCAGATAGTCTAGAGCCAGGTTTCATTCCTATATTTAGTCTTTGTCTACATTTATCAAAAGGATTTGGTAAAAAATGAGCTACATACTTTTGGAATTCCTGACGAATTAATTCTGCTGTTCCCTCTATACTTTCAATTATTTTATCGACTATATAATTAATATCTTGAAAAAGTTTTTCTTCTAAAATTTTAATATCATCAATAATAACATTAGCAATTCCTTCTGCTTGGCTTAATACTTTCATGACAGTCAAGGAAAATTGATTTATTCTATTTTCTAAATAAAAATCCAATTCCCCACCCGTTTCTCTGACATCCTTGATAGCTGATTCACGTATTTCATCAATTTTTTTGAGATTAAGCCTAAGTTTATCATCGACACTATTGAGGAGAGACTCAATATCATTTGTAACCTGACTTTCTAAGGTTTCGACTTGTTTAATCCGTTGTTCCGCTATGTAGTCTAGTTTGTCAGCTAATGGGTAAAGCTGTTGATCAAACAAGTTGCTGATTTCTTTACTACTCGCTTCTAAAAAATCCCCTGCAACCACTTTTGCTGAACGCTCTAATTTTTTAACTAAGTCGCCAAAAATCCATCCCAGCATGATGCACCATTCCTTAAGTACTGAGTTAAAAGAACTTATTTTCAAAAATAACACCCTAAAAAAGTAATGTCACTGGTTTTTATTGAAACATCTGCGATTCTAGCTCATGCCTTTAGATTAATAGATGAGAGATATACAATTACGTGTATATAATTATAAAAGCAGTTAAAATAATGCTGATATGACGAATAGCGATCGCCTATTCTAGATATGCTACAGTATCGCCTAATACAATTTTTCTTACCGATACTCAAGCATGTACCCATCAGCCGCACTCAAAAATGTACCTCGCTTATTCAAGCTAATCATTGTCTGTGTAACTATCTTCGGAGCATTAATCATCCCCCAACAAGTACAGGCACAGGATTGGCGTCCGGTTCGAGGTGGTATACTTTATGGCATTAGTGGTATGGCGCTGGTGGAACAGCAAGGTAATTCTCTAGACTTTTTGATTGTCCATGACAATAAGAAAAAAGACGAACCCCGTCTAGCAATCATCAGCCTCCAGGGAAAGCAGCC
The DNA here is from genome assembly GCA_019359495.1 of Goleter apudmare HA4340-LM2. Lineage (GTDB taxonomy): Bacteria > Cyanobacteriota > Cyanobacteriia > Cyanobacteriales > Nostocaceae > Goleter > Goleter apudmare. The sequence continues at coordinate 163,816 of JAHHHF010000073.1, forward strand.
AGTTAAATATTCCCCTGTGAAATGGCCAGAAAACACAGAAGCACCCATTGATTTAGAGAGCTTAACCTCTGTCCCAAATAAAAAAAGCTTTATGGCTTTAAGTAGCGCTGGTAAAGCTTATGAAATCAAGTTAAATTCTCGCAATACAAGTATTTCAGTTCTCCAAAAATTCGATTTACCAAAAGTACCTCAAGGTAGTAATATTGAAGCATTTGCGCTACAGAATATAGACAATAAACTAGTTGCAATATGGGCACATCGAGGTGAAGCTGCACAACCAGGAATCATTTACTGGGGAGTACTTGATTTAGATAAATCTCAAATAACTCAAACAGGTTCTGCTAATCTGAAAGTACCATTTCCCTCAGGTAATGTTCGTCATATTTCCGATTTAAAAGTAGACCCAACTGGAATTATATTTATTACATCAGCAAGTGATGCTGGAGATGATGGGCCATTTCAGTCGGCGGTTTGCGCTATCGGTGCTGTGGGATTTCGTGGACAAGAAATAGTATTAAAGCAAAATCCCCAACTTGTCCCCCTCTACCGTTCTAATTACCGCAAAATTGAAGGTTTAGAACTTGTCCCTGGGGCAAATGGTGGTGTGGTTGTGGGTACGGATGATGAAAATTTGGGTTCTTATGTGTATGTGTTGGGTGAACAATGAAATATAGCAATCTTATTTGATTTTTTTTAATCCCAGGCTTCACATCCCCGACTTTTAATGAAGTCGGGGATCTTGTTGTTCACAAATAATTTAGGAATGTTGTAGAAAACTAAACTACACATTAAACCTAAATAACATCACGTCCCCTTCTTGCACAATATACTCTTTACCTTCACTACGCACTAACCCTTTTTCTTTCGCAGCATTCATGGAACCATTTGTGACTAAATCATTGTAAGCCACGGTTTCTGCCCGAATAAATCCCCGTTCAAAATCAGAGTGAATTACTCCTGCTGCTTGGGGTGCAGACATTCCTGCGTGGATAGTCCAAGCACGGGTTTCTTTAGGGCCACAAGTGAAATATGTTCGCAATCCTAACAAGGTATAGGTAGCACGAATTAAGGATTTTAATCCACCTTCTTCCACACCCAAAGATGCGAGAAAATCAGCTTTATCCTCCTCTGGTAATTCCACAAGTTCTGCTTCTACTTGGGCAGATACTATCACCACTTGGGCATTTTCTTGAGAGGCGATTTGCCGTACTTGCTCGACAAATTTATTACCTGTTGCCAAATCATCTTCAGATACGTTAGCGGCGTAGATAATTGGTTTATTGGTGAGTAATCCTAAACCTTTAATAATTTCGGTTTCTTCTTCGTTCAAACTCGCTTGACGGACTGATTGACCCTCATTCAAAATAGCAGCTAATTTTTCTAAGACTGTGATTTCAAACTGTGCATCTTTACTGGTGCGTGCTTGTTTACGGGTGCGGTCAATTCGTCGCTCAATTTGAGCTAAATCTGCTAAACCCAATTCTAAATTAATGATCTCAATATCCCGTGCTGGGTCAACAGAACCGGCAACGTGAATAATATCATCATTTTCAAAACAACGCACTACATGGACGATCGCATCCACTTCCCGAATGTGAGAAAGGAATTGATTACCCAACCCTTCCCCTTGACTTGCACCTTTGACTAAACCCGCAATATCGACAAACTCAACACGTGCGGGAACAATTTGTTCCGAATTGGAAGTTTTCGCTAGAACGTTTAACCGGTCATCCGGTACTGCGACAACGCCGACATTCGGTTCAATCGTGCAAAAAGGAAAGTTAGCGGCTTCAGCTTTGGCGTTAGCCACTACAGCATTAAATAAAGTAGATTTTCCGACGTTGGGAAGTCCGACAATTCCGGCTCGTAGCATTTTAGATTTTAGATTGGGGATGAAAGTACAAAGTTAATTTAAACAGGTTCAGGAATGGTTTGGGGAACCGGCCCGGGAACCGTTTGGGGAATTGGCCCTGGAATCGGCTGGGGAATGGGATTAGGTACAGGTTCTGGAACTGGTTCTGGTAAAGGACGGGGAATGGTTGGCCCCGGTGTTGGTTCAGGACTTGGTAAAGGGTTTGGTTCAGGGGTAGGTATTTGTGGTTCTGGGATGGAGATAGCAACAGGATTGATCATGGTCAGTCTCATTAAATTATTCGACTTTTTTAAGCTAGATGACAACCCAAGTATTCGGCATCACCCTCAATGACGATACTTGTCCTATCTCCCTGTAATCAATCATGCATCAAAGAAGTATACAGAAATCGAGGCATAGGTGGAATGGTTGCAGAATGGACAGTATACGATTTGGTGAAGAATGTCTCTGATAGTGCCAGCTATGAAACGCTCCATCATCATCTTGCCCCAATCAGAGGAGTCTCACTTGATTCGATTGTACAGTGGGCGATCGCCCAACTTGCAGCGAGGAAACAAGCGCCAATCGCTTTTAGTTGGTTTTGAAAGGGCGATCCCTCTTCAAGATATGCTCAAAAGTTACGATGAGAATGATATTAGCTGAGAGAAAAGGTAAAAATGACTGCAAAAGACAAAATTCAAGCTGAAATTGATAGCCTTGATGAAGAATATCTTGATGAGCTATAGGACTCATATTGGATTTTTGAACAGATACGTAGGGTGTGTCTAAGCTAATTTTGTGTATTAGCAATCTTTTGTAGTACGGGCATCTTGCCCGTTCTAATTAGCGGGCAAGATGCCCGCACCACAAGAAAATTTTTTGCATCATCCCAATTTTGCAAAAATAAAATTTGTAGTGGGAGCATCTTGCTCCCTAATGTCCAGGAAGCGAGCTAGAGAGCCATCACTACAAAAAAATAAATTGACACATTTGGGATGCTCCCAAATAGTTTGCAACATTTTAGCCTTGACACGCCACTACACATACTGAGATTTTTTCAGATATCAAATCGGATTCCTATATATTATTTAATCAAAGATTTTTCTCAAGCCAAACAAAAGTTGAGAAAACCTAATTTCAGAACTCTTAGAGTAGCAGCTTTGCGTCTACAAGTCTGGCGACCGACGCAAGTGTGCGCCTCTGCGGTTAAAAAGTAATTTATTTAACCACAGAGGCGCAGAGAACATAGCGAAAAGTCAGAGCGGCTTTTTTATAACTTGTTCAGCAAGCCCTAGTTAGGCCCGGATTGCCCCTGGTTGCCCGTTTTGCACTACAAAGGAAGCTAGGGTACTAATGGAAGCATTGGGGCTAACGATAGACGATACAACACGGTAATCACTCTGCCAGAGTTCTGGGGTAAGTTTGCAACGGACATAACCTCGAAAAGCACCGTCAAAGAACTTAGTGTGGGGATTGTCTGACAAAGCGGCTTGCACTGGTGCAATGAACGGGGTAGGAAAGTCAGAGGAAATTGAAGTGCCAACAAACTCTGTTCCAACTGTAACGGAAGCTGGGTTGTTGAAGTCTGCTTTTAGGTCATGTACCCAACTAGAATGGATGTCTCCGGTAATCACCACTGGGTTAGCAGGTTGACGCTGTTGCAAAAAGTTGAATAGCCGATTCCGCGCCGCCACATAGCCATCCCATTGATCCACGTTGAATAAAGTTACTTCTGGGCGAGCATCAAAATCATATTCAGCGAGCATAGTTTGTTGAGCAATCACATTCCAACGCGATCGCGATTTATCTAATCCCTGGAATAGCCATTGCTCTTGCTCTTTTCCTGTCATGGTAGCATTGTCATCAAAAGCTTGAGGACAACGGGGTTTGAGTCCGTCATCACAGGGTTGATCGGTGCGATACTGACGGGTATCTAACACATTGAACTCAGCTAAATTACCGAAAGTGAATCGCCGATAAAGCTGCATATCTGTCCCGATGGGTATGGACGATGGACGCAATGGCATGTGTTCGTAATACGCTTGGTAAGCACTAACTCGCCGTGCTGCAAATGCCGCCGGGGTTTGGTTATCTTCAGGTATAAGGTTGGCGTAGTTGTTATCAACTTCATGATCGTCCCAGGTTACTATCCAGGGGAAGGCAGCATGAGCAGCTTGTAGATTGCGATCGGTTTTATACAAAGCATGACGGTTGCGGTAGTCACTGAGGGTGATAATTTCCGGGCCGATGTGTTGGCGGGGCCCACCAGATTGGGGGCCGTATTCGTAAATGTAATCACCAAGATGCACAACTAGGTCAAGGTCTTCCTTCGCCAGATGTTCATATGCTGTGTAGTAGCCGTTCTGCCAATCTTGGCAGGAAACAAAAGCAAAGTTGAGTTGTTGGAAAGCTTCAGATGTGCGAGTCCGTCCAATTGGGCTAACTTCATTGCCAACTTTAAACCGATACCAGTACCAACGCTCAGGCTGTAACCCACTAACTTCAACGTGTACTGAGTGTCCTAGTTCTGGAGTTGCCAAAGTTGTGCCTCTCTGCACAACCCTCCTCATATTTTCATCCAGGGCTACTTCCCACCGCACTACAATATTTTGTAACGGCATTCCCCCGCCATTGAGTGGATCGGGAGCTAGTCGTGTCCATAATACAACACCATCGGGCAAGGGATCGCCGGAGGCGACACCAAGGGTAAAGGGATAGCCAGAAAACCTCGGTCTTGCTAATGCTGGTCGCCATTGGCTAGTAATCGCTAACCCTGTGAGAAATCCTGCACCTAGCAAAAAACCCCGTCGTCCAGACCGATTTAATGGTAAGCGATACCCACGTATAGCTTCGCTAACATTTTGCATGAGTTCCATATTTACCCCTAATCAGAAAGTTTATTTGTTGCCACTGATGTCACGAAGCTACAAACACGCAATCAAGGGGCGATTAAGATACTGTTAAGTTTGGCGGGAAAATTATGCCCTGTAGATGTATAAAAAACTTCCAAATGCTCAATCAAAATCAGGCACCCTTATTAGCAGCCTTAAAAGCCAATGCAGACCGTCCCCATACAGCTTTTTACACCCCAGGTCATAAGCGGGGGGTGGGAATTGGGCAACCTTTGGCTGACTTACTTGGTCAAGCTGTGTTTGGGGCTGATTTGACTGAATTAGCAGATTTAGATAATCTTTTTACACCCCAAGGCGTGATTCAAGCAGCTCAACAACTAGCGGCTGAGGCATTTGGTGGTACACAAACATGGTTTCTTGTCAATGGTTCTACTTCTGGCATTGCCGCCGCCATCCTGGCTACTTGCGGTACGGGGGATAAAATTATTTTGCCTCGTCATGTGCATTCTTCCGCGATCGCTGGGTTAATTCTTTCTGGTGCTATCCCGGTTTTCGTCAATCCTGAATATGACCCAGTGTTAGATATTGCCCACAGTGTAACGCCCCAGGCTGTCAAAACTGCACTGCAACAACATCCTGATGCTAAAGCCGTGTTGACAGTTTACCCCACATATTACGGCGTGTGTGGTGACTTACAGGCGATCGCCCAAATTACCCACCAATACAATATCCCTCTACTGGTTGATGAAGCCCACGGCGCCCACTTCGCCTTTCACCCGGAGTTACCCACCCCAGCTTTAGCCGCAGGTGCAGATTTAACCGTACAGTCCATCCACAAGGTATTGGGCGCTCTTACACAAGCATCAATGCTGCATATTCAAGGTCGCAGAATAGATAGCGATCGCGTTAGTAAAGCTTTGCAATTAGTCCAGTCTACCAGCCCCAGTTATCTACTTTTGGCTTCTCTTGATGCTGCACGTCAGCAAATGGCACTCCACGGCAGAGATTTGATGTCTCGAACTTTACAACTGGCAGATACAGCTAGAACTAGAATTAGTGGAATTCCTGGGTTATCTACTCCTCTATTTACGAGCAAACCATCACCTGGCTTTGTGACTCTAGATAGAACTCGCCTGACTGTCACCGTTGCTGACTTGGGTTTGACAGGATTCGCCGCCGAGGCAATTTTAGATGAGCAGCTAAGTATAAATGCGGAATTTTCCTCACTGCAACATGTCACTTTTATTATTAGCTTGGGTAACACTCCCGCAGATATTGAAAAGTTAGTTCAAGCTTTCACCGATTTGGCTGAGATGACTCCAAGTTCTCCAGTGAAAAAGCGGTTAATTTTCTGGGATAATGATTTTAAGATGGGTAGTTCTATGCAAATTTCCCCCCGTATAGCTTTCTTCAGCACTACAGAAACATTACCTCTAGAACAAACCAGCGATCGCATTTGTGCAGAAATCGTCTGTCCCTACCCCCCAGGAATACCCGTGTTAATGCCCGGAGAAGTGATTACCAAACAAGCGCTTGATTATTTGCGGCAAATTCAAGTCATGGGAGGATTCATTAGCGGTTGTGCTGATACTAGCTTCAGCACCTTGAAAGTTGTCAAAGAATAGACCTCTTGCATAAATACTCAAGTTCCAGTCAAGTTTCGGGATACCTGTTTGGTAGAAATTAAGACAACTAAGTAGGTAGGCATAAATAAACCCACCTATGTAAAGAAAAATAAATGAGGCTAAGACCCTCTTTCCTCCTGCCTTATCACAACGATAAATTCTTCCACCCACCTACTTAACCCTGTTTTTTCCATTGCTCCCATAGCAGATACACATCCTCTGGTTGCTGATTATAATTCAGCATTTGGTCAGAAATCCTTACCCAAGGCTGTGCGCTGCGTGTCCAAACATTTGCCACTGGACATAACCAACTTGTATCATCTAACGTTCCGGGTTTGACATTGATCGTATCTGGGCTGTAAGTCCGCTCATGAAACAATCGCGTTCCACACTCCCCGCAGAAAAAGTTTTTGACCTGGCGTCCACTATCAGCTGGACGAGTCCAAGCTTTTGGTTGCCCTTGAACAATGACGACAGCATCACGTGGGACAGTGAGTGACATACCAAATGCACTGGAGGATTGTTTCTGACACTCCCGACAATGGCATACATAGAGAGTCAGAGGTTCAGCATGAATTTCATAACGAATCTGTCCACATTGACAGCCTCCAGTGTACGGAAAATTCACAACTTTTCTCTCCTGATAAATTTTAGTGAGGATTGACGCAGCCGTGATCAAAAATCAGCTTGTTAGGATTGCTTCTTGACATCGCAACGACTGCATACTTACACCAAAGCAAAACTAGAGTCTGCTTCTAATTCTGGTTCATAACCATTTTGCACCAAATTCTCAATTGCCCTGTCAATCAAATCCAAACCCTGATTGACATCATCAACCAAACTTAATTTACCGCGCAAATCTGCCGCACCGACAAAACCCTTAGCGTACCAAGTCATGTGCTTGCGGGCTTGACGCACACCGCGATCGCCTTTATATTCCCATAAAGCTTGTAAATGTTCCCTCGCGCATTCCAACCTTTGAATTGGGGTTGGTGGCGCTAATAATTCCCCAGTCTTCAAGAAGTGATCAATCTCCCCTACCAAAAACGGATAACCCAAAGTCCCACGGGAACACATCACCCCATCAGCACCAGTTTGCTCTAAACATTTCACCGCCGCTTCCACTGAGAAAATATCCCCATTGCCAATTACCGGGATAGAAAGCACCTCTTTGACACGGGCAATCCATTCCCAACGAGCATTACCATTGTACCCTTGGGCGCGGGTACGTCCATGCACCGTGATCATTTTTGCACCCGCATCTTCCATCCGCTTGGCAAAATCAAGAATCGTAATTTCTTGGTCATTCCAGCCAATACGGGTTTTTACTGTTACAGGCACATCAACAGCCTGCACTACCTCGCGCACAATTGCCTCAGCTACTTCCGGCTGCCGCAACAGCGAAGAACCACCACCATTTTTAGTAATTTTATTTACTGGACAACCCATATTGATATCCACAGTATCAGCACCCTCCGCCACTGCTTTGACTGCTGCTTCTGCCAAAAAATCAGGACGACAATCAAATAGTTGGATGCTAATTGGTCGTTCGTTGGGGTCTACCTCCATGATTTTGGGTAACTGCTTGACATAGTGCAACCCCGTGGCGTTCACCATTTCTGTGTACATCATGGAATCTGGGGCGTAGCGACGTACTAAGCGACGAAATACCAAATCTGTCACCCCAGATAAAGGCGACTGCAAAACCCGGCTTTTGACCTCAAATGAGTCGATTTTTAGAGGTTGGGAAAGTTTAGCTTGGAGATTGGGAGATAGAGTAACCATAAGAAATATAAACTATGCAAAATACAGAATTCATCTCAGTGAGAAATGCTATAACTTCAACCCAAAATGCTCTCAATCTCCAGTCAATTCATTATTTTGATTTTTTGTCTGTTGTGCAACTTTTATAACTAGTTCAGCTTTCAACTTCAATGCTTGTGCAATTTGTTCGGCTGTCAAACCAAATTGTAATAATAGCTTTACAGCTTCCAAGTTTGCTTCCAAAAGGCCTTCTTGTCTACCTTCTTCCTTGGCCTCTTGATAAAATCGTGTTTCTTTCAAACTGTGTACAGGATATTTATTTTCCATCTCATTGTGACTCACTATTCTCGGTAGTTACTTGTTGTGCAACTTGTCTAACTTGTTCAACTTCCAATTTCAATGCCTGTGCGATTTGTTCCACAGTCAATCCCAACGCTAATAATTGAGATACAGCTTCTAATTTTGCTTCCACGCGACCTTCCACGCGACCTTGTTCTCGACCTTCCACGCGACCTTGTTCTCGACCTTCCACGCGACCTTCCACTCGGCCTTCTTGCTTGGCTTCTTGATAAACTCGTGTCTGCTGCAAATCACTTAACCTAAACATAGCTTCAATCTCGCTGCGACTCATTGTTGGCAACTTATAAACCAAGATAGTCTCTATCAATTCTAGTAACTGCTGTTGTTTGGCTGGGGTATAGGTTGCTTGTGGGATGCGGTTGATTAACTCTCTAGCAGTAATAATTGCTCTATCTTCATTTTCGATTACTAATTTAATAGTAGCAATTCCCACGGGCAACAATAAAGGATCACCTAATTCATCAAGATAAATCCGACTGATACGTTGGCTAGTAAAGAATTCACTGTAATGTTTAATATCTGCTGTATCGGTACTGCGGTTGGGATAGATAACCACTGCCTGCCAAGAATTTTGTGGTTGATTTTGACGCAAGTATAAACTGATTTCTGAAACTAAGCGCGAATAAATTTCTGTATCGGTTTGAAATTGGACTTCGACAAAGTAAATTGGGTTTTGCTCTCCTGGTGTCGGGAGAAAGACACCATCTATCCGAAATGCAGTTTGCTTGATTTCGATGGAGGAGAATTGATAAGCCTCTGCGATTTGGGGTGAGTTACCAATTAATTCAAAAAAGACACTGGGAAATTCTTGAAAAAGGCGATAAAAGATACTGTCAGTTTTCACACTGGATACATGGCAGGGAGTGGCGCTGTTGTGATTCTACCGCGTAAATCAGGCGCGATCGCTAACGACAACACGACGTATACAATCTCTGTCTGGGCAGAACGGGTTACATTTAATGATTAATATTCGCAATTATTAGGTAATTATATGAGCGATCGCTCCTGTTAGGGCCTGGTTGTCCTAGATAAATATAGGGTTTATTAGTTCTCAAGGCGGCAAACACCACTTTGATGTTACGGTTCACCCTAATCGCTTCAGGTATTAATTCTCATAAATTAGACAGAGTGCAAGCAAATCAATCGATGAGCCAACTAGATACACCTTTAAGTTTAACCGTCCCAAGTAAGGTTCGGGAAACCCTCCTTCATGGACAGGCTACAACTGAGTTTCAGTATATATATCAGCATAGTATGAGGGTTCAACCCGATTAAAGCCTAATCAAAGGTATTCATGCTGAACTGGCTGTTTTATTCAACCAGTTGGTTCAAAAATTAGTCCTTAATACTCCCATTCATTTGTAGTTATACGGAGCCAGCACTTAAAATGGCAAAAGTAGTAGGAATTGACTTAGGTACAACGAACTCCTGCGTCGCAGTTATGGAAGGTGGTAAACCCACAGTTATTGCTAATGCGGAAGGTTTTCGGACAACACCATCAGTAGTAGCATTTGCGAAAAATGGCGATAACTTAGTTGGTCAAATCGCCAAGCGCCAAGCGGTGATGAACCCCGAAAATACGTTTTACTCGGTCAAACGCTTCATTGGACGCCGCTACGACGAAGTTAGTAATGAAGCTACGGAAGTTTCTTACAAAGTCCTCAGCAGCAACGGTAACGTCAAGCTAGATTGTCCCATCGTGGGGAAACCGTTTGCTCCTGAAGAAATTTCTGCAAAAGTTCTCCGCAAACTAGTTGAAGACGCCAGCAAATACCTCGGTGAAACCGTCACTCAAGCCGTCATCACCGTACCTGCTTACTTCAATGACTCCCAACGCCAAGCCACCAAAGATGCTGGTAAAATCGCTGGGATTGAAGTACTGCGGATTATCAACGAACCTACTGCTGCTTCTTTGGCATACGGCTTCGACAAAAAGAGCAACGAAACCATTCTGGTATTTGACTTAGGTGGTGGTACCTTCGACGTATCCATCCTCGAAGTAGGTGATGGCGTATTTGAAGTATTAGCTACCTCTGGTGATACCCACCTCGGTGGTGACGACTTCGATAAAAAAATCGTTGATTTCTTAGCAGAACAGTTCCGCAAAGACGAAGGTATTGACCTCCGCAAAGACAGACAAGCCTTACAACGTCTAACTGAAGCCGCAGAAAAAGCCAAAATTGAGCTTTCTAGCGTCACCCAAGCAGAAATCAACTTACCTTTTATCACCGCTACCCAGGATGGCCCTAAGCACCTGGATACAACCCTCACCCGCGCTAAGTTTGAAGAACTCTGCTCTGACTTAATTGACCGTTCTCGCATCCCCGTTGAGAACGCACTCCGAGACGCCAAGTTGAGCAAAGGTGATATCGATGAGGTGGTATTAGTTGGTGGTTCTACCCGGATTCCCGCCGTCCAACAACTGGTGAAGCAGATATTGGGTAAAGACCCTAACCAAACCGTTAACCCTGATGAAGTGGTAGCAGTTGGTGCGGCTATCCAAGCAGGTGTACTAGCTGGTGATGTTACTGGCATTTTGCTGTTAGATGTATCACCACTATCCTTAGGTGTAGAAACCTTGGGTGGCGTGATGACCAAAATCATTCCCCGCAACACCACAATTCCCACCAAGAAATCGGAAGTCTTCTCCACCGCCGTGGATGGACAGACCAACGTGGAAATTCACGTCCTCCAAGGTGAGCGGGAATTTGCTAATGATAACAAGAGCTTGGGAACTTTCCGCTTAGATGGTATCCCCCCAGCACCCCGTGGTGTACCTCAAATTGAAGTTACCTTTGACATCGACGCCAATGGTATCCTCAATGTCACCGCTAAGGACAAAGGTACTGGTAAAGAACAGTCCATCAGCATTACTGGCGCTTCTACCTTAGATAAATCTGATGTTGACCGCATGGTCAGAGAAGCCGAACAAAACGCCAACGCTGACAAAGAACGGCGCGAGAAAATTGAGCGCAAGAACCAAGCTGACTCTTTGGCATACCAAGCCGAGAAGCAACTGCAAGAATTGGGTGATAAAGTACCCGAAGCTGACAAAACTAAGGTCGAGGGTCTGGTGAAAGAGCTGCGGGAAGCAGTTGCTCAGGAAGATGATGAGCAAATCAAGAAGCTCACACCAGAACTGCAACAAGCACTATTCGCCGTTGGTAGCAACATCTATCAACAAGCTGGTGGTGGTGCTGCACCAGGTGCTGAACCTCAAGATGGAGATTCTGCCTCTGCTTCTGGCAGTGGAGATGACGTGATTGACGCTGATTTCACAGAAAGCAAGTAATTCTTGTTCTGCTGTCACGTAAATTATCGTGCCACTGCCTCATATTACCCATCCAAGCTTTTGCCTGGGTGGGGATTTTTTTTAAATTGGAATTTGGTAAAAAGTAAAGGGTTGGTGTTTTGATTTTGCGGAAATTATGCACCGAGGAAGCCTCAGATCATACTTTCTCAGATGAATTCAATTGTGAATATGCCATTTCCACAAACACCTTGGACACTGCAAGGTCATGCTATCCTAACTTTGCATTTGGTAGATATTGACCGAGTTCGCCCTCTAATACCTGCAAAGTTAGATGTTATTTCTGTATGGCCTGGTAAAACCCTTGCTAGTGTATATTTATCTGATTACCAATCAGGTTCAGTGCTAGAGTATAGCGAGTTGATTGTCGCTCCGGCTGTAGTGAGTTATCAAGGAAAAATCGGTGGTTGGATTTCCCACATTTATGTGGACGACGCTGATTCAGTGGCTGGTGGTCGAGAAATTTGGGGACTACCAAAAGAATTAGCTGAGTTTACTTGGAACGAAAGCAGTGTCACTGTCAGTCAAGGAAATCGGCTGCTGTGCAGACTTAATTACAATCAACAAAGCTGGGCGTGGCGACAACGTTTAGGTGCTGCGAGTTTTAGTGCAATAGGTGCTGATTTGCTCCTATTTCCTGCGGAATTTGAGTCTCGCTTGGGTTTGATAGGTTCTCAGCTAGAAGTTCCGGCTGCCAGTCCTTTTGCCCGGATATGTACAGGTCAGCCTGTCTTCACTGTGTGTTGTGAAGACTTAAGCTTAAAAGTTGGTGCCCCGAAAGTGGTAGGCCGGGGGACATCTGAAATCAGAATGTCAAACATTGGTAACTAAAAGTTTAATTAATCAAGACTCAGCAAATAATAAAGGGCGATCAATCAAGCGATCGCCCTTGCTTTTTTAATTTAGAATTGGGAATAACCCTATTTTCCTACTTATACTTTCGCCAATTCTGGTGCAGGACGCTTGCTATTCCGAATTGCTGAAATTGCTTCAGCATAATCTTTGGCATTAAACACAGCTGAACCAGCAACAATCGCATTAGCACCAGCTTCTAAAACTTGCCAGGTGTTATTTGCCTTCAGTCCGCCATCGACTTCAATCCAGAGGTCAAGACCACGTTCATCAGATATCTGACGCAATTTGCGAATTTTAGGTAGCACACCAGGAATAAAGCTTTGTCCACCAAATCCAGGGTTGACACTCATAATCAACACTAAATCGGTCAGATCAAGTACATACTCAATCAACTCCAAAGGCGTTGAAGGATTGAGTACCACTCCTGCCTTTTTACCGAGTTCTTTAATTTGACCGAGGGTGCGGTGTAGGTGGGGTGAAGCGTTATGCTCGGCATGTACTGAGATAATATCAGCACCTGCTTTGGCAAAGCCCTCTACATACCTTTCTGGCTCCACAATCATTAAGTGGACATCCAGTGGCTTTGTTGTCACCGGACGAATCGCCTCCACAACCAGAGGACCTATTGTAATATTAGGTACAAAGCGTCCGTCCATTACGTCAACATGAATCCAATCTGCTCCCGCCGCGTCTACGGCTCGAACTTCGTCACCCAGACGACTAAAATCGGCTGACAGAATAGACGGAGCAATCACAATGGGCTTTTGAGATGAGTTTTGGGTCATGGCTAGTGGGTTTTTAAGCGTCCTCGTCTGTAAGTATTGTAACAAAACATTGAGCAATCGCTCATAAATTTTGCAATCGGCAATAGGACCTGGAGAATCAACCTGAATTCTTTGACCCTTGTAGAGACGTTGCAGTGCAACATCTCTACAAAATGACAAATGATAAATGACAAATGAAAATGAACAGAAAACCAACTTGGATAATTTGGGGATTGGGTGCTACTTGTTTGAGTGCGCCGGTGCTGGCTTCGGCTTTACAAAGTTCTTTGGGAATTAACGGTATTGATGCTTTGAGGTTACATCAAGCTCCTTATAATTTAAGCGGTCGCAAGATTGCTATTGGTCAAGTGGAAATTGGGCGTCCGGGAATGTTTGGCTGGGATAAAGCCGTGTCTAAAAATCAGGCTGTATCGGTAGCAGGAGTGTTTTTACGCAATGGCCCAGCTAAATCGAATAGTGGTGTTGACCCCCATGCTTATAATGTTGCTGGTGTGATGGTAAGTAAAGATAAGGCCTTACCAGGAGTAGCCCCCAATGCACGACTGTATTCTTCTGCTGTCGGGTCTACTAGAAACATGGGTCAGCCAGAGGAGTGCTTGTCGGCGCAGCATATAGCGTTGCAAAACGGCGGTGATGTGCGTGCCATTAACTTCAGTTTTGGTGAACCCCTCAGCCGCGATCCACGTCCTGAGGCTGTTTTAGATGGTAATGCTTTACTAACGCTATGTATTGACTGGTCTAGTCGCGTTCATGATGTCGTGTATGCGATCGCTGGCAATCAAGGCAAAGGCGGTATTCCCATTCCTACAGATAATTTTAACGGCATTAACGTGGCTTTTTCATCCCGGAGAGAGGGAGTTTTTAATAAAGTTGACGTTTCTAATCTGGCTGATGCTAACCAGGGAGTGAGTGGTAGGCTAGCGGGGAAGGAGTTTAACATTGGTGGACGCCGCGCTATAGGTATAGTTGCGCCTGGGAGTAATATTCCTTCACTCAATCCAGATGGCAAACTCAATAAAGTTACAGGTACAAGTTTTGCTACACCCCACGTTACAGCTACCATTGCCTTATTGCAAGAACTGGGCGACACAAAACTACGGACAAAACAAGCCAACTGGAGTGTTGATTCTCGCCGGCATCAAGTGATGAAAGCTGTATTGCTCAATTCCGCAGACAAAATCCAAGATAGCGGTGATGGCTTGCGGTTGGGAATGACTAGGACATTGATTGATAAACAAAACCAAGAGTGGTTGGGTTCACAGGCCTATAAAGATGACAAAATTCCCTTAGATGCCCAAATGGGAGCAGGTCATTTAAATGCGTTTCGTGCTCATCAGCAATTTAGTGCTGGTCAATGGCAACCGTCAGCTACTGTACCAGTGCCTCCTATTGGTTGGGATTATCGCACAATTGATGTACTAGCATCTGTGGAATATGCCTTAGCAAAACCCCTAAAACAAGGCAGTTTTGTGGCTGTTACCCTGACTTGGAACCGTTTGGTAGAACTCAACGATCGCAATAAAAATCAGCAGTTTGATGTCAATGAAGATTTTAGCGATCGCGGTTTGAATAATCTCGACCTCTACTTGGTGAAAGCTGATGCTCAAAATTCGGATCAGGGGACTGTATGTTCCTCCATCAGCGAAATTGATAATGTAGAACATATTTTTTGCCCCATTCCTGCTAACGGGAATTACAAAATCCGCGTTAAGTATCGTCAACAGGTCAATGAAGCAACTCAACCCTATGCTTTAGCTTGGTGGACGATGTCTGGGAATTGAAAGGGTCAAGGGTGATTTTCCCAATTCCCCGTTTAGGGTATTTGTACTCAAAATCATCCCAGCTACACAGGGAATTTTTTGCTGTGATTACTTTATTCTGATTAGATCAAAGTAAAGCACAAAATGGCAAAAAAAACTATTAGATTTTGTTATCACTATCAAATAGATAAAAAGTATTTTTCTGACAATTATGTAGTTTACAATACACTATTTTAATTCCATAAAAGCTATTCAAAATCAAGCATAGGGATGGTTTAGTCAATTAAAAATTACTAGTACCGCACGGCTTAAATAAACCACCCATTCCAAATTAGCGAAATGCTTACGCTGTAGTCATTTTGAATTTTGAATTTTGAATTTTGAATTCACGGCAGTACTAGTTTTTAGCTTTGATGAGTTCTGTTTAATTACCATAACTTACTTACCGTTACCAAAACTGTAACCATCCAGTTTTCTGTGGCTGTAAATGTCATAGTTAACAGTTGACACACCATTAGCGTCAAACTTGATAAACAGCTAAATAATTCATGGCAAGCGAGGTAGCAGAATGAATGGGCAGAAATTGAGTGGTGAAAGAGAGAATTTCCTGCAAAGACGTTACGCTGTTCGTTTGGGAAGACGTTATGCTCTAGCAGCAGCCAGCGTTGTGCTGTTGGGTGTATTAGGCTGTTCTCAGGTCAATAGTAATACGAGTGCGCTTGCCCAATCTCGTATGTCTGAAACAGAGTCTTCTTTGCCAAAAAAAACCGCTATTTCTGATACAAAAGTTGTTGATGTCGGCAACAAATTTGGCTTCAAACTATTTGCAGAAGTTTTGAAAAATAACAGTAGCGAAAAAAACGTTTTTGTTTCCCCTTCAAGTGTAGCGATCGCTCTGGCTATGACCTACAATGGTGCTAGCGGTTCCACTCAGCAAGTGATGGCGAAAACCCTAGAGCTACAGGGTATGGATCTGTCAGCAATTAACTCCTCTTATGCAGCATTGAAAAGCCTCTTAGAGAATCCCGATCCTCTGGTGCAACTAGCGATCGCTAACTCGCTTTGGGCAGATAAAGATGCCAGTTTGCGGTCAGATTTCTTGCAAAAGGCTCAGGATTTCTATAAAGCTAAGGTGACGACTTTAAACTTTCAAGATGCTGCGACGCCTGATGTAATCAATAGTTGGGTGAATGAAAATACACAGGGAAAAATCAACAAGATAGTTGATACAGTTGATCCAGAGCAGGTGCTATTCCTGATTAATGCCATATATTTTAAAGGGCAATGGAGCAACGAATTTGACAAGACTAAAACTGCTCAATACCCCTTTTACCTGACATCTGGCAGCCAGAAACCCCAGCAGATGATGTCACAAGAGGGCAACTATCTTTACCATGAAACCGATCAATTTCAGGCAGTGAGTCTGCCCTATGGTAAAGAGGGAAAACTCAGCTTTTATATCTTTTTGCCCAAAGAAAACTCTAACCTCAAAGCCTTTGAGAAAAACTTGAGTTTTGAAAATTGGGCCCAGTGGATGACTCAATTTAGAAACCGGGAAGGCTCTATTCGCTTACCCAAGTTTAAAACAGACTATGAAGTTACGCTTAATGATGCACTGAAGGCTTTAGGAATGGAGGAAGCTTTCAGCAGTAAAGCTGATTTTTCAGGTATGGGTAAAAATCTAGCTATTAGCCAAGTGAAGCATAAAGCCTTAATTGAAGTGAACGAAGAAGGCACAGAAGCCGCAGCTGCCACATCTGTGGGCATAGTAGCCACATCTTACAGAGAGCCACAAAAGCCATTCCAGATGATTATTGATCGTCCCTTTTTCTGTGCCATTCGAGATCATCAAACAGGCACTATTTTATTCATGGGTTCAATCGTTGATCCAGAATAAGTGAAAATGGGCAGTAGGGAAGAATTCCTCATGCCCATTTTGTTTGTAGTAAGAACTAAAGTCCTGGCTTTTTAAGAACTAGCTTCCGAAATGCTCAGGGGATTTTTCGCTTCAGGTTTTTTTACAGGTACAGATACTTCCCCAGGTTCGGCATCCTCTGTTTCACTAATGACTGTTGCAGGGCGTAGGGCGCCTAAAGCAGTCTTAATCACAACTGCTGTGGGTACTGCCACAATCACACCCAATAGCCCGCCAATTCTCGCACCTGTCAAGACGGAAATCACCACCCAAACAGGGTTTAAACCAGTAAAACTCCCTAAGATCCGGGGAGCAATTAAGTTTTCGAGAATTTGCTGCACAATGACTGCGGCCATCAATACTCTGGCCCCCATCCAAAAATCTTGCAACGCTACTAACAAAGTAGTCAGAGCAATGCCCACAGAGCCACCAAAGGGGACGAGAGCCATGATGCCAATCGTTAAGCCAAATAGTAAGCCGAAAGGCACTTTCAGCCACAAAAACGTGGGAATTAGGGCTGATGCTATACAGGTAGCTAAAATCAACTGGGTGATAAAGAAATTTTGAAAGCTTAGGCGTAGCGTTTTTGAGAAAGGATCTCTAAATCGTGTGGGTAGCCATTCTACTAAACTCTCCCAGAGTTCACCGCCATGCTGCAAAAGATAAAAGGTCAAGATCATCGTCAAGACAAAATCTAGCAGACTAGTGACTGTGACTACAGCCAGGTTCAAAACTTGTCCCGCGATCGCTTGCAGTTGTCCTTTGACGCGATCGTTGATTTGTACCACTAAGGCATCAAGGTTAATCGGTAAACCAAAAACCTCTACTTTCTCATTTAACATCATTAACTGAGAGCGTCCAGAGTCAATTAACTCCGGTAAGCGGGCCACCAATTGTTGGGCTTGGGTGAGGGCTAGAGGAAACAGAGTCACACCCAACGCCAATAAAATCGATAAAGCCAATAAAAATACTAAAATGGCCACCGGCTCTCGCCTCGCACCGTGACGCTCTAGCCAACTCACAGGATAATTGAGTAGAAAGGCTAGTACTGAGGCTCCGACTAAAATGACTATCAGGGAGTGGAAATAATTAAAAATTGCCGAAATCGCCCAACCATTAAGAACTAGCAACGGAATGAACAGTGCGATCGCTCCGATGCGTGCTATGGGTGTTAGTGTCTCCCACCAGTCGAATAGCTTGCGTGTCTGCATCTTTAGCCGATTACGGGATAGAACTAAATAAATTCACTCTTTACAGCCTATTATCTCTAATTACATTACTCTGATTTATCCTTCTAGTTATGGAAAATATTCCACCAATTGACAATTCTTCTGGGGTAGAGGCTGGAGACTGGGAAGATGAGGACGTAAGCAATAAAAATTCTCCCTCATCCCCCATTCCAAAACTACAGCTACTTCTATATATGATTCCGGTAGTTGGTTTTTTCCCATCTCTGTGGACTCTATATCGTCGTCAAGGCAGTCGGGAACAACTTGCGGTGAGTCGCCTGTCTATTACTCTGGCGTTTACCTGGCTTTTGGGATACTTATTTTTAGTAAGCGGGACTGGAACATCAGAATTTTTCGCGCTGCGTTTACTCATACTTAATAGTTTTTTCACCTCTGGGTATTTTTTGGTGAGTGTCTGGCTGATTTTTCGCCTCATGCAGGGTAAGTCTAAACGTTTACCAGGTTTTAGTGGTTTTGCTGAGAAAGTTTTGGGCAAGTTCCTATCTTAATGTCAAGGAAAATGCTTAACTCAGTATTATTACTGATTTTGCCGCAGATGACAGATTCTCTACCGATGGATCTAGTCAAACTTGTTTATTGTTGTCATACTGCAATAAAACATCACGGAATTTGCCGCCAAAAAACGAAAAGACTGCTATAAGTGTTGTGGTTAACACAGCAGTGAGAAAGTTAGCATTAATAATTAAGAATTAGCTATCATGAGTTGATTTGTTTGGATATTTATTAGTCTGCAAATTTACCGAATTTGATCAGTAAGTGTGAGGAAGTCTGTGACCATTCAAAGAACTTCGGCGGAAGACAACCAGTCAGCAAAAGCCTCCAACTCCAGTGGGAAAGATTCCCCCAATTCTAAAGGCGGACGTTGGCTGTGGTTTTGGGTAGGAATGAGCGGGATTGCGATGGTTTCAGCAACAGCAGGGGCGCTATTGGCGGTTTCCCTAACCAGTACGCCATTGCAGCAAGCCCAACTCAGTCCCCAAGAAGAAGCGGTATTTGGTGGCGATCGCATCTCTGGAAATGGATTGCGATTTTCAGAATTAACTCGTCCTGTAAATCTTTTGGTGATGGGGATGAGTGTACTACCGCCAGATGTACAGAACCCTCCTAGTGAAACTAAAAATCTCAGATATTTTCCCCAGATAAATTCCTTTGATGGTCTTGCTGATGTCATGGTCTTGGTCAAATTTGACCCAGAGACAAAAAAGATGGTCATGCTCTCTATTCCCAGAGATACCCGCACTCAAATAGAGGGGTATGGGGTGAGAAAAATTAATGCTGCTAATTTGGAAGGCGGGCCGGCTTTAACTGCCAAAAGTGTCAGCAAACTTTTGGGCGGAGTGGGAATTGATCGCTATGTGCGAATTAATGTTTTGGGAGTTGCCAAACTGATTGATGCTTTGGGTGGGGTGACAGTATATGTTCCCAAAGATATGAAGTACCAAGATGATTCTCAACGCCTATACATCAATTTGAAAGCGGGTAGACAACATCTCAAAGGTGAGCAGGCGATGCAATTACTCCGGTTTCGCCATGACGAATTAGGAGATATTGGTCGGATTCAGCGTCAGCAAATGGTGCTACGTGCTTTGATGGAGCAGACTCTTAACCCCGTGACTGTGGCTAAATTGCCGAAAATCCTGGAGGTAGTCAAGGAATATATTGACACCAACTTGACGGTTGAAGAACTATTAGCATTGGTGGGCTTTGGGGTACAAACTAATCGCTCCAATATGCAGATGTTAATGTTGCCTGGGCGCTTTAGCGAAAAGAGTGAGTATGATGCTAGCTATTGGTTACCCAATAGAAATAGTATTGCTAGGTTGATGACGCAACATTTTGGTCTAGAATCAACACGCGAACAACGGGTTACAGAACCAAGTGCTTTGCGAATAGCAATTCAAGACAGTACAGGTGGCGATCGCTCTGCCCTCCAATCTTTGATCAGAAGCCTAGAAAAGGGCGGATATCGTAATATTTATGTAGCTCAAGCATGGAGTGAACCTTTAGATGTGACTCACATCGTTGCTCAACAAGGCGATGGTGACAGTGCTGAATTAGTTCGCCAAATTTTGGGCTTTGGAGAAGTGCGTGTAGAAAGCACTGGTAATCTCGGTTCGGATGTCAGTATCCAAGTAGGTAAAGATTGGTTACAGCAAAAAGTAATTCTAGAGAAATCTGACAACCTTTAAGATATGCCATTATTGCTCACCTATTCAGCCGACAGTTAGCTGAACATCACCAAGATGCGCTACCTAAGTAAAAGTTTATAATATTGTTCGTAGTAAAGACTTTAGTCTTTCATCACTCAAGTGCTGACTATAAACATCTCCAAGTTTATTAATCTACCAATAGATTCATAAACTTGGATAATAGGTGCTCAATCCTAAAACAAAAAGGCGTGAGTTTTTGCTTCACGCCTTTAGCTTTTTTGATTAAGAAATATGTCATTTATATCTACCAGTTATCGGCTGTACCTTTTTTGTAGGGATCGCCTGTGAATGGTTGCATACCAGTTGCTGGATAAGCATCGTCAGTAGGCCCAAATATCCGCATGGCAGCTTCAGAAATATACTGAGTGATCCTAGCGAGCATTCTAGAAATAGCCATAATCTTAAACTCCTATTGTTTTTAGTAGCTATTGATGGCGATGTCTATACTTTAGTTCTGATTTTCTCCGCTATCTTAATTTCTCAATATATTGACAATTTCTGCAATGATTTGTCATCTTGCTAGTTCAATATTTTGTTTTTGATTATCAATTGTCAATTGTCATTAGTCATTTGCAAAGAGTTAAGGGTCAAGGGTCAGGAGTTATTTTTTCAATGCTCAATGCCCCATTTTGACAGATAATAACTATTAAAAAATGTGAATTAATTAATAAATTCAATATTACTTTACCCATAAATCTGATGCTTTGCGGCATTTTCTCAGATTAATTCGCTAACAGTTGACATTATTTATGGTGAAAGTTACCATAAATGAAAGCAGCATTCTGATCAGGACGCTCTTGCATGACAACTTTAAAAGAATTGGATACATATACAAGTCAGCGCCAGAACTCAGAAATGAACCTGACGGCTGAGGATTACAGCCTACTGACTGACCTTTATCAGCTGACAATGGCAGCTTGTTACACAGGTGAAGGGATAGAACAACGCAGAGCTAGCTTTGAGTTGTTTGCTAGACGTTTGCCAGAGGGTTTTGGGTATTTAATTGCGATGGGATTAGCCCAGGCGTTAGAGTATTTAGAAAAATTCCGTTTTAGTGCTACTCAAATAGCAGTTTTGCAAGGGACAGGAATTTTTGCACATGTAAGCGATCGCTTTTGGACATTATTAGCCCAAGGTAGTTTTAGCGGGGATGTGTGGGCAGTTCCAGAAGGGACGGCTGTATTTGCTAATCAACCCTTGTTGCGAGTGGAAGCACCCCTATGGCAAGCGCAGCTAGTGGAAACGTACCTGTTGAATACTCTCAATTATCAGACCTTAATTGCCACTAGGGCGGCACGGTTACGGGATGTAGCGGGAGAACAAGCCACACTCTTAGAATTTGGCACAAGACGGGCATTTAGTCCCCAAGGTTCATTGTGGGCAGCACGGGCAGCTTTAGCAGGGGGTTTAGATGCCACTTCAAATGTGTTAGCAGCGCTACAACTGGGCGAGCAACCAAGTGGTACGATGGCTCACGCCTTGGTTATGGCACTGTCAGCATTAGAAGGCAGTGAATCACAAGCTTTTACGGCGTTTCATCGCTATTTTCCGGGTGCGCCATTGTTGATTGATACTTACGATACCATTGCTGCTGCCCAGCGTTTGGCTAAAAAGGTAAATTCCGGGGAAATGAAATTGACTGGAGTAAGGTTAGACTCTGGAGATTTGGTTACTTTATCCCAAGAAGTGCGATCGCTGCTTCCTGGGGTATCAATTTTTGCTAGTGGCGATTTGGATGAGTGGGAAATCGCCCGGCTAAAAGCGTCTGGTGCCGAAATTGATGGCTATGGTATGGGAACGCGGCTAGTTACTGGTACGCCTGTGAATGGAGTTTATAAACTCGTGGAAATTGATGGCATCCCAGTGATGAAGCAATCAAGTGGCAAAGCAACTTATCCAGGACGCAAGCAGATTTATCGCTCGTTTGTGGGGGGTAAGGTAAAAACCGACAGATTGGGATTAGTAACAGAAACTCCTATGGGTGAGGAACCTTTGTTGCAGTTGGTGATGAAACAAGGTCAACGATTGCAAGCACCAGAAACCCTCGACACCATCCGCCGCCGTACCGTCGCCTCAGTTGCTAGCTTACCAGAGGCAACCCGGCGTTTGGATCATCCTGTAGGTGTGCCAGTGGAAATTTCTACTCAATTGCAAGCATTAGTAGAAGAGACTCAGAAACAAACTTCTCGAAGTGTTTCTTAATTACGAACTACGAATTATTATGAGAGTTGCTTTGTTTGGAACTAGTGCCGATCCGCCAACTGGTGGACACCAAATGATTCTGAGTTGGTTATCTGAGCGCTATGATTGGGTAGCAGTTTGGGCAGCCGATAATCCTTTTAAGTCCCATCAAACAGCTTTGGAACATCGGGTGGCGATGTTGCGGTTGTTGATTGGGGATATTGATGCACCTCAACAAAATGTGGCTGTAGAACAGGAATTAAGCAGCTTGAGAACTTTGGAAACGATAGAGAAAGCCAAAGCACGTTGGGGCAAGGATACTGAGTATACCTTGGTGATTGGTTCAGATTTGCTCAATCAGCTACCGCGTTGGTATCAAGTTGAAGATTTGTTACGGCAAGTGCAATTACTTGTAGTGCCGCGACCGGGATATGCGATAGATGAGTCTAGTTTGGCGGGAGTGCAAAACCTGGGAGGGAAAATTGCGATCGCTACCTTGACTGGTCTGGATATTTCCTCGACAGCATATCGTGAACACGGAAATCCTCAAGCCCTAACTCCCCCTATCGTTGCCTATATTCATCGAGAGCATTTGTACAAATGCCAGGACGCTACCACAAAACGATTCCAACTCCGCTAAATCAACAACCTTTGGCTGATTTTAAAGTGGGTGTTGATAATGTAATTTTTTCTGTAGATACAGCCCAAAATAGACTGCTAGTTCTCTTGGTCATGCGACAGCAAGAACCATTTCTCAATCACTGGAGCCTTCCCGGTACTTTGGTACGTCAAGGTGAGTCTTTAGAAGATGCCGCCTATCGCATCATGGCAGAGAAAATACGTGTCAACAATCTCTACCTAGAGCAATTGTATACCTTTGGTGGATCTAAACGTGACCCACGGGAAGCAACGGATAGTTATGGTGTGCGTTATCTATCAGTAAGTTACTTCGCTCTTGTTAGGTTTGAAGAAGCAGAGTTAATTGCTGATGGAGTAACTGGAATCGCTTGGTATCCAGTTAAAGAAGTGCCACGATTAGCTTTTGATCATCATGAAATCCTGGCTTATGGACACAGGCGTTTACGAAATAAATTGGAGTACAGTCCAGTGGCTTTTGAGGTTTTGCCAGAAACATTTACCTTGAATGATTTGTATCAGTTATATACCACTGTTTTAGGCGAAAACTTCGCCGATTATTCTAATTTTCGCGCGCGTCTACTCAAGTTAGGTTTCTTATTAGATACAGGAATTAAGGTTTCTAGAGGTGCTGGTCGTCCGGCTAGTTTGTATAAGTTTGATGCTGAAGCATTTGCACCATTTAAAGATAAACCTTTAGTGTTTATTTAATAGCTAATGCTCAAACAGTGTCTCAACTACAAACTTTGATATTTTTGTCTGTTGCAAATACAAATCTCTAGTAAAAAATGACAACATTCACGAGTAAATATACAACTGAAATGCGTAACAGTTGGCATGACGTATGTAGATGTACTAAGGGCAGACTACCCCAGGCTGTGCTAAATCATAAAGAAGTCAGTGTCAAAAAACTTCATAATTCATAATTCTACTTTGTGTTCCCTATCCCAAACCTTAAAGCAAACATCCAAAATGAAGATTGCGATCGCTCAACTTAATCCCACAATTGGTGACTTACCAGGTAATGCTCAACAAATCCTGGAGGCTGCAAAACAAGCTGCCGCAGCAGGTGTACGTTTATTATTAACTCCAGAACTTTCGTTATGTGGCTATCCACCAAGGGATTTATTACTCAATCCTAGTTTTGTGGGGGCGATGGGTGTAACCCTACAACAACTAGCCAGAGATTTGCCACACAATTTAGCAGTTTTGGTAGGAACTGTAGCCGAGAATTTAAAGGCACATATCGCAGGTGGTAAATCTTTATTTAACAGTATAGCTTTGTTAGAAAATGGGGAAGTTAAGCAAGTTTTTCATAAACGGCTTTTGCCTACCTATGATGTATTTGATGAACGCCGCTATTTTGAACCAGGGTTACAAGCTAATTACTTTACTCTCGATAATATCGATATCGGTGTCACAATTTGCGAAGATTTATGGAATGATGAAGAATTTTGGGGCAAGCGTAGTTATGCAGTAAACCCAATTGCTGACTTAGCAATCATTGGTGTGGATTTGATTGTGAATTTGTCAGCTTCACCCTACAGTGTGGGTAAACAGCATTTTCGAGAAGTGATGCTGAGACATAGTGCAGTACGTTTTCAACAACCGATGATCTATGTGAATCAGGTGGGAGGAAATGATGATTTAATCTTTGATGGTTGCAGTTTTGCGCTGAATCGTCAAGGTGAAATTATGGGTCGGGCTTGTGGTTTCGCCACTGATTTGGTAGTAGTAGAGTTTGATGAAGCCCACAGAGAGTTGACTGCGGGTAATGTGGCATCTCCATTTAAATCTGAAGATGAAGAAATTTGGCAGGCTTTGGTGTTGGGTGTAAAAGATTACGCCCGCAAGTGTCGCTTCTCTAAGGTAGTGTTGGGCTTGAGTGGGGGTATTGATTCTTCCCTAGTAGCGGCGATCGCTGTAGCTGCGCTCGGTAAAGAAAATGTCCTCGGTGTACTGATGCCTTCTCCCTACAGTTCAGAGCATTCTGTGAGCGATGCTTTAGCTTTAGCCGAAAATTTGGGCATCAAGGCAAATATTTTACCGATTGGCAACTTAATGCAATCCTTTGACCGCTCATTAGCAGAGATGTTTG
The DNA here is from genome assembly GCA_019359495.1 of Goleter apudmare HA4340-LM2. Classification (GTDB taxonomy): domain Bacteria; phylum Cyanobacteriota; class Cyanobacteriia; order Cyanobacteriales; family Nostocaceae; genus Goleter; species Goleter apudmare. Next base: position 189,269 of record JAHHHF010000073.1, read on the forward strand.
CTGGTACAGAATTTGGGATTGCCGAAGAGAATCTGCAATCCCGGATTCGGGGTAACTTATTAATGGCGATCGCTAATAAATTTGGTTATCTGTTGTTGTCTACTGGTAATAAGTCAGAAATGGCTGTGGGTTACTGTACCCTCTACGGTGATATGAACGGCGGTTTAGCAGTCATCGCCGATGTTCCCAAAACCCGCGTATATTCACTTTGCCAGTATTTGAATAGCGAGCATCAAATTATTCCCCAAAATGTCCTGACGAAAGCACCAAGCGCCGAACTTAAACCAGGTCAAGTTGACCAAGACTCTCTACCCGCCTACGAAATTTTGGACGACATCTTACAACGTCTAATTCACAACCACCAATCAGCAGCCCAAATTGTCGCCGCAGGTCACGAACCAGTGATTGTAGACCGAGTCATCCAAATGGTAGCCCGGGCCGAATTTAAGCGGCGACAAGCACCCCCCGGATTAAAAATTACTGATCGCGCTTTTGGTACTGGTTGGCGAATGCCAATTGCTAGTAACTGGGTGGCTGTGAAAAATGCCTACCAAACAAACACTGTCTCTACTCCTACTCTAGTAGGCTGGGATGGACAAGACGCTCATCCTCGTATTAAGTAGCCCAAAAATGAATCAATTCACAATTCAAAATGACGCTCTCTTTGAGACGCTAAAAGCGAACGCGGACTCGCTAGTTGTGCCCTAGTTTTACTCTTGCTCAAATAATTCTCCGAAGAGTTCTCTCACTTTCTGTTTAGCATCTTCTAATGCTTGTTTACCTGATGGTGTGGCACGATAGACTCGGCGCGAATGGCGTCCGGAACGTTCAATAGTTGAGTGCAAATAGCCTTTACCTTCCATGTGATGCAGCATAGGGTATAGGGTTCCTGCACTGAGCTTGTAGCCGTGGCGAGCTAATTCTTCCATAATACCCAAACCAAAAATTGGTTCCTTCGTTGCGTGATGAAGAATGTGGAGTCGAATCAGTCCTGAGTAAAGCTCCTTATCGTCCATGTTATCTAGTAAACTTGAGTCTTAGAGCATTTCTGCTTCCTGAAGCAAAGAAAAGCAAGATTTTGACATTTTTCCAAAAACCTTTTGTGGGGTATTGCCCCTCAGTCTTAAAGTGTTATACTGTGTTATGTAGATGCACCCTGATGATCTGGAGAGCTGCTCAGATAGCTCTCCTTTTTCAATTTTTATAGGGAAACGGGAGAACTGTGGCATAAGTTATTAACAACTAACAACTTACCACTAAGTGGTGATCAAGACTTGATATAATCGCCTGTCGAGCCACTAAAGAGTTGTGGGAGAAGAATAATGGCAGACTGGCAGGAAATCACTGGTGGGATCACAGCGCCACGGGGGTATAGGGCCGCAGGAATTACCGCAGGACTCAAACCTTCGGGATTGCCCGATCTAGCTTTAATATTCTCAGATGTGGAAGCGATCGCAGCTGGTGTATTTACCACCAGCCAAGTCAAAGCCGCTTGTGTAGATTATTGTCGCCAACGCTTGCAAGCGAAACATGGCGCTAGGGCAATTCTTTGTAACGCTGGACAAGCAAACGCGGCTACGGGTACTCAAGGCTGGTTTGACGCCCTTGAATCTGCTATGACCCTAGGACAAGCCCTAAATATTCCCTCAGAATCTGTATTATTAGCTTCTACTGGGGTAATTGGGCAACGCATCAAGATGGATGCTTTAAAAAGTGGCATTCCTAAACTAGTAGCAGAATTATCAGAAACAGGATCAGATGCAGCCGCAAAAGCCATAGTCACTACAGATTTAGTGACAAAATCCATTGCTTTAGAGACAACAATAGGCGATCGCCCAGTGCGGATTGGTGGGATTGCTAAAGGTTCGGGGATGATTCACCCCAACATGGCGACTATGCTGGCATTTATCACCTGTGATGCGGCGGTTTCACCGACTTTGTGGCAACAAATGTTAAGTCGCGCAGCTGATAGAAGTTTCAATTCTATCACCGTTGATGGTGATACTAGTACCAACGATAGCTTAATCGCCCTTGCTAACGGTCAATCGCGCACCCCAGCAATTATGGAAATGGGGTTAGAAGCGGAAAAATTAGCAGCGATGTTAACAGCAGTATGTCAGCATTTAGCGAAAGCGATCGCTCGTGATGGCGAAGGTGCAACTTGCTTGATAGAAGTACAAGTGACGGGGGCTAGTGATGAACTTTCCGCCCGACAAATTGCTAAAACCATTGCCGGATCATCCTTAGTGAAATCTGCAATCTTTGGCCGTGACCCCAACTGGGGACGGATAGCCGCCGCCGCCGGACGTGCAGGCGTACTTTTTGAACAAGAAAATTTGCAAATTAAATTAGGGGATTTCTTGATGTTAGAAAACGGTCAACCTCTCGGTTTCGACCGTGCAGCAGCTAGTGCTTATTTAAAACAAGCCGCGACAGGTGCGTATCTCAAAGAAGATACAGTGTTAATCTCTGTTAGTGTGGGTAATGGTCACGGTACTGGTAGCGCTTGGGGTTGCGACTTGAGTTATGACTATGTGAAGATTAACGCCGAGTACACAACTTGATAAATTTTTAAGCGGATATATACTGAATTTTAGTGTATTCTCGCGCTGAATGCGGCAAGAGAATACACACCGTAATTTCATTAACTTTTGTTGGTAAAATCCGACAGGAGTACCTGTAGAGTACTGGTCGTACTCCTGACGAGAAGCTACACCCTTACGCAATATTTTTACTGTGTACTGCTTTCATGTAAATATTGTATTTAATATTGCAAATATATACTGAGTTCTGTAATCAGAAAATACCAGTTCTATATGAATTTTTGCCAATAAATCTCCTATCCTCAGTAATTTTATTTAAACAAAAAAATAAGCGATACTTCGGAGGTTAATGATGAGAATAGACGAATATATTTGAGGGACATCGAAATAAGACCTACATGCTACTCCGAATCACGTTGATGTCTCTGTTCTGTTTAACAGTTGTTAGCTGTTCAGCAAAAGCAGAAGTTTCGTCATTGCCAGAATTGACTGAAAAACAGTCAAAAAATCAGCAAGAAAAGCAACTACTGCCAACTAATTTTGTAGATGAAAAGGAAAATTCTCACTCACAACTTGAGAACACCTCTGAATTACTGCAAGATACAGCTAATAAACAGGCAAAACGATTTCAAAACCCAGCCCGTTCAAACTCTGTAGGAGCATTTAATCCAGCCACCCTAGGCAGTTATATGACTCTGATACCAACAGGGCGGACGAATGTTTTAAACAACCCATTGTATGAACTTCGTCTCTACACAAATGGGCAGCTTGTAGATAGATTTATCACCGTTTCGGGACGAGCGTATACACAAACTCGGAACCGCCACCAAAGCGGAACTGAAGCACCGTTACCGGATGGAAGATACAAAGTTGCCACAGCTGCTACTCGTGGAACGATCGCTGAAGCAGGCGATCGCTTTCTCCCGATTCAGCCTTTATTTCAGACAGGACGGACATTTCTAGGGTTTCATGTCGATCCATCTTTTGAAAAAAATAATGGCGAAGATGGGACATCAGGGTGCATTGGGTTAGTGAGTAGAGGGGATTTGGATCGGTTGCTAAGTTTTGTTCGCACCTATCGACCCCAATTTATCGATGTCCAAATTCAATAATTTTTTGATTGTTTTACATTTTTTAACCAGATCTAAGGAGTATTTCACATGTCTAAAATTTTTAAAGCTTTTATGACCAGTGCGGTAATTTTAGCTTCCGCTTTACCTGCAACTGCAACTCCAGCAAGTTTCAGTTCGCCTCAAGTCGGCAAAAGTATGTTGGTGAGTCAAAATAGTACTATTCGTGTTTGTACAAGAGACAGAAATGGTCTTCTAAATATGCGTAGCGGCCCCGGAACCGGCTACCGCGTAGTATACAGAGTTCCTAATCGCACTATTGTCAGTGTGCTCAATTCTACCGACCGTAGCTATGGTGGTTATTATTGGTATGAAGTTGCGTTCCGTAACCAAGTGGGTTGGGTACGTGGAGATTTTGTCTGCTAATTTGGATTACCCATATTACCTTTAGAATCATTTCTCAAGTAACAAGCGATCGCTAAGTTGGCGATCGCTTTTTTGTCTATAGAGGGCGGGGAGACCCCGCCCCTACGAGTTTTGGTGAAAAATCGTAACGCTATGTCCTATGATTCCCGTCCTGCAATCCAGGTATCACGCCATTTAACTGTACCTTCTTTAGCAATGACCCAACGGCGGGGTATGGTATTTTCCCGCAGGGGTGATTGTCCTTCACGCCACATGGCATATTTATAACTGATCAGTTTGCCAGCACTCTCATCAAAGGGAATCTCTGCAAACCAAGTATTAGTGTTGATGTACTCTAGGGGATAGGCTTTGCTGATATCCCAGTTACCCAACTCTGGACAGTCTCCAGTGACGACGATGGTTTCACCAGGTAAAGTCTGCACGCCGTTAAGTTGGACACGCACAATTGTCTGGCCTTTAATCCGTTCTCCTACGTGAGAGAATACAATTACTCCCCGTTCTTCGAGTACCAAATCATAAATCTTGCCGTCTTTGACTTCATACTTGTTGCGAGTCACGACACAAGTATGTTCGCCGTCGGGAAGTTCGGTTTCTACTTCTGGTAAGGTAACTTCTCCACCCCGGTTGAGCGCTACAAAACACAAAGAATCACGGTAGCGACGCACATAACAGTAAATATCGGGTGTAATATACTTTGCCCAATGGCTACCCATCGAAACTGCGGGATTGAGTCGCCGTAGGCCAGATAGTAGCCTGAGATAACGATAAATTTCAGTATCGGTATCCCAGTTTTCCATCATCGGGCGGTTGTATGGGTCATTACCGCCATCGGTGTCGTTATGCAGATACTGTTCTGTGCCGTAATAGATGCAGGGGATGCCGCGAGAAGTCATAATTAAGGCGATCGCTACTTTCAGCATCGCTGGATCTGAATTCAGCGATTGGAAGCGGGGCATATCATGGTTGTCGATGAAGGTAATTAACTCTGTCGCCCCGTTGTAGCAGTGGTCTTGGTCGAAGATGTATTGAATTGTCTGGAATCCATTTTCAGAACCTTGTGCTAGTGCAGCCCGAATGGCTACACACAACCCAAAGTCCAACATGGTCATACCTGAGTTGTTAGCAAATTCTATTGAGCGATCGTCACCAGGATGACTGTAAATCCATTCGCCAAAAATAAATACATCTGGCTTGTGATTTAAGATATCACCGGTAAATTCCTGCCAAAACCAGATGGGCATGTGCTTGACGGTATCCACCCGCAAGGCATCTACACCTCTATCTAGCCATTGTTTAATCGCTAACTTAATATACTCCCGATATTCACTATTATTTTCATTAAAGGTTGCCAGACCAGCCAGTTCACAGTTCTGTACTTGCCATTCATCTTCCCAGTCTTGCACTTCACCATAGTGGTGATACCAGTGATTGACGTCATCGTTGAAGTCAGCAATTTTAACGCCATCATCATACAATTCACCTTTACTACCACTGGTGTCTGGGGTGCTATGGTTACAGACAATATCCAGCACCAGCTTCATGTTGCGTTTGTGCAGTTCGGTAATTAACCGATCAAAGGTAGTGTTTTTAGCTTCTTGGGTGTTATTTAATGAAGGATCTTCTCCCTTAGCTATGTACCGGGGATTGATCCGCTTAAAGTCTTTTGTCCAATAGCCATGTATGGCGGCATTACCAACAAATAACTCTTCCACCTGCTCGAACAAAGGAGTTAACCAAACAGCCGTCACTCCCATGTTTTTCAGATAGTCCAATTTGTCAATGACGCCTTGCAAGTCGCCACCCCAGTACTTACCCCAATCTTGTCCAGTGGGATCATACAGTTCTGAGTTAGTACCTTCACTGTTCTCTGGATCACCATCATGAAAGCGATCTACCACAATAAAGTAAATCGTTTCTTGCCGAAATTCAACATCCCTAGTGTAAAGAAATTCTAGGTCAATCTCTGTATCTGTAGGTGCAGTTTGGATGATATTTTCTATTTCTGCATTGGCTGTATCTACTTGGTATTGTTCTGGTGAGAACTGGGATGCTGGAGTTTTTACCATAAGAAGATGCAAAATTTTAGTTAAAGAAAGATTGCCAAGTTCAGAGTACTACGCTTCTGAATTATGTGTATAACTGCAAACTGAGGTATTGTCTAATTACTATTTGTCTTGCGGCATCTATCTAGAGTTAGTTTTAACTATACCGCCAGATATATTCCGTTCACTGAAGGATAAAAAGTTAGAGGGTCACATATTTGCGAGATAATTTTGATGATTTTGTGGTGTGTTACTATTTTTTACTACCAATTTAGTGCCAAAACTAGCATTGGCACATAGTCTTGCCTCTTGCTGGTTGATAATTTATAGTTTTGTTAAAACAATTGCACATAAAATTTCTCTAGTTAAGAATTTATTTGCAATCTAGTGACACTGTAAACAATGGCTGCTTCTATGGGAAAAATTTTAAGAAATGAGGTGTCGCTAATGATAATCTATAGAGTCCACCTATGATAGGAATCTCATTAAGGTTGATAAATATTACTTTTTGTAATAAGCCGTTTAAAAATGACAAAGAGATGCATGTCTTGGTATGGAGACTAAGAGCATCAAGATAATAAAGAAACTTTTAGGGAATAAACTATCCCGGATGACTATAAAAGTAAGATATTTTCTATAAAAATCGAAATTACCATGACTAATACACCTCTACATGTGAGATTTCCTCAAGGACGCACAGCGTTTTTGCTCATTCACGGGATTGGGGAACAGAGTCCTTTTGAAACTTTGGACTATTTTGCCCAAAACTTTGTCAGATACTTTGAACAGCAGAAAGTACATATCCAGCTAGAGCACTTAATGGCTAAACGTAGATTATCTACTGGTGCTCTGTGGACAGAAAGCTTTGTGAGATTGAGTCCCAGCGATCTTACACAAGATTGGTTCATAGACATTCACGAATACTACTGGGCACCTGAGACAGAAAATAAAATTACTGTACCTGAAGTATTGCAGTGGGCAGAGCAGACACTTGATGGGACAATTGATTTTTACGGACGCAAAGATAACCAATATCTATTAGAGCAGCTGCTACAACATAGGAGTAGTAAGAGTTTGTTTAAATTCCGTCTGCGATCGCTCACAATATTCTTGCGCCTATTTAACTTGTTCTATCCTGTGTTGCGACTAGGAACTTGGTTAATTTTATCGTTATTAGGCCCATTTTTCAAAGGTAATTTTTTAGGTTCAGCATGGAAATTAAGTAAAGCGATCGTCACTCCAGCATTAGTTAATTTTATTGGAGATATTGCCATTTATACGAAAACCAATCCCCGTTCAGCTTATTTCAAGATTCGACAGCGAGTAGTCACAGAATCTTTAACATTGCTCCAGGAGATTCTTCAAGATCAGCAAGCAGATTATAACCAAGTAATCCTAGCTGGACATTCTCTTGGTAGCTGTATTGCTTATGATACGTTGAATCAACTTTGTATTGAAGCCAGTCTGGCTCCAGATCAGGGCAAAAGTATGTTAATTGATAAATTGAATGGGTTAGTTACCTTTGGTTCGCCACTGGATAAAATTGCTTTTTTCTTCCAGGAAACAGCACGAGAAAATCAATATATCCGCAAGCGAATTTTAGAACACCTTAACTCCTTCCGTGTGAAACCCAAATCCACAACCGAACTTGTGCAAAAATCACAATACTTTAGTTGTAGTCCAGTGGTATGTCAACTGAATCAACTCCGTTGGTTCAATTACTATCATCAAAAAGATCCAATTAGTGGAAGTTTAGATTATTACGAAAACCTAGATAACATTGAAATGGAATATCAAGCATCTTGGGGAAGCCAAGGACACCTGGGTTACTGGAATGATCTCAAGTTTTATGAACACATGGCTAATCAGTTTTTGTATACTCCCAATCAGCATTAAGTAAATAATCATAAGAGGTAGTAATAATGACTAAATATGATAGAATTTTCAACTCACCAGATGCATCAGAAGAATCATTGAGTCCAGAAGAAGCAGTAGCAGCGATCGCTGTGGTTACAACAATTGCTGACTCATCATTAGAAGAAGTAGATGCAGAAATTTTAGGCTCAATTCTCTGGGATTTTGAGGTTTTTGAAGAATACTCAGAAGATGAAATCACAGAAATAGTCGATAGGCTCATCAGCATAGCCGAAAATGAAGGCATCGGCTCTCTATTTAATACCGCCAGAGAATCTCTTTCAGATGACATCGTACTAGATGCTTTTGCTGCGGGAGTTATCATCCTTTTAGACGATGAACTAGCTATCCCTAGCAAGAAACAACCTTATCTCCAACAGCTACAAGTAGCTTTAGACTTGGAAGATGAAGAAGCAGAAGAAATTGTACAAGAAGTAATCGCTGCTTTTCAAGAAGCAGAAAATGAAGAATTTGTAGACGATGAAGATGACACAGTAGTAGTAGACGAATACGGCGAACAATTATATGAATCCCCCTTGGGTAATTTTACAGTACCAATTCCAGTTCAATCCCAACAGGGAGGAAGAATCCAAAGTCAAGAAGGGGTAGTCGGTTTTTCTGATGACTTTGGCACTTTGTTCAGAATTGACTATTATCCTGTACCACCAGAACAAGTAGAGGAAATAGAATCCATTGGAAAAATTGCATATCTCCAAGCAATTTTAGTAGAAAAATATGTACCTCAGGCGATTTCTGCTAACATACCCGGTGCTCAGATAAAGCATAGCGAATACTTAGAAGACACGCTGACAGGGGCTTATTTCGTGTTAGTAGATATGCCCAAAGGTTCAACAATTTCCAAGCAAGAAAATAACGGTAATGCTACTAGATTAGATGCTTATCGTGGGTTACTCACCTTTATCAACGCCGAATTTTTGTATATAGTTAGCAACCAGCGCAGCTTCTTTAACGGTGAAACTCCTAGTTCCCTGAAAACAGAAGCCGAAAGCATCAAAGACAAGATTTTGAATTTTGTGGAGACTATTGAGTTCACTTAGTTTTGAAATACTATATCCATCTGATTTGATTGACAAACTACTCGTAGAGACAAGCAATAGACAATGAAACTGGAGAGGTAAAGTTGTAGCGATCGCTGTTAGTGACATCACTTTCCTCTCTCCTCTATTTTTGACTCAAAAATTGTGAATTCCGAATCAGGAACCGACAATGGTTGATATTGGACTGACACATATTGCTCTACCTGTTTCCCACATTCAAAAAAGTATTGAGTTCTACACTATCTATGCTCAAATGCAAGTAGCTCATTCTCGCATTGATGCACAAACAGGGGTGAAAGTCGCTTGGCTGACGGATTACACTCGCCCCTTTGCAATTGTGCTGATTGAAACCAAGTCAGTCCATCCTATTCTCTCGCCATTAGCACATCTAGGAGTTGGCTGTCAGAGTCGAGAAGCAATGGATGCACTGTGCGATCGCGCTCGTCAAGCAGGCATACTAATAGAAGAACCCAAAGATTCTGGTTATCCCATCGGATATTGGGCGTTTTTGCGAGATCCTGACGGTCACACATTGGAATTATCCTACGGACAGGAAATTGGGCTAACCGTGGAAGAGAGAAATGTCTAACATACACTTCACAAGGCTGGACTCGCTGTAACTCTTTCCTTTGTGCTCTCTGCGCCTCTGCGTGAGATAAAAAAAGATTTGATTTCACCCCTAGACCCACTCACATATCATGTCATAATCGCTCCACCCATTAACCGCTCATACCGATACTTCAACTCTGCTCTCATCAAATACCAACGCTCCAAGCTCACATCAATCTCAATCACCTTCTCTGCGGCTTGTCGCGCTAACAGTAAAATTTCCTCATCTTCCACCAAACTCGCTAAGGTAAAATCGGGTACACCTGATTGACGAGTTCCCAGTACTTGCCCAGGACCACGGAAACGCATATCCATTTCTGAAATGAAAAAGCCATCCTGAGATTGCTCTAATACTTTCAGCCGTTGTTGGGCGTCAGGGCTTCTAGAACTGCTCATTAACAAACAATAGGACTGATCTGCACCACGACCAACGCGCCCCCGCAGTTGGTGGAGTTGCGATAAGCCAAAACGTTCCGCATGTTCAATGAACATGACTGTAGCATTCGGTACATCTACGCCTACCTCTACTACTGTAGTAGAAACTAAAATCTGCGTTTGGCGATCGCGGAATTTAGTAATGGCTTCGTCTTTATCGGCGGAACTCATGCGACCATGCAACAACCCGACTTGAAATTCGGGAAAAATACTTTCTTGTAACTTTTGATGCTCATCTACAGCCGATCGCAAATCCAATTTTTCTGATTCTTCTACCAAAGGCAACACCACATACACTTGGCGTCCTTGAGCAATTTCTCGCCGCATTAAGTCGTAAGCTTGGGTGCGTTGCTGTGCAGTCAGCAATGTCGTCTGAATTTTTTGCCTTCCTGGTGGTAACTCGTCAATTTGGCTAACATCCAAATCCCCGTGTATCGTCAGGGCTAGTGTGCGGGGGATGGGTGTAGCGGTCATAGTTAATACATGGGGTTGGTTGCCTTTTTGCTGCAAACGCGCCCGTTGTTCTACCCCGAAGCGATGCTGTTCATCAATTACCACTAAGCCCAGTTGCTGAAAGTTTACCGGGTCTTGAATTAAAGCATGAGTTCCCACTAACAGGGGTAATTCTCCCGTTTCTAATTGGGAATGAATCAGTCGCCGTTTAGCGGTTTTAGTGGAACCTGTCAGTAATTCCACTGGTAAATGCAACAAGTTAAACCAGCTAACTAACTTGCGATAATGCTGTTCTGCTAACACTTCTGTAGGAGCCATCAACGCCGCTTGGTAGCCTGATTGAATCGCTGCGAGAATAGCCACTACCGCCACCACAGTTTTACCAGAACCGACATCACCCTGCACCAATCGATTCATCGGTGCAGGTTTTTGCAAGTCGTTGAGGATATCGTTGACTACTCGCTGCTGTGCGCCAGTCAGTTGAAAAGGTAGTAATTCATAGAATTTTTCTAAAAGCTGCCCTTTGGGGGCGAGGATAGCGCTGGTTTGGATAGCTTTTGCTTGCTGTTGACGTTGCAATAAGCTCAGTTGCAGGTAGAAAAATTCATCAAAAACTAGACGGCGACGGGCAACTTGCAGAGTGGCACTATCTGAGGGAAAGTGAACATTAGCGATCGCATCTTTCAATTCCATCAAACCATACTTCTCTCGTAAACCATTAGGCAAGGGATCTTTCAAATGCGCCGCAGCAGGTAAAGCCGCTATTACCGCTTGTCGCACTGTATTCGCCACCACACCCTCAGTTAGTCCATAAATGGGCACGACTCGACCAATTGTCAGCGAATCAATCGGATCTCCAGGATGTGCCAACACTTCTAGCTCTGGGTTATCTAGCGTCAAGCCATATTTACTAGCTTTCACCAACCCACAAGCGGCAATCATACTACCTACTGGGTAGCGACGCTTTAAACTTTCTTGCCAAGCACGACTCGTAAAGCGTGTCCCAGCAGAAAAGCGACTCACTTTAATTTGACCAGTGTTATCTTTCAGGATCAATTCTAAAATTGATAATTTCTGATTTTTGGGGCTATTAAAGCAGTTGCAACGCTTCACGGTGGCGACAAGTGTCACCGTTTCACCCGCCTCTAACTCGCTGATATTCACCTGACGCCCATAGTCAATGTGGTCGCGGGGATAATAAAAAAGTAAGTCGCGCACAGTATACAAACCCAGACGCGCTAAACTGTCAGCTTTGCGGATGCCTATTTCTGGTAAATCACTGAGTTTTTGATCAATTTTTGGAGCCAGCCTCCGACTCACCTCAGCCACAATTGGTGAGGTGGCCGGAGATTTAGCAGATTGATAATTTTTCCTTTGCTCCCTCTGTTCCCCTGGTTCCTGTTTCGCCCTCTCCCCTTCTTCCTGTTCTTGCTGTAACTGATACAAATATCTACGTGTTTCTGCTACCAAGTGTTGTTTAGCTGGCAGTTCCAGATGGGGATAATTAGCAAATTGCACCGCTAGCCCTTGCCAACGAGGGCGTTCAGTTGGGGGTAAAGCTGTGGGGAATTTCCCAAAAGTGAGGCTGAGAAATTCACTGAAGCGATATTGCTTGCCCATCAAGTCTGTAAAGCCGCGTTCTGCCTCTATTGCTAGGGCTTTTTGCAATCTTATCCAATCTGGTGTGTCATTAAGCATATGGCGTTGGGCATTGGGCATTGGGGAGCCAGTTGCGTGGGCGGGTTTCCCGACTTAAGCAAACTAGCGTCATGGGGCAATAGTCATTCACCAATAACTCTTGACTCTTGACCCTGGACAAATAACAAATGACAAATAACTAATTCCTAATTATCAACCCAAATAGCACGCCATGCGGCTTCAGCTTCGGCAATTGTCCGTTCTCGTTGCTTCTTTTGATACTCCCGCCCTACCTTGTTTAACTGATTTAAGATATTGCGAATTTGCTTGCGTGCAGAAGCGAGTGTAGCATCGGCAAATTCAATTTCTCCTAGCTTTAGATTAATAGCCATGATTTGTGTCAGGTTGGAATCTTGTGCATCTTGCTCATTCTCAATTTCAATTACCAAGTTTAATAAATTGGGTGGACCTGGGATGACCTCAGCAGATGCTTCTGATACTGCTGCGGCGGCTGCGGCTGCGGCTTCTAAAATTGGTTCTGGTAATTTTTTGGGTAGTATACCTGCTTTTTGTAATAGAGCATTAGTGTCACGGGATACTTTTTTGAGGGTACTTTGCATCTCATCTTCCAGGTTCTGTTGCCATGCTGCCAATTCTATTGGGTTAGAAAGGTTAGAGGAAGTAGATGCGACGAGAGAATAATTGTTCTCTTCATCTCCCTCATCTCCCTCATCTTCTGCATCTCCCTCACTGCTGATGACAGTAAGCAACTTCTCAGATGCCCCATAACCTAACTTACGGATAGCTTGTTGCAACTGTTGTCTCTGATTCAATGACAAACTGAGGAAGTTTTCGGGATATCCTTGAGTACACAAGTGGTAACTTGCCAGAATCAACTGTTGGCGAACAGCTTCCCCTAAAGTGACTAGATAACTAGCATAAGCGCTGTGGAGTTGTGCTGCGATCGCACCTATCGCTTCTTGCAGCACTGTTATATCCCGCTCAATTCGCTCAATTGCTCTTGTCATATCTTCATTATGGTACAAGTGTACCTAATCATTGTAAGATAACCATCTAAAAGTTCGTAGTCAGGACTTTAGTCCTTGATCTTTTGGTCAAAATTCCAGAGTCAAGGGTCAAGATTTGCCTAATTTCCAATCTAATAAAATACAGGTCAGCGTATTTTGCTTGACCTGTATTGTCATAAAGTCATTCGTGGATTTAGTCAAGCGTTAACTTACTAATGACTAAATTACTTCCTGCCCATTTGTGCAGCAACCTCTTCTGCAAAGTTACTTTCTTGCTTTTCTATGCCTTCGCCTAGTACAAAGCGCACAAAGCGATTGACTTGGATTTCCTCGCCTACTTTAGCCTTCACTTGCTTCACCAGGTCTTCTACTGAAATACTCTGATCACGAATGAAAGGCTGATCCAACAAAGTCAATTCTTTCAGGCGTTTTTCAATCCGTCCCTGAACAATTTTTTCTTTGATGTTTTCTGGCTTGTTCGCCAAATCATCCCGCCCCATTTCAATATCTTTTTCTTTTTGGGCGACTTCGGCAGGGATTTGATCGACGCTGACATATTCCACATTGGGACAAGCCGCAACTTGCATGGCGCTGTTTCGTGCCAAAGATTGGAACTCTTCATTAACAGCAGCAGCGTCAGTTTGGGATTTCAACTCTACCAGTACACCAACTCGACCACCAGTGTGAATGTAGCTGTCTACTATACCTGATGTGCCTTCTGCTAATGCATAGGTCTCAAAGCGACGCACCTGGATGTTTTCGCCCAAAGTGACAATGATTTGCTTGATGAAATCTTCTACAGTTAAGCTTTGATCTTGAATATAGGGTTGAGCTAACAAAGATTCAACACTATCAGCAGTCGCTGCGAGCTTAGCCAAGTTCTTAACTAGATTTTTAAAAGCCTCATTACGGGCAACAAAATCGGTTTGGCAGTTGACTTCTATCAGTACACCTACCCGACCACCGGGTTGAATGTAGGTGTCTACTAGACCTTCTGCGGCAATGCGATCGCTTTTTTTACCCGCCGAGACTAAGTTCTTTTGTCGCAGCCAATCTATAGCGTTGTCGATGTCGCCATCAGTTTCTTTTAGCGCTTTTTTGCAGTCCATCATGCCAGCACCAGTTTTTTGGCGTAGCTCTTGGACTAGTTTTGCAGATATTTCCGCCATGTTGCCTCAATTCCTACTTGACCTCGAGTTGTAATCGCTCACGGGTGTTGAGTATCTCTATCTTACTCAGGGCTGGGGAAGAAAAAATATGAAGTCTGAAGTTTACTGGATAAAGTATGAAATTTTAGCTACGTCTCTTCCCCATTTATTGATTTATTCTTCCTCTTCTTCGTCGGGAATTACTGAGTCAGTGTACTCACTTTCGTCATACTCTTCGTCGTACTCAGCACCGTCGTAATCTTCGTAATCATCTTCCGCATCCAGCTGACCATGACGACCTTCATAAATAGCATCTGCTAGTTTGCCGACAATCAGCTTAATCGATCTGATGGCGTCGTCATTTGCAGGGATGGGAATATCTACTACATCAGGGTCACAGTTGGTATCCAGCAAAGATACGATGGGAATCGCCAGCTTTTGGCATTCTTGAACTGCGTTATATTCCCGCCGTTGGTCTACAATGACCACCACATCAGGAACCTTCCGCATAGTTTTAATACCGCCCAAGTATTTTTGTAGCTTCGCCATTTCCCGACGCAGCATCGAAGCTTCCTTTTTGGGTAATAGATCTAAAGCTCCGGTTTCTTCACGGCGTTCCAAATCTTTCAGGCGGTCTGCTCTGGTTTTGATCGTTGTCCAGTTGGTTAGCATTCCACCCAACCAACGCTGGTTAATGTAATGAGAACCGCAGCGACTGGCTTCCTGAGCAATAATTCCTGCTGCTTGCCGTTTAGTACCCACGAACAAGAATTTCTTGCCTTGCTCGGCTTGGGTACGCATGTAGTTGTAGGCATTATCCATCAACTGGGCAGTCTGCACCAAGTCGATGATGTGTACTCCATTACGGGAAGTATAAATGTAAGGAGACATTTTTGGGTTCCAACGCCGGGTCTGATGCCCAAAGTGAACCCCTGACTCCATCATTTGAGCCAATGAAACGACTGGCATATTTTTTAACTCCGATTCGGGTTAAACCTCCACCCAGGTGCATTTCCCAATTAGAAAACACCCGAATTCCTGGATGTGCGAGATTATTGAACTTTTCTAGGGTAGCACATTTTGGCTTGGGGATTGGGCATTGGGAATAGGCAACTTGTACTGAGCGTATCCCTAGGGGGAAGCAAGCTACGGGTAGCGGCTACCTCAGGAGAAGTCGAAGTATAAGCAACAACCCTTGACTTTTGTACGGACGCGTATGCTTTTAGCATTTCGACACCGTAATTTTGCGTCTCTTTGACAAACAACAAATAACTAATTACTAACTACCTAATTTGAGTGTATGCTTCGTAAACGCCTTTAACGTTGTACCAGTTCAGGAAGATGCGGGCGATTTCTAAGGCTAATTGGGGTTTGCCCAGATTAATTAGCCATTGCAGGAATGGTGCCATTGTCCGTTCGTTCAACAGGCCGTTGAGTGAGAGAATGCCCCAAAGTAAGCGATGAAACCAAGTCATTTGAATCATCATCCGCACTTCCCACGTGGGATGTTTCTGATAAAATAAAACTCCCATACGTCCGCGTTGCATTTCTTGGTCAATCAGGCGGGGAATTTGCTCTAAATTAAATGGTGGATGCCAGTGATAACCAACTGCTGCTGGACATTTAATAAGTTGTAAACCCAGATTTTTTAGCCTTACCCCTAGTTCTAAATCTTCCCAGCCATAAAGTTGAAAGCCGATATCAAAGAGTCCAGCTTTTAAGAGCCAATGTTTAGGGATAGCGACATTTCCTGTAGCAAAAAAAGCTGCTGAAAAATCTGTGATTTTATAGGGTTCGGCGGTGGGGTTGACGAAATTAGAAGTATTAATTACAGCACCATAGGTAAAAAAGCGATCGCTTCCTAAATTCTCTTGTCCCTGCATTAATGCGTCTGCATGTGCTTGCAAGAAGTTAGACAGCACTACCAAATCGCTATCGATAAAGATAATTGTATCTCCCAGTGCCTGCTCCACACCCAAGTTCCGAGCTACTGCTGGCCCAGCATGATCTTGCTCAAACCACCTGATGTGAGGAAACTCGTCTTTGTGTTTCTCCAACCATATCAATGTCCCGTCTGTAGAACCGTCATCTACCAAAACGATTTCGTAACCAGTTACGGGAGTTTTATCTCTCAACTCTTGCGCTTCCAACGCTCGGAGGCACTTTTCTAAAATTGGCTGGCGATTGTAAGTCGGTATCACAACGCTGAAAAACACAGTCTCACCCACAACACTATTATTCATCTCCAGGATAGGACAGATATGGCTCTGATACTGTTCCTGGGTGAAATTTGTCTGAGGATTTAGGAGTCATGGAAACCTTACAGCATTTTGGTGTGTCTTAAATATAAAGTTTCAATGTAAAGAATATATTTTTGCATTAAGAATCAGGTTTTTTGTAAAAAATCTATTTTTCTCCAACAAATTATTTTTAATAAATTCAAATTAATCACTATATAACCTAGTGTTAATATTTGGTACTTAGATTAAGTATAAACCGAGTCAATTATTTAGACTTAAAAGCTTTATAAGCTGGTCTTAACTTGTAATTAACCACAGGTTAATGGTTGTTTAAAAATACAGAAAATCTCAAAATATAGCCAAGAAATTTATGTAAAGATGCAAAGTTCTTCTTTACTGGATTTCTCATGCTTATTTAGAGATTTAACTAACTGTTTAACAACCTGATAGTCCTAAAAGAGAGGAATACTCAAAAATGAAAGGCCGTTTTCACCCTAAGAACGATAGATCACTCAACCAATCTGGCAACGAATCAATCCGTGATGTCATTGACCGCATGGGGATGAAACGTCGTCGTTTCATCATGACTACTGTTGGTACCTCAGCATTGACTGCTATAGGTAAAGTCTCCATTGGTGGTTTTCTCCAAACCGTGGAAGCAGCCCCCATCCCCTCAAGCGTAGGATTTCAAGGCATTGGTTTTGAGAGCATCAAACCGAATTTGCGTAAACCAAATTCAGAACCACCCGTCTTAGAAAAAGACTTGGTAAGTGTTCCCAACGGTTACACAGCCAAAGTACTAATTGCATGGGGCGACCCCATTACGCCCAAAGCTCCCATCTGGGCACCTGATGCTACCCAAGATGCTGCTGCTCAAGAGCAGCAGTATGGTATGCACTCTGATGGTATGCACTTCTTCCCACTGCCTGGACGCCAGTTTTTAAACCGGGTTAACAGAATAGATGGGTCTTACTACACAGGTCAGACTTACAATAGCGGCATCCTCTGCGTTAACCATGAGTATACTCAAGAATCAATTCTTCACGGTAGTGAAGGTTTGAGTGCAACAACAAATGTTACCATTGCCAAGGTACGCAAATCTCAGGCTGCTCATGGGGTGTCTGTATTTGAAGTATCTAAGGCCAGATTTGGCAATGACTGGACTTTTGAACCTAAATCTCAATATGGTCGCCGCATCACAGGCAATACTGAAATACGTGTTTCTGGACCAGCAGCAGGTGACGCCCTATTGAAATCCAAGAAGTTTAACATCACACCCACTGGTTCAATAGAAATCGGTGTGAACGATGGCTACACTGCTTACGGTACTCTCAACAACTGCGCTAATGGCTACACTCCTTGGGGTACTTACCTTACCTGTGAAGAAAACTTCAATGGTTACTTTGCTAACCCCAATACAGATGTAGTTCCAACCCCAGGTCTGGAAGATAGGACAGCTGATATTCGTAATACACAGAGAAGATACGGTATACCAGCAGCTTCTACTACCTATCGTTGGCCAGAGGTTGATCCACGCTTTAATGCTTATACAAATCCCCTCGAAACCCATCTATTTGGTTGGGTAGTTGAAATTGATCCGTATGATCCCGATAGCAAACCTGTCAAACGTACTGCGCTTGGTCGCTTCAAACATGAAAGCGCTCAATATGTAGTAGATGACAACAACCGTGTTGCTATATATATGGGCGACGACGAGGTTAACGAGTACATCTACAAATTCGTTGCTTCTAGACCCTTCGATTCCAGACGTATTGGCGCCAACCGTGACTTACTTGATAACGGTATTTTGTACGTTGCCAAATTCAATGCTGATGGTACTGGTGAGTGGATTCCTTTAATTCATGGTCAACGCGGTTTGACTGCTGCTAATGGCTTCAGAAACCAAGCTGAAGTACTTGTCAAGACAAGACAAGCAGGAGATAGAGTCGGTGCAACCATGATGGATAGACCAGAGTGGACTGCTGCACGTCCTCGGATTAATGGATTCCAAGAAATTGAAGTCTACTGCACATTAACAAATAACAGTCGTCGCGGTACAACTCCAGCTTCTTCCAACAGTCCAGATGGTACAACAGCTGCCAGTGGGTCGCGTCCTCCTGTTGATGCTGCTAACCCACGTCCTAGTAACCTTTACGGTCATATCATCCGTTGGCGTGAAGATGGGCGCAGAGTGGACACTAACACCTTCAAGTGGGATATTTTCCTTGAGGCTGGTGATAGCACGAGAACTGAATCAAATTTTCAGGGTAACATCAACGGTGATGACATGAGTTCACCAGATGGTTTGTGGTTTGATGACTTCGGTCGCCTCTGGATTCAAACCGACCACGCAGGTAATGGTACTGGTAACTTGGTAAATATTGGTAGCAACACCATGTTAGCTGCTGACCCCAACACCAAAGAAGTAAGGCTGTTTTTGACCAGTCCTACAGATTGTGAGGTAACTGGTATCACTTCTACACCTGATGGTAAAACCTTCTTCATCAATATCCAACACCCAGGGGATAGTGGAGATGCAGCGAATCCAAGGTTAACCAGCAACTGGCCTGCTAGCCAAGGCTATGGCCCATCTAATCGTCCCCGCGCGGCAACAGTAGTGATTACCAAAAATGATGGCGGTATCGTTGGTACATAAACCCTAAATACTGTAGGGGTTGATTAATTTACGCCCCATTTTTCTACTAGTCAAAAACTTTAATCACCTGAATCCTTTACTGGTAAGGATTCAGGTGATTTACTAGAGTTTTTCATGCTATTCGGTGTTAGTAATTCGTTAAGTTTAACAAAAGCATTACTATATCTTAAGCCAGCTAAGATAGCTTCTCTGTATTCTCACATGTAATTTAGTCAATCTAAACAAAGTCCTCAAATAACCAGCCATTGCAAAAATTTTATGATACATGAAATTTTTGCATGATCTCAACATAATTTCTTTTCCATAGCCAAAGAAATATTATGTTATTTGGTATATCTGTTTATTTGATTTAACAAAAATACAATTTCAGCAATTCAAATTGATGCTAAGTGCAAACATATTTTTTTGCTTACGTAAAATAACTTGGAAAAATAAATTTCTTTTAAAACGATTCAGGTAATCAATCTAAAAAAATATACAAAATTTGTTTTATGCAAGAGTTCTTCAAGCTATTCTATTTTTAGAAATTAAACATGGTTTTGAATATACACAAATATTTTAATAAGTTTTATTTAAAAAAATATATGAAATAGCATATCTCACATTCTAATATAGACATAAATTATAAATAAATTTTCATAGGTAAAATAAATATCGAAATATATAAAATTTCAATTAAGTCAATGTAAATATTGGATGTTTTTTACAGGCAAAATACAGAGTTAATCGATAAAAACGTTGATATTAACTACTTTTAAGACAACTTATAACTACTTGACTAAGTGATTAAAATTCAGTAAGATTACTAGTGTTATAGGATTTGCACACTAGCAAAAACTAACAGAAATAAAGACCAATTATGTATTCATAGTTGTGTTTTGACAAGTTTGGGTGCTGGAGTACAAATTTGCATATTTACAAAGAGTATTTGCACAGTAAAAAATTTGTGCATCCAGTCACTTAACGACTAGATTCTGTATGACATATCTGCAAAGTGTGTACTTCTACAACAAAGAATGGATGTATAGATAAGAGGAATAGAGGTTCAGATGAAATTCAACAAAATTGCGATCGCTTTAATTACTGCTTCTGCTAGCGTATTTAGCTTTGGTTCCGTAGCTGCTGCTGGTGAAGGTGGCGCTGCTGGTGCTGTTTCCGCTACACTTTCGCCTTCTGGTGTAGTCCTCGACATCGCCGCCGCAGGTGCTGTAGGTAAAAATGATGCTGCTGCTACTGCTAGTGTTAACTATGGTATTGTTTCAGCTTCAGCTCTGGGTAGCGCTGGCTCCATCCAATTACTGAGTGACACTGGAGAATTTGATGGCGAAATTTACAACGAAGTCACCATCACTGGTAGCAGAGACACCACTCTAGGAACTAGCCAAAGCAACTCTATTGCTACCTTCACAGAAACCCCCATCGGTACTGTAGAAACTGGTTTTTAGTTTGTTAGTCACTGATTTCACAGTAGTATTTTTCTCTTTGCCACTTGGGTGTGAGTTTACTTTCCAATGTATAAGCCCAGAAAGATGATAAGGGCTTCAAGAATCTTGACTAATCAATATCAGTGGTCAGACTGATAGAAAGTTAAGATCCTATCCACCCTCAACAGTTTGTGTTTAGCAGTTAGAGACACGCAGCGATCGTGTCTCTAATTTAATTCTAATCACAAAAAATTATATCCACAAGATATCAGATGACTAAATGATAAGTAATATGTGTAATAACTAGGCTAAAAATCTCAAATTTTGGAATATTATGTCCTGGCCTCGTTATATATATTTATGATGATTAAGTTCGGCAAAAAAATAAAGTTTTTACTCGTATTTTTTTTGAGTCCGGCAGTAATTATTTTTCCTAAAATAGCCTGCGCTCAAACATATAACAGGACAATAGAATTAGATAATTTATATACTGTTAATCCTCTCCAGCAAACGAAAGTAAAGGATTTAGAACGTAAAAATATAGAATTTCAAACTTGCAGTCACGACGATAGTGAATTACCCAAGGTTACGTCTGTAGATGATTTAGAAGATAATGTAAAAAAAAATCCATCTTGTGATGCTAATAATATTCAACAAGCTGAATCTCTACCAAAACAAATAGACGCAAAGCCTAGAATTGAACAACTAGATATTAACCAGACATCCCCAACCCCAGAGCAAGTACCAGCAGATCCAGATTATATTATTTCACCTAGAATAGCTGCTAAAAATAAAATTCGTCCACTCACTACTACAATACCTTTAAATAATACACAAATAAACCACCTCACAGAAAGACAATTTTTTGTAGGGACAAGTTTTGGTGATAGTCAAAATACGACTTTTGATGTCAACGGAATTATCAAGCTTAACAGCCAAGTGCAAGAAAGCTTAACCCGCAATAATATCTTCACTGTAGACCAAACAGGAGAATACCTACAACTACAAACAGTGAGAAAATCTAGAGAAGTCATAGTTAGCCTTCAACAACCTCAAACTATTTTGGGTACAAATCTCCAATTAAGTCTAACTGCTTCCTGTCTTTTTCCAGGTACTAATCCAGAAGATGTATGTACATATACTCCTGGTTTAACATCTGCTGATATTGACCCTAATACTTTCACACCTTCTCGGATTTTCCAAACTTCCAACGTAGGTGATGTAGTGACACCAGCATCCCTAGCTGCAATTCAACAACCTGGTTTTCAAACTGGGGCTGATGGACAGGATATTGGGGTAAATTTACTATTACCCAACACAGGTACAGTTTCTGGGGATACAATCTCTATTACTAGAAGAGAAGAAATTAAAAATACACCCACAGTATTTTATTCTAGAGTAAGACAAATTGTCAGAGCTAATGATTCTAAAGCTGTGATTGGTCGTACAGTACGCGGTTTTGGGTTAATTTTAAATGATGATAATACTCTATTGAATACGGCATTACAACTAGGATCAACTGTATTACCTGATGTGATTCCTAATATTGCTGGTTCAGAAAAACCAGTTAAATCTAATGTCAACAATAATTTATTTTTTGCTGCTAACAACATACGTTTACCCGCTAATAGTTTTACTGCTTATTATGCAGGCATAGGGAGCGCTCAAAATGTACCCAGAGGTGTTACAAGCCTGAATCAAGTTCCTAATGCTAGCTTTCATGGTATCTGGTTGGGAGCTTCTCCTGTAATCAAGCGTTCCACTGACACCAATGCGGGTTTTGTACAAATCGGACCACAAACAGTAATCGGTGAAGGTAGTGGAGAAGGAGGATTTAACTCCGATGTGAGTTTTTTTTCTAATATTAATGGTGAAGTGTTTTCTACACAAAATTTACAAAATTTCTATTCTCAAGTTTATGTGACTATTTTAAGTCAAGATGCTAATTATGTATTTACCAGCAGATATCGAGAAGAGATAAATTATGCACCACATCTTAGTTTCACTGGTAATATTACAGGAACCAGAGATGTTTTAAGATATTATACTGGGGTGATAGGTGCAGAAAAAGTTAAAGTATATGGTGGCGTGGATTTTACACAAAACACTACAGATGGATGGACTTTTGCTGGTGGGTTACTGGCTTATATTAACCCAGATATTGATTACTACAGTCGAGTAGTAGGTAATGTAACTAAACGTATATCATTGAGTAAAAACAACAATTTAGTGTTAGCAACTGGGTTAAATTATGCTTTTGATAGAGAAAGCCGTTCCGGTGATTTAGTTAATTCACTAACATTGTCAACACGCTTGAATTTAGGTGATGTTTGGTTTGGATTAACTAACTATACTGGAGATGTTTTACCTGATTCTATTAAGAATACTTTAGTTACAAGTTTTGGCATTCAATTCAACAGAAATTTTTCTCTGTCAGCTTATTACACTCCCATCAATGATAATACTGCTCGTTCTCCATATGGTGCGACAGCAAGATTTACACTAGGTAAAAATCCCGATAGTCCAATACTCAATCTGTCTTGGAAAAATAATGAGTATAGCTACGGGCAAGACCCTTCTGGTAATGAATTACAGACTAATGATAATGTGTTTACTGTGTTTTTGAGAGGCACTTTCTAAAGTATACTTGGTGATGAGAAATTGCTGCTATAGAAACCAAATCTACATAAACGAAGTAACGGAGTTTAAAACTCAAGGCGGTGGGTTTTGTATCAATGCAGAGCCATGAAATAAATTGCCGACTTCAAGTTTTAACCCATTTAAATGGGTTAAAAAGCAATATATATTAATTAACCTAAATTTAACCTAGTTTTTACATAGAATATTGCCAGTAAATCCTGCTCGGTTTTCTGATAAATGTGCAGAGTTAGTCTATACTAAATTTTTCCTGTTACAGCAGAGGAAAGTTGCATGTCTAAGTTAAATCGCAGACAGCTATTAATATTTTTTGTAGGTATGACTGGTGTGGCTGTCTTGGGAGAAAGAATCCTAGATGCTATGAGCGGTGAAGACCAAGCAGAAGCTATACTATTGTCCTTTACACCTGTACGCTTACCCCATCCATTACCTATTTATCAACAACACAAGAGTTTCTTGTCAACAGGAATTGCACAGGGAAAAATGCTTGATGCTATTACTGATGTTAAATTAGCTAGTTACAACGTAGTTGATGATGTAGTAGTACCACCAGAATATGAACGTTATGTAATAGTTAGTTGGGGCGATCGCGTATTTGCTAATCAAGATGAATACGTCGGCTATAACTGCGATTATACTGCTTTTATTCCCGTCAACAACAATCAAAATGAAGGCTATCTGTGGGTCAATCACGAATATGTTAGTTATCCTATTTCTGTTTTAGTACCAGAAGCCCCGAAGGATTTAGTAGGACTACCCGATGCCTTTGCTTCGGTGATTGGCAGGGCTTTACCGACAAGCAAAAATCTGGAAGTTGACGGGGAGTTTTTATACAATTTGGGTGGATCAATTATTCGCATTGCTCGCAATCAAAGTAGTCAGCGTTTTACGGTGGTGAAAGATGCTAAAAATCGTCGAATTCATGGTCTTTCTGGATTGGGAATTAACAGCCAACGCACAGATGGCTATCAAAATGTGACTGCTTGGGGCAATCTCAGTTACCAGAAAGGTGATCAAAACTATTTAATCGCTACAGGCCCAGCTGCAACTCAAGTATTTAATCTCAGTTCTGATGGTATTGGTAACAAAATTATTGGTACTGCCTACAATTGTTCTGGTGGTACTACTCCTTGGGGAACGATCTTAACAGCTGAGGAAAATTTCCAAAATTTGGTTGGTGTCACAGAAGCAGTTAAGAGTGATGGGACTCAAACAGAATATACCGATGGTTCTACTGGTAAGACTTTTGGTTTAGTCGGGGAAAAATATGGTTGGATGGTGGAAATTGACCCATCTGACCCCAATTTCCGTCCTCGCAAACATACTTGGTTGGGTCGTTATCACCATGAAAACGTCACCTTGCGGGTGGAAGGAGGTAAAAAATTAGTTGCATACATGGGGGACGACAGACGGGGGGGACACACCTGGAAATTTGTCAGCACTGATACTGTCTCCTCACCAACAGATAAGAGCAACAGCCAGTTATGGGAAAAGGGTATTTTATATGTAGCGCGTTACAACCCTGATGGTACTGGTCGTTGGATACCGCTACTCTTAAATACTGCCACCAATCCAATTCCGCCCACTGTAATTTCTGCGGCAGAATTTGAGGCTTTGGGGAAAGTGCAAAGAGAAGGTATTCTACCCCTACCACGGCGCAATGGTATCGTCGGTCAAACTCAAGATGGTGGTATATTTAAATGCGATCGCACTAATGAAGCCACAGCCCTACCTGCTTATCAAAATCAACAGCTATCTGACTTTTATTCTTCTCAAGGTGCTGTCCTCGTCGATGCCTTTTTAGCCGCCAACTTAGTCGGGGGAACGCCTACCGCACGTCCCGAAGATTTAGAAGTGCATCCCCTTACCAAAGAAGTCTTCATTGCCTATACTGATGGTGCGCCAGGGAGTGACGGCTATCCTGATTCCCGCATTTTCCAAGTTGCCAAGTTAAGTAAAGCTGCCAACGCCACGCAACAGTCAGGGGGACTATACAAAATTATTGAAGATAGTGCTGATGGTACAGGTGAAACTTTCCGTTGGCAAAGATTCGCCCAAGGAGGAGAGGCCGGATCTGAATTTGGTGTTGGTTTCGCTAATATCGATAACTTAGTATTTGATAATCAAGCCAATGTTTGGGGTGTGACAGATATGTCTACCAACACTCACAACGGTTTTAATGTGGGTGCTGCGGGGAAAGAAACTACTATTGACCATACAGCTAGTGGTAATGTGTCTAATTTCACAGGAGTTTTTGGAAATAACTGGTTGTTCTGCATCCCTACTAGCGGTGCTAACGCTGGAAAGGTGATACCGTTTGCCTACGGGCCAGTCCGTTGTGAAATGACAGGGCCGACCTTCGTGGGAGACACATTGATCATTTCTGTACAGCATCCAGGTGAAGATTCCCCGATTAACGATGGCACAATCCTCAGTCGTAGTATAGAAATCTTAGATTTGGATGGTACAATATTCAATCAAACTCGCAGTGTCCCCCGTGGTAGTAGTTGGCCGAGTAACATCCCCACATCTGATGGTGGTAAAGGTCAACCTACAGGTATTCCCCGGCCATCTGTGATTGGTATTCGACGCAAAGATTCTGCTGGTAAGTTTATTTAGGAAATCAAACAGTAGCATTTGTGCAAAACCAAATCCCTGACTTCTTGAGAGAAGTTGGGGATATTTGAGTATAAGTTTTCGCAAATCAAATAGGGAGGATATTAAGTATCCTGTTATTAAATAGTCCTTAATATCGAGTTCCTATTTTGTTGATGCATGAATAAAATATACGCATACTAGTTAGATATAATAATGACTCATTCTTTGTTTTCCTATCTGGAGAAACTAATGGGTCGCGCTAAAAAGGTTATCCTGGCATATTCTGGGGGAGTTGATACCTCTGTTTGCATTCCCTATCTCAAGAAAGAATGGGGTGTGGAAGAGGTAATTACTTTAGCCGCAGATTTAGGCCAGGGAGATGAATTAGAACCAGTTCGAGAAAAAGCGCTGAAATCGGGTGCAAGTGAATCTCTAGTAGCAGATGTCAAAGACAGTTTCGTCAAGGATTACGCTTTTGCGGCGATTCAAGCCAATGCCCTTTACGAAAATCGCTATCCTCTCGGAACGGCTCTTGCTAGACCACTAATTGCTAAGGTGTTAGTAGAAACAGCCGAGAAATATGGTGCTGATGCGATCGCTCACGGTTGTACTGGTAAAGGTAATGACCAAGTACGCTTTGATGTCGCCTGTGCTGCCTTGAATCCCCATCTCAAGATATTAGCACCAGCCAGGGAATGGGGAATGAGTCGGGAGGAGACTATTGCCTACGGTGAACGTTTTGGTATCCCCGCACCAGTGAAAAAATCTTCTCCCTACAGTATTGATAAGAATTTGCTCGGTCGCAGTATTGAAGCTGGTGTGCTGGAAGATCCCGCATTTGAGCCACCAGAAGAAATTTATGAGATGACTAAAGCGATCGCTAATACCCCCAATGAGCCAGAGTATATTGAAATAGGTTTCCAAAAAGGTATTCCCGTTAGCCTCAACGGTACGCCAAAAAACCCAGTTGAATTGATTGAACAGCTCAATCAACTCACAGGAAATCATGGCATTGGGCGCATTGACATGATTGAAAACCGTTTGGTGGGCATCAAATCACGGGAAATTTATGAATCACCGGCGATGTTGGTGCTAATTCAAGCACACCGGGATTTAGAGAGCCTAACTTTAACAGCAGATGTCAGCCACTACAAACGTGGTATTGAAGAAACTTACACTCAACTGGTATACAACGGTCTGTGGTACAGTCCCCTGAAAACAGCGTTGGATGCCTTTATTCAAAGCACCCAAGAGCGAGTCTCTGGTGTAGTGCGGGTAAAACTTTTCAAAGGTAATGCGACGATAGTCGGGCGACGGAGCGATAACTCGCTTTACAGTCCTGATTTGGCGACATACGGATCTGAAGACCAGTTTGATCACAAGGCCGCTGAAGGATTTATCTACGTTTGGGGCCTACCCACTCGCATTTGGGCACAGCAAACTAGGGGTTAAGGAGATGAAATGAACAAGTAGGGGAGGATGAGTATCTCCCCTACTTCCCTAATCACCTGCTGCCCGCTTCACTTGGCGGGACTCCCACCATAGGGGTATCACAATCAAGGCGACAAGAATTAGTAAAGCAGCGATCGCAAATTGACTCACCCAAGACACCAATTCTTCTAAGGAGATAATTCTACCTGCGAAGAATGCTAACGTTACCATCACGCTAGCCCAGACACTTGCCCCTGCTAAGTTGTACACAAAGAATTGTCCAAATGGCATATCGGCTATACCAGCAAGTGGTGCTGCAAAAATTCGCAACAAGGCAAAAAAGCGCCCAAAGAATACAGCCTTCGCGGCATTTTGGCTAAATTGTTCTTTAATACTCAGTAGCCGCACTTCGGAAATGCGGAATATTTTCCCGATTTGCAGCAGGAAAGCCCAACCGCCAAATCTACCAATCCAATAGCCACAAGTGCCCCCAAGTACTGCACCTGTAACGGCGACAGTTAGTACTAACCAGTAACTCAGTTCATCACTGCCAGCTAGAAACCCACCTACTAGGGTCACGGTTTCACCAGGAAGGGGAATGCCCAAACTTTCTAGCAAAATTCCCAAAAAAATAGCCCAATAGCCGTAATGGTGGGCAAATTCCTGGATGTTTTCTAGTGAAATTAGCTCAAGAGACATCCCATACCGCCGCCTTTACAAATTTTTACTTGTAATATATCTTTGCTCCTTTGTGGGTGGGGTGTCAATCAAGCCGCTAAACGGCGTCCATAGTTGTTAGTCTATACTAGCTATCAACTATTTATCATTGACAATTGATTATCTACCAGCTAATACCACGAGCACACATATAACTATAGATAAGTATAATCTATTTATCAAATATTTATCAAAAACCTGAGAAATATAAGAATTTCGTAAAAGATACTTAGGCTACTGAAATTCCCTGTTAATTATGCATATATTGAGAAAGGTTAAGACAAATTATACGACATGAATACTGAAACATCATGTATCGGTTAATAGCTGCTATACTGAGATTTTTGGACAAAGCAGCAAATTTGCCGTTGCCAGTGGAGGAGTATTTAATGTCAATTTTTTGTTTTTATGATAGTGTCTCAACTAAACAGTGAAATTCATGACTCTGAAACAGAAAGTTCAAGTGGTTTTGTTTAAACCCCAAGGAAGTATCGACTTACAGGGTGGCATGGCTTTAGGCGACGAGATGGCTACGGTTACACCCCAGCCCCACCAGCTCTGGGTTATTGATTTGGCGCAAGTCGATTTTCTGGATAGTTCTGGCTTAGTCCCACTGGTGCAAGGACTAAAAGCTGCACGCCAGAGTGGATGCCGCTTAGTTCTTTGCAACGTCAACGCCCCTGTCCGATTGATTCTGGAACTCACTCAACTAGATTCAGTGTTTGAAATTTTTGACACTTATGAGGAAATTTTTGTGGTTGGTAACAATAACCAAAGTTTGCTGTTAGCTGGCTAGCTTTATATCCTACTGAATAAATGTATGGTGAGGTCAAACGACAGCAATAATTTGTAATATTTTTTTAATATCCTCACCATCATTAGCTGGCAAAGAAAGAGAATAGGCAGGAGGGCTATATTGAGATAGGAGAGAGTTTTATATAATTACCAAGGCAGAGATTTAGTTTACTCTACAAGCTTTTATGTGTCTAAGAGGCTATTTATAAAGTTAAAATAAAATTATTGTAGTAGCGTGTCTAAGCTAATTTTGTATATTAACAATCTCTTGTAGAACGGGCATCCTGCCCGTTCTAATTAGCGGGCAAGATGCCCGCACCACAAGAAAATTGTTGGGAGCATCCCAATTTTGCAAAAATAAAATTTGTAGTGGGAGCAAGATGCTCCCTAATGTCCAGGAAGCGGGCTAAAGAGCCATCACTACAAAAAAATAAATTTACACATTTGGGATGCTCCCAAATTGTTTGCAACATTTTAGTCGTGTCAGTCCACTATTTAAGATTTACTTTATAAATGATCTCTAAATAGGGCGAAGTAAATAATTAAATGCTTGTAGAGAGGACTTAAGTCTAATCTACGAGACGCTATGCGTAGCTTGCTTTGTCCCAGGCGTAAAAAAGTGCGAGAGCCGCTTACTACAAGCCTATTTCATTTATTTTGTATTAATTAACATAGTTTGGATGTATTTTCACCGGCTTACTTAAAGTTTTGAGATATTAAGATTAAGAGTTATGTAGCAACCCTAAATAATTAGCCCTTTCAAGGTGACTCGTGAAATTTCTTTTCTTCTCTCTGCTGACTCTGCGCCTCTGTGGTTAAATAAATCGCTTTTTAAGCGCAGAGGCGCGGAGAACACAGCGAAAAGTAGGAGCGGCGGCTACTCTGTGAGAGGTTGCCGACAGGCATCTGTGAGATCCGCTTAGAGCGACGCAGCGCAAAGTCAGATTGGAGGAAACTTCCGATCTGAACTTTGTAAGAGAGGAGCGTCACTTTTCAAGACAGAGGTAAGAGGTTGTAGAGGAATTGATTGCCAAAAATTCTTATCCACCTTGAAAGGGGTATCCTAAATAATTTGTGAAAAAATCTAGTCCCCATTCCTCGTATTTAAGTATTAGGTACAGCAGAAATACTGTTCTGTTCAGATGCAGAACGGGGAAAACTTGGCAAATCGATGCCACTATGATTAGCATTACGTGTTTTCAGTGCTAGTCTGTAACTCACGCTTTGCAATTCCGCTTGTAGCTGGCGATTTTCGCGTTGTAGCGTTGCCACCTTTTCACGCACTGGAGCCATACGCTCCTCGAATTTACGGCGGTAAATTTGAGGTAACTCCTGTACTACTTGCTCCAACATCCGACTGCGATCAGTTAATTCTTGCACGGACTGCCGCAATTGGTAAATTTCGGTGTCACGAGTGGTAATTTGCTCTTGGTAGAATGTCACCTGCTGCTCAACAGCTTCCAGTTGTTCTCGCAAGGACTGCAACTGAATCAAGTCTTCTTCAGACTCCGACCGTTGGGGTATAAAATTAGTATTACCCTTCACTAACCGGAAGAGTTCTTGAGATAGCTGTTGCACTAATTGATCACGAAGTTGCAACTCTTGGCGCAGTTGCGATACTTCCGTAGAGAGCGTTTGGATGTTGGATGTGTCAGATTGGCTCACAGTGGCTTACAGCTCCCATTCAGAATCTTGTCCACTTAGGTATAACTACGGTGATACTGCCTTTGGCAAGTATTTGCTAATTTAACATTCCCATACTAGAGAGGGAAAGCAAAACAGGCAGATTTTTATTGATGTTGTAACTTACTCAGTGCTAAGTGGCAATAACTCAGCACTAAGAAATTAATTTAGGCGGGTACAGCCTCTGTCTCAACTTTTTCTTCGCGGACTTCCTGTTTAATTGTCAGGTAGCGAATAACATCCTCACTCAAACGCATAGCACGTTCTAAGGGAGCGATCGCTGTGCCGGGCCCAGTATAGTTAAACTGGATGTAGATGCCATCCCGGTGCTTGCCAATTTCATAGGCGAGACGACGCTTACCACGGTTTTGCACTTGGATATCTTCCGCGCCTTGTTCCCGGAGCAAGTTTTGGTATTTGGTAACGGCTTGCTCTACCTGTTCATCTCCTAGGTCAGGACGCAGAATGTACATTGTTTCGTAAACTAGTGACATGATTTTAGTCTCCTTATGGACAAATTGGTTGCTGATGGTAATTTATACATAAAATTGATAGGCAATATCAGTAGAAATCAACATCTGCAGCAACAAGGAACTATAATCTTACCAGTTTTCAATTTGAATCATTAGCCAAATCTGCCAAAGTTTCGATCTCTCGCTAAAAATCGCTCTCAGAAAATTAAGTCTGCTGCTATGATTTCTCTTTGCAGTGCTGGATTCACGGTGCTGGCTCACCACAAAAGCGTCTATGGATTTATTGTGAGAGAGGGAATCCAGCTTTTGATCATCAGAGGCTAACAGCTCTACCGTTGACCGTTGGTTCTACTGATTTCTTAAAAAAGCTGACTAACAACTACTAACAGCTTTTAATTGCATCCAAAAGGATATTAATCAAGGTTATGGCGCAGCGCTATGTGCGAGTTCAAAATCAAGAAGGACAAATCTATTATGGGTTACTACAACTATCCCTCAATGTCCAGGTGCTAGATGCTCCGCCCTGGTTGCAGGGACAACCCACTGATTTAACATTGGCACCAGAAAATTATCAAATTCTGGCCCCTTGTGCCCCTTCCAAAGTCGTAGCTGTGGGCAAGAATTATAAAGATCATGCCGCAGAAATGGGCACCCCCGTACCCAGCGAGCCACTAATTTTTCTTAAGCCTCCTACCTCGATTATTGCTTCTGAAACAGAAATTAAGTATCCTCAAATGTCACAACGGGTGGACTATGAAGGAGAGTTAGCTCTGATAATTGGCGATCGCGCCGTTGATTGCCAGCCTGAAGAAGCCCAAACTAAGATTTGGGGTTACACCATCGCCAATGATGTCACCGCCAGAGATTTACAAACAAAGGATAGTCAATGGACGCGAGCCAAAGGTTTTGACACATTCTGTCCATTGGGGCCTTGGATTGTCAGGGAATTAAATCCAGGAGCCAGATTACAGACTTTCTTAAATGACGAGACTAATCCAGTCCAATCTTCCTGTATTGATCAGATGGTGTTTCCCCCTGATGTTTTGGTGTCTTACATCAGTCGGGTGATGACACTATTACCAGGAGATGTAATTTTAACTGGTACACCAGAGGGCATAGGACCATTAAATTTAGGCGATCGCGTCCGTGTAGAAATTGAAGGCATTGGTCGCCTAGAAAACATTGTGGCAGCCCGTTAGGTAATTCCAAGTCCCCTAACATCTATGCTGCCAAATATACTGTGCAGGCAATAGACATCCAGATAGTTACTCTTGACTCTGGACTCTTGTACAGACGTTGCAATGCAACGTCTCTCCAAGTGATCAGCGCACTTGCATATACACAGCATCAGAAATGGCTGGAATTTCTGCATAACGCCCCGCTAAAGATTGGGCTACAGAATAAACAACTGCTGCCACAATTCCTAAAAAGACAGTGCTGGCTAATGTTTGAACTGCAAAATCTAATCCAGGAAGTGCCACAATTCGTAAAACTATACTGCACAGAAAGACTATGATGTCTAAAAGGATTGCCTGCATCGTATTGAATCGAATGAAATGACTTACTTTTTCATTTCTGACTACCAGAATAAATAGAGCAAAGAACACAATCAGCTGACCAAACGATCCCAAGCTGCCATAAATTTGGATTACAGGCTGGAGGGGGAGGAGTAGCACTTGCAGTGCGGGGAATTGTGTTAACAAAGATACACCAAATACCAGCCCATCAATTAAAGGCAATAAATAAGGCAAACAAGCAAAAATCCGGTCGGAAACCGTTGTAGACCCGCGCCAAGACATCGTGCGTTCTCCTGTGGCTAAATTTCAACAGTTACTTGAGCCTAGGATAACGCAGTTGTGTGGTATTACTAGCAGATGCAATTATTCGATATGGGCAATCCGGAAACCCATCATACACTCATACTGCTCTGACTGCTGTTCTGTGGGTGGGCGTAGTTGTTGACCACACCGCAGTTGACCCCGACGCCAACGGGGTTGGCCGCTGCGATCAGCCAGTAAACAAGATTGGCAAACCTGCTCAGGGGCAAGGATTTGATCGTCCATTAAAATGACCAGCATCCCATATCTCCTGTAAACCCTCATTTTTTCCCACATTTCACTCAGGAGCCGACTTGTAGTAAGTGGTTTGATTGGTAAGGCTGGCAAGGGTGTTGATGTTTCTCAACATAGTGATGTTTATTTCCGCCAACTTACTTGAGCAAGATGTGCTTTTTAATGCAAGTTACAGACAAAGGTAACTTTCTGCGTGCTTTTGAGTAAAAATGTGAGTATTTTCAACCTGAATCAAAATGACCAAGTACACCTAATTTCATTGTAGTTTGTGTACATTAGATGGTGTTTTTTGACGTAAAAAGTAATACATAAATTTTTCAAATACGACGTGGTAAAACGTCTAAGTTATCCATTACCTGCCTGTGAATTCAGCAATGGGTATTTTAAACTGGATACTAGGAAAGAGTGCAATATTCGTTAACGCATTAGTATATAAGTCAGCACAAATAGACGTTTTGTAAAGGTTGGGGGAAGGGAAAAGTATTACGGAGTCAGGAAAATGAAATTCCTTTGATTCTTGCTCCTAATTTGGCTTAGGCCTTCTAGGTGGAAATCGAACCTTTCCCGACTGCTGGCAGCAGTCTCATAGTCAATCGTCAAAAACTATTGAACTATAGACTTTGGAATATGTACTCTTGACTGTGGACTGTTAATAAAGTGTGACATCCAAGCAAAATCAATTGTGGAAAAATTTCCATCAAGGATAGCTGAAGTGACTAGAACTAACTCAGATTTTCTTAACTCGTCTGATCCGGCAATCGCGGAGTTAATCAACCAAGAACTACAGCGTCAACGTGACCACTTGGAGTTAATTGCCAGTGAAAACTTTACCTCAAGCGCTGTATTGGCGGCTCAAGGCTCCGTACTGACAAATAAATACGCTGAAGGATTGCCTGGTAAACGTTACTATGGTGGTTGCGAATTTGTCGATCAAGTGGAACAGATAGCGATCGACCGTGCTAAACAGTTGTTTGGTGCTGCTCATGCTAATGTCCAACCCCATTCTGGTGCCCAGGCAAATTTTGCTGTGTTCTTGACACTCTTAGAACCAGGGGACAAAATCATGGGGATGGATTTGTCTCACGGGGGACATCTCACCCACGGTTCGCCAGTCAATGTTTCGGGTAAGTGGTTCCAAGTCTGCCACTACGGTGTTAGTCAACAAACAGAACAACTCGACTACGATCAAATTCGGGAGCTGGCGCTGAGGGAGCGTCCCAAGCTCTTAATTTGTGGTTATTCGGCTTATCCCCGCGTCATTGACTTTGCCAAGTTCCGTAGCATCGCCGATGAAATTGGCGCCTACTTGTTAGCAGATATTGCTCACATTGCTGGTTTAGTTGCCACTGGACTTCATCCTAGCCCGATTCCTCACTGTCATGTAGTGACAACTACTACCCATAAAACCCTACGCGGACCTCGTGGTGGTTTAATCTTAACTGGGGATGCAGAATTGGGCAAAAAACTCGATAAATCCGTTTTCCCTGGTAGTCAGGGTGGGCCTTTAGAACATGTGATTGCTGGTAAGGCTGTAGCTTTTGGTGAAGCTCTGAAGCCAGAGTTTCAAACCTATTCCGCCCAAGTAATTGACAATGCTCGCGCCTTGGCTAGTCAACTGCAAAACCGGGGCTTAAAGCTAGTATCTAATGGCACTGATAACCATTTAATGCTCGTAGATTTGCAGTCTATTGGTCTCACAGGTAAGAAAGCGGATCAGCTGGTGAGTGGTGTAAATATTACCGCCAACAAAAACACAGTACCCTTTGATCCCCAGTCACCATTTATTACCAGTGGTTTGCGATTGGGTTCACCAGCGATGACCACTAGAGGACTAGGAGTAGAAGAATTTACTGAGATTGGCAATATCATTGCCGATCGCCTACTATCTCCAGATAACGAAGAAGTAGCGGCTGATTGTCGGCGACGGGTAGCGGCATTGTGCGATCGCTTCCCCTTATATTCTCACCTAGAGATTCCCGTACCTGCTTTAGTGTAGGGACTAGGAATGGTAGGGGAGCAGGGCGCAGGGTAGAAGAAATTTACTCAATACCCCATGCCCCATCCCCTAGTCCAAAAATGTACTATTATTACACTGATAAATAGTAAAAACCCCGTAATTATATTTAGAAACCTCTCTCGGCCGGTTTTCTTCCATAAACTACTTACTGAATAATACAGATGCCTGCTCAGATTTATCATCTGATTTCCTTTCTTGTCGCTGCCGTGGTTGTTCTCTGGACTACGCCTGATGTCAAGAATATTGGTCTCAAAAGTGGACGAGTAGATCAACCTGGTGGTCGTAAAGTCCATCAGCGCCCGATGGTACGCCTGGGCGGAGTTTCTATCTTCGCAGGTACTATCACCTCTCTACTAGTTGTCTGGTGGTTGGGCGGATTTGACAATCTCTCACCGGAAAAAGAATGGCAAATTTGGGGTGTCACTTTAGGTGGTCTTGGCTTTTTTCTCATTGGTTTAGCAGACGATTTACTCAACCTATCCCCCTTTACACGTCTGTTGATGCAAGTTGTTGTAGCATCTGCTGCCTGGAAAGCAGGTGTCAGTATAGATTTTATTAGCGTTCCCACAATGGGAATAGTTGATCTCAACTGGCTGAGTTTGCCCATCACAGTTATTTGGCTGGTGGGGATGGTGAATGCCATTAACTGGATTGACGGTTTAGACGGGTTAGCGGCTGGGGTATCTGGAATTGCGGCGGTAGTGATGCTAGTCGTGTCCTTGTTTATGCACCAGCCAGCAGCAGCCCTAATTGCTGCCGCCCTGGCTGGTGCAGCCCTGGGATTTCTTCGTTATAATTTTAACCCCGCTCAAATCTTTATGGGAGATGGCGGGGCATATTTTATGGGATTCACCCTAGCGGCGGTGGGTGTCATCGGTTTGGTGAAAATCCCTGCTTTCACAGCAGTTTTACTACCTTATTTAATTCTCGCTGTGCCCATTGTGGATATGTCGGCAGTAATTTTGGCACGACTCCGTCACGGCAAGTCACCTTTTAGTGCCGATAAACGCCATCTGCACCATCGTCTACTCAACGCTGGTTTGTCCCATCGCTGGACAGTTTTGTTTATTTACTGTTTAACTCTGTGGGTTGGCAGTTTGGCATTAGCTGTTGCTGGTATACCTAGTGGCCTTACCTACGCCTGTGTTGCTACCACCTTGCTAAGTTTCGCCATCTGGCGCGTTTGGAAACTCTCTCGATAGTCTTTTCAGGGTTTTGAAATTTTGGTCATGATTCATAGTTAATTGGTAATGGGTAATGGGAAGATAAAGCATTAAGGTGCTACTCTATTTCATACTTTTTATTACCTATTCCCAATTAGCCAATTTTATGAGTGCAGAGATTATTTGTGTTGGTACAGAAATGCTGCTGGGAGATATCCTCAATAGCAATGCTCAATATCTAGCGCAACAATTAGCGCAGTTAGGCATTCCCCATTACTATCAAACTGTAGTTGGGGATAACCCAGAACGCATCAAGCAAGTTATAGAAATTGCGATTACCAGGGCAGAAATTCTCATTTTCACTGGTGGTTTGGGGCCGACACCAGATGACCTCACCTGCGAAACCATTGCTGATTTTTTTGGCGCACCCTTGGTAGAACGTCCAGAAGTTATTGAAGATATGACTCGGAAATTTGCCCAACGCAGTCGCGCCATGACTCCTAGCAACCTGAAGCAAGCCTTGCTTCCGCAAGGTGCAGATATTTTACCCAACCCTACAGGCACAGCCCCCGGTATCATCTGGCAACCCCGTCCAAATGTGACAATTTTTACATTTCCTGGTGTGCCATCTGAAATGTACCGGATGTGGGAAGCAACCGCAGTCCCCTTTCTCAAAAGCCAAGGCTGGGGTAAAGAAATTATTTATAGCCGGAGTCTCAGGTTTTGGGGAATTGGTGAATCTGCTTTGGCGGAAAAAGTCGCACCTTATTTTAATTTGCCCAATCCCACAGTTGCCCCCTATGCAGGAAAAGGAGAAGTCAGGCTACGAGTTTCGGCAAAAGCCGCTTCGGAAGCAGCAGCAGAGGCTTTGATTTCACCTGTGGAGAAGCAAATTAAAGAAATTGCCGGATTGGATTACTACGGTGTTAATGATGACACTTTGGCTACAGTGGTGGGGCAGTTATTGCGTGCATCAGGGGAAACACTTTCAGTCGCAGAATCATGTACTGGTGGTGGACTAGGGCAAATGCTGACTGAGATTTCTGGGAGTTCTAATTACTTTTGGGGTGGGGTAATTTCCTATGACAACTCTGTGAAGGTGCGACTATTGGGAGTTAACCCAGAAGATTTGGGCAAATATGGTGCAGTAAGTGCTATTGTTGCCGAGCAAATGGCTGTGGGAGTAAAAACCCGCCTTTCGACTCCTTGGGGGTTGAGTGTCACTGGGATTGCTGGCCCAACTGGGGGTACTGATATGAAGCCAGTGGGTTTAGTTTACATTGGTCTAGCAGGGCCTAATGGTGAAGTAGCCAGTTTTGAGCATAAGTTTGGCGCAACGCGGAGTCGGGATTTTATTCGTCATGTGAGTGCAAACACCGCATTAGATACGCTGCGGCGTAAGTTGTTGACAAGATAGGATAGGCCCTATCCCTAATTATCAACATCGACATTCCAGATTTTAATAGTTTGGTTTCTACTTCCAGAAGCGAGAGTTTTACCATCTACACTCCAAGCCACACTCAAAACAATATCTCTATGAACAGTAATGGCTTTTAACAATCTATTTCGTGTAATAATTAAGAATATTTCTTATTTAACTAAAGGATTATCTAGCTGACTGAGGAGCTGACTGCTAGAGCGATCGCTATGACCATCACCATTTCAAATCAAGATTACTGGGATCTGTTTCAAGAAGCAAACATCACACACCAAGAACAATCAGAAGTATTGGATGTTACTTGGAAATATCCTGCTGTATTGGGGCAAGGGTATCGACGAGAAATTGAGTTGCAACCAGGGTTAGATTTGACAGTTGAGGACTATCAACTGCACAAAAACTTGATACGCAAAGGTGACGAATATAAGCATCCCATTCAGTATGGATTTTTGCTTTCAGGTAATTTTAAATCCAGAGAAGACAATATTAGCCCTGGGCAGAATTGGTTTTGCGGCTGTGGTTTACAACAAAGTTGCATTAGCCAACAATCAGCACAAAGGCGAATGTTACTAGTCAATGTTCATATTGCACCGCAACTATGCCAATCATTTATTGCCAAACCAAGCGGGGAAATTTCCCCAGAATTACTACATTTGTTTCGTGAACCATCTCAAGAATACTACTATCGCTATGGTCAAGTGACAACAGAAATGCAGTTGGCATTGCAGCAAATTTTACGCTGTCCTTACCAAGGAGTCACCAAACGAGTGTATCTCGAAAGCAAGGTATTGGAAATTTTAGCATTGATGCTGGAACAGGAAATTGAACTACAGCGAGGTAAAGTTTCTCCATTGTCATTAAAGCATGACGATTTAGATCGCATTCACCAAGCCAAAAAAATTTTACTGCAACGTTTAGATAATCCCCCATCGCTGATAGAACTGGCGCGTCAGGTGGGGTTGAATGATTACACTCTCAAAAGAGGTTTTCGACAAGTGTTTGGCAAGACAGTGTTTAGCTATCTCCATGATTATCGTTTAGAACAAGCACAGCAGTTATTAGCCAGGAGTGAAATGAAAGTCACAGAAATTGCTGGCTTAATTGGATTTGACAGTCGCAGTTATTTTGCCGCCGCCTTTAGAAAGAAATTTGGCATGGGGCCGAAAGCCTATCAGATGCGGTATAAAAATTCCGGTTAGCGTTCAAAAATACTCCGGCTAACGACCAAAAAAGCTTTAACTTTTCACTGCAAACTGGTAAGTTCTTGAAAATACTTCTCAGTTGGATGTCTTGTGATGGTTCGTTTGCGTTGGTTAATTTTTATAGCAAGTATCTTCTCTGTGCTAATTGCCCCATCAGCTCAGGCTGAAGTCGGATTAGAAGAAATCAGTGATGGACAAGCAGCAGGGAAACAGGAGCCGAAAAAAGAACTACACTCAGTTGCAGGAGAATCCTTAATCAACAAGGTGCAACCTGTTACCAAGATGCAGCAGTTGAGTGAAGTTAAGCGTCCCAGGACTAACGCCCAAATGTTAGCACAGTCGCCAGCATCTTCAGAGGTCATCCAGGTGACGGGGGTGCAGGCTAATCCCACTGATAACGGTGTGGAGGTGATATTACAAACTACTAAAGGAGAACAACTGCAAATTACTAATAACAGTGCTGAGAATAATTTTATCGCTGATATTCCTAATGCTCAATTGCGTTTACCCAGTGGCGATGGGTTTACATTCCGTTCTCAAAACCCAATTGAGGGGATTACTGAGATAACGGTTACTAACCTTGATACTAATACTATTCGGGTGACAGTGGCGGGTGAAACAGGATTACCAACGGTTGAGTTATTTGATGGTGATGAAGGGTTGATTTTGGGTTTTACACCTGCTGCAACTGCAATGCAGCCTGAAAGCGTAGAATATTCATTTTCCCGATTGTGTAAATTCAGTGTTCATGAAAATATCTATACGTCGCCTTATCTGTCTGTTGTTCTTAGGAATTTTGACGTTTACACTAGCTGCGGCTTGTAGCAAGACTATTGATAATAGTACGACAAACTTAAAACAGTCAACGGAAGATTGCCGCCAAGTGGAACACGCAATGGGAAAGACTTGTATTCCTGTCAACCCCAAGCGAGTGATCACATTATGGACAAATATTTTGGCTAATACCCTAGCATTAGGTATAAAACCAGTGGCTACAAGTTACTATACAGGCACAAATGTTGAATGCTGATATAAAACTTTACATTTTTATTAAGACTAAGCCTAAAAAGCTGAAATTAGTCAACAAAACATAATCTCCTCAAACCAGTGAACATAACTGATTTTCTGACACATA